>CAVUDC010000008.1:0-308829 GCA_963740165.1 uncultured Actinomycetota bacterium | reverse complement strand
TCACTCAGTTGTTGAAGATTGTTGAGCTAGCAGAACAAACTGCTACAACTAATACAACTGGCCACGTTTTTGGTGGTGGTGCTGGAACCATCGTATTGCTCATCACGCAGCAGGCCAAGGCGATCAAGAACGCCGACCCGTCTGATGCCCGCACGATCGATCAGATCCGTGCCGACCTCGTCGCGGACATGATGCTGACGACGAATCCCTCCGTGGAAACGGGTGCGGGGTTCTCGGACGGGTTCGGTGGACTCGGGTCGATCCAAGCGATCGTGAACGTCACCATCCCCGCCCTCGCGTTGGCCGGAGTCACGGACGAGCCCGCCGAACTGGTCGGACGGTGCCCGATCGACCCCGCCACGGCCCGGCAACTCGCGGGACACGCGACCGGATGGGACCGCGTCCTCGCCGACCCGATCACCGGGTGTGTGCTCGCCGTCGACCGGTATACGCCGTCCGCCGACATGAAACGGTTCCTCCGCGCCCGTGATCAGCACTGCCGATTCCCCTGGATGCCGACAACCCGCCCACCGGTGCGACCGAGACCACAGTCTCGACTACGCCCTCGGTGGCAGAAACCGACGTCTGCAACCTCGCGTGTCTCTGCAAACGCCACCACACCCTCAAAGGCGAAACCGCGTGGACCGTCCGACAACTCGGCGGCGGAATCCTCGAATGGACCTCACCCGGTGGTCACATCTACATCGACAAACCCCCACCCGCGCTGGTCCCTTCACGCCGAACACGGACCCACCACCGTTCTAGGCATCGCGTCCGCCGCGCCCGTCCGCCGCGCCCGCTCCGGTCGCGGAGCCTCCGGTCGCTGCGCCTGTCGAAAATGACCCGCTGCATCCTGCCCGCTCGGCGTGCGCGATTCCGGCGTTCCCTTCGACAGACCCAAAGAGCACTGAGCCCCCGGTCACTGAGCCCGTCCGAAGTGACCGGCTCAGGGAACGTCATCACCCTCCGGCGCGCCGTGGGTGTGCATGCGGATGCCGACCTCGTTGAAGATGCTGATGATCTGCGCGGGACGGTTGCCCGTTGCGCCCATCGCATGCGGGATGCGGGTATCGAACTCGGCCGCCTCGCCCCGCGCCAGCACGAGGTCCTGCTCACCGAGCCGCAATCGCAACCTCCCCGCGATGACATACAGCCACTCGTAGCCATCGTGCACGCGCAGCTCGGAGCATCCGTTCGGATCAGGCGAATACGTGATCTTGTACGTGTTCACGGCTGAGCCCTCGGGCGCGAGCGGAGCGATGACCATGCCATCCCGACGAATGACCGACCGGCGCACGCGAGGGTCGACCGTCGGCGCGGCCACCAGGTCGTCGATCCGCACCCCGAGCTGACGGGTCAGCGGCACCAGCAACTCCAGGCTCGCCTGACGCTTGCCAGACTCGAGCCGAGACAGCGTGCTCACCGACATCTGTGCCCGCGCGGCCACCTCTTCGAGCGTCCACCCGCGCGCATGACGCGCCGCACGAAGTCGCACGCCGACCTGATCCAGTCCATCCGCCATATCGCCCACGCTTCCCGACTTGCCAATACCGCAAACCTGTTTGCCATTCTGACACCCATGACTGCACGCTGGGGTCATGCAGACATCAGTCACCGACTCTTCGGCCGAACTCTGGGACACGATCATCATCGGCGGGGGCGTCGCCGGTCTCAGCGGCTCGCTCATGCTGGGCCGCGCCCGCCGCCGCGTCCTCGTCATCGATGCCGGTACACCCCGCAACCGCTTCGCCGCACACATGCACGCCGTTCTGGGTCACGAGGGCATCGACCCCGCTGAACTGTTGCGCATCGGTCGCGCCGACGCATCCGCCTTCGGCGTCGAATTCGCGGATGCCTCGGTCACGCGCGTCGATGATGTGCCAGACGAACTGCGAGTCACGACCGACACCGCGACGTCGTATGTCACGCGCAGCCTGATCGTCGCAACCGGCATCACCGATCGCCTGCCCGATATCCCCGGACTATCGGAACACTGGGGAACGAATGTCCTGCACTGCCCGTACTGCCACGGCTGGGAGGTGCGCGATCGGCGCCTGGGTGTGATCGCCATCTCACCGATGTCACTGCACCAGGTCCAGCTGCTCCGACAGTGGAGCGACGACGTGGTGTTCTTCGCAGACCTCGCGGGCCCCCTCGACGAGCAGACGCGGGCGCGCCTCGGCGCCCGCGACATCCGCATCGTCGACCAACAGGTCGTCGAGGTACTCAATAACGGCGGCACCCTGAGCGGCGTGCGGCTCGAAGACGGCTCGATCGTCGAGATCGACGCGATCTTCACCGGAGGCGCCCCGGAACCGCATGACCGGATGCTGGAGCACCTGAACCTCGACCGGGTCGACGGACCGATGGGCAACGTGATCGCCGTCGACGCCGTGGGTCAGACCAGCGACCCCCGCGTCTGGGCTGTCGGCAACGTCGTCAACCCCGCGGCGAACGTCCCGCTCGCCATGGGCACAGGCTCATTCACCGGTGCCGCGGTCAACGCCGCGCTCGTCACCCAGGACTTCGATACCGCCGTGGACCGAACGGACAAGGATCCCGCGAAGGTCGGGGCATGACGGGTCAAGCGCCGATCGATTTCTGGGAGCAGCGCTACAGCGGCACCGGCCGAGTGTGGTCGGGCCGGGTCAACGCGACGCTGGCCGCCATCGCCGGAGAGTTCACGCCCGGTCGTGCACTCGATCTCGGCTGCGGCGAGGGCGGAGACGCCATCTGGTTCGCCGAGCACGGATGGTATGCAACCGGCGTCGACCTCTCGCCCACCGCGATCAACCGGGCGCGAGCGGCGGCCGCCGAGCGCAAGCTGCACGATCGCACGACGTTCGTGTCGGCCGACCTGGCGGCTGACCTGTCGACCTACACCGACGACGACGGCTACGACCTGGTCATGGCATCCTTCCTGCAATCCCCCGTGGAGCTGCCACGCGAGCGGATCCTGCATGCCGCGACCGGATTCGTCGCGCCCGGCGGACGCCTGCTCGTGGTCGGGCACGCCGCGGCGCCGGCGTGGGCGCCGCCCGAGTTCGTCCAGCACGCGGTCTTCCCCACGCCCGACGGTGATCTTGCAGCGCTCCGCCTGGATGCGACGCAGTGGCGGACGCTGGTGTGCGAGGTACGGGAGCGCGAGGTCACGGCACCGGATGGTTCGGACGCCGTGCTGCTCGACAGTGTCGTGCTCGTGCAGCGCGCCAGCGCGCCAGCGGGTGAGGATCGCTCGCCCGAGCCGTAGCCTGGGGGCGTGACTACCCCCGAGAAGAGTGCAGCCTCGCAGGCGACCCGCACCCCGTCCGCCGTGCGAGGCCTCCGACGCGCGGCGATCGTCGTGGTCATCGTGTCGCTGCTGCTGGCCGGTGCGCTCGGAATCGTGGCGCTCCTGTCCGGTGAATTCGGTGAGACGCAGGGCCGCATCCTGCTCACGACCCTCGCCGTCGCGGCGTTCGGGCTCACCGCACTCTGTCACCTGGCGATCGCGTCCCACAGGTTCCGCATCGTCGGGTACATCGGTATCGCGACGAGCGTCGCGGCGCTCATCCCCGCCCTCGTTCTCATCTGGTCGTGGTTCGACCTCAGCGAATCGACCAGCGACTGGTTCCGCGCGCTCGGCGTCCTGACGATCCTCGCCGTCACCCTCGCGCAGGCGAACCTTCTGCTCCGCTCCGCGTCCTCCACGCGACGGATCGTTCACATCGGTCTCACGATCACGCTCGCCGCCGCCACGATCGTGGCGATCATGCTGTGGCTGCCGATCCTGACCGAGGGCGATATCCCCGGCAGCGACACCGGCTACTGGCGGTTCTTCGGGGTGATCGCGATCATCGATGTGATCGGCACGATCGCTGTGCCCATCATCGGGCTCGTTGTGCGCGGCCGTCCGGATGACTCGGCGCGGCTGACCCTCGACATCCCCGCGACACTCCTCGCTCGCCTCGAAGCCGAAGCGTCATCGCACGGGACAGACCGCGAAAGCGTGGCCATCACGGCCCTCGATCGCGGGTTGAGAACAGAGCCTCAGCAGGACGCGGTGTGAACGGGAACGACGAGGAACTTCCCCTCGATCCCGACCTCGATGCCGCCGAAACGGCAACCGGCGCGTCGCGCCCCATCCATCTGCGCCCTGGCGCACTACTGCTCGTTTTCGTCGGCGGAACGCTCGGCACCGCCGCCCGCGAAGCGCTCAGCTTGGCCATCCCGCCCCTGAACGGCATCCCGTATGCCATTTTCGGCATCAACATCGTCGGGGCTCTGCTTCTGGGCGTGCTGCTCGAGTCGCTCGTCCGCCGCGGCCCCGACCACGGCGGTCGCCAGCGCCTGCGGTTGCTGCTCGGCACGGGCGTCATGGGCGGGTTCACGACATACAGCGCCCTCGCACTCGATTCGGCGCGCCTGATCGGTTCTGGCACGGTCGGTGCCGGAGCGGCATACGCCGTGGGGACGGTCCTGGTCGGAGCCGCCGCGACCTGGACCGGGATCGCTCTCGCCGCCGCCGCGCATCGCCGAACGCGACCCGTGCCGAATGGGGAGACGCGATGACCCCGCTCGTTTTCGTCGCCATCGCCGTCGCCGGCGGACTGGGTGCGGCATCCCGATTGCTGCTCGACGGCATCATTCGAACCCGCGTCTCGGGGCGAATCCCCTGGGCCACGATCATCATCAATGTGACCGGATCGTTCGCACTCGGGTTCCTCGCCGGACTCGCGGCCGGTCAACTCGTCTCGGACGGTTGGTACGCCGTCGTCGGGGCCGGGTTCCTCGGCGGCTACACGACGTTCTCGACCGCCAGCTTCGAGACCGTGCGCCTGTTGCAAGAGCGCAAGCGGCTTGCGGGTGTCCTCAACGGGCTCGGCGTGCTCGGCGCGACCACCCTCATGGCTGGGCTCGGCCTGTGGATCAGCGGCAGCATCACATGACGACGGCTTGACCGAACGCGTCAGTTCTCCGAATCCGGAATCACGTCCTCGGCGATGATCTCGACAGCACCCGTAACGGGGTTCTGGACGGTCTCTTCGCTCATCGGCGCGGCGAACTGGGCGTTGTAGAGGCGCCAGTAGGCGCCCTTCGCGGCGAGCAACTGCGCGTGATTGCCCTGTTCGACGATCGAGCCGTGCTCCATCACGACGATGACATCGGCATCCCGAATCGTCGACAGCCGGTGCGCGATCACGAAAGCCGTGCGATTCTCGCGCAGCCTCGACATCGCCCGCTGGATCAGAACCTCGGTGCGCGTGTCGACCGACGATGTTGCTTCATCGAGGATCAGCAGGCGCGGGTCGGCGAGGAACGCGCGCGCGATCGTGACGAGTTGCCGCTCCCCCACGCTGAGGTTGGTGGCCTCGTCATCGAGCAGCGTGTCGTACCCGTCGGGAAGCGCATGCACGAAGCGGTCGACATAGGCGGCGGATGCTGCGGCCACCATCTCTTCTTCGGTCGCCTCGGGCCGGCCGTACAGGATGTTGTCGCGGATCGTCCCGGCGAACAGCCACGTGTCCTGCAGCACCATGCCCGTCCGAGATCGCAGGTCGTCGCGCGACATCCGTCGGGTGTCGACAGCATCCTCGGGCGAAGTGCCCAGGGCGATCGCACCGGAGTCCACGTCGTAGAAGCGCATGATCAGGTTGACGAGCGTCGTCTTGCCGGCGCCGGTGGGCCCGACGATCGCGACCGTGCTGCCGGGCCGAGCCGTCAGGTTCAAGCCCTCGATGAGCGGGGTGTCGGCAACGTAGCGGAACGAGACATCCCGAAACTCCAGCAGCCCGGCGTCTTCCGGCACCGACTCGGCCACCTCGGGGTCGGGCTCTTCTTCGTCCTCGTCGAGGAGCTCGAACACGCGCTCGGCGCTAGCGACGCCAGACTGGAGCAGGTTGGCCATGGAGCCCAGCTGGCTGAGCGGCTGACTGAACTGACGCGAGTACTGAATGAATGCCTGCACGTCGCCGATCGAGATGATGCCCGCGGCGACCTGCAGCCCACCGACCACGGCGATCGCGACGTACACGAGGTTTCCGACGAAGGTCATCGCCGGCATGATGATGCCCGAGATGAACTGGGCCCCGAAGCTCGCGCGGTAGACGCGGGTGTTCTCGTCCCCGAACGCCGCCTCGACCTCGCGCTGGTGCCCGTAGACCTTCACGAGGGCGTGACCCGAGTACGCTTCTTCGACGCGCGCGTTCAGGATGCCGGTCTGCTTCCACTGCTCGACGAACAGCTTCTGCGAGCGCCGCGCGACGAGCACCGTGATGATGATCGTCAGCGGAATCGTGACGAGTGCGATCAGGGCCAGGATCGGCGAGATGAGGAACATCATCAGCAGGACGCCGATGACGGTGAGCAGTGACGTGATGACCTGCGACAGCGTCTGCTGCAGGGACTGACCGATGTTGTCGACGTCGTTCGTGACGCGGCTGAGCAGGTCACCCCGCTGCACCCGGTCGAAATAGCTGAGCGGGAGGCGGTGGATCTTGTCCTCGACCTGCATGCGCAGGTGGTGCATGGCGCGCTGCACGACGCCGTTCAGGATGCGCGCCTGGAACAACGCGAAGACGCTCGCGAAGACGTAGACCGCGAGCACGAGCAGGAGCACCTGGCTCAGCTGGACGAAGTCGACGCCCGCGCCCGGCACGAAGGTCATCGATCGCAGCATGTCGGCCTGCTCGGCCCGCCCCGCCGCGACGAGTTGATCGATCACCTGCTGCTGCGTCGTGCCCGAGGGGAACTGCAGCGACGTGAAACCTTCGAAGACGATGTTCGTCGCCTCACCGAGCAGCTTCGGACCCGTCACGCTCAATCCGACGCTCAAGACGCCGAGCACGATGACGAAGATGAGCAAAGACCTGTCCTGGCGGAGCGAGCCGAGGAGGCGCTTCGCCGAGGCTCCGAAGTTCTGGGGCTTCGCGACCGGCATGCCCATTCCGCCCATGGGGCCGCGGCCACCCATCGGGCCGCGGGGCGGGGGCGGCGAGGCCGGCGGAGTCGCGGGCGGCGCGCTGCGATCGCTCATGCCGAGGCCTCCACGCTCTCCTGCGATTCGACGATCTCGCGATACGTCTCGCTCGTTTCGAGCAGTTCCGTGTGCGTGCCGAGCCCGACGATCTGGCCGTGGTCGATCACGACGATCTGGTCGGCATCCCGCACCGTGCTGACGCGCTGAGCGACGACGAGGCGTGTCGCGCCCGGCACATGTGTCGTGAGGGCGGCACGGAGCGTCGCATCCGTCGCGACATCCAAGGCCGAGAAAGAGTCGTCGAAGATGTAGATATCGGGTCGCTTGACGAGTGCCCGCGCGATCGCGAGGCGTTGGCGCTGCCCGCCGGAGACGTTCGTGCCGCCCTGCGCAATGGGCTCCTCGAGCCCGAGCGGCATCTCCGCGACGAACTCCCGCCCCTGGGCGATCTCGAGGGCATGCCAGAGATCGTTGTCCGAAGCATCCGCGTTGCCGTATCGCAGGTTCGACGCAACCGTGCCCGAGAACAGGAATGCACGCTGGGGCATCAGGCCGATCCGCGCCCACAGTTCGTCCGGATCCCACTCGCGCACATCGACGCCGGCGACGCGAACGGAACCCGCGGTGGCGTCGAAGAGCCTCGGCACGAGCCCGATCAGCGTCGACTTGCCCGCTCCGGTCGAGCCGATGATCGCGGTCGTCGTGCCCGCGACGACGCGGAAGGTGATGTTCTTCAGCACCGGTTCGTCGGCGCCGGGGTACGAGAACTCGACGCCGTCGAAGTCGATGTCTGCGCGGAACTCCTGCGGCCGCAGCGGTGACGCGGCCGTGACGACCGACGAGTCCGTCGCCAGCACCTCACCGATCCGGTTGGCGCTCACCGCCGCGCGCGGGATCATCACGAACATGAAGGTGGCCATCATCACGCCCATGAGGATCTGCATGAGGTATTGCAAGAAGGCAAAGAGCGTGCCGATCTGCGCGTCACCGGCCTGGATCTGGAAGGCACCGAACCAGATGACCGCGACGCCCGAGACGTTCATCACGAGCATGATCGCGGGGAACATCAACGCCATCAGATTGCCGGCGCGCAGTGCTGTATCGGCGACGCCCTCACTGCCGTTCCGGAAGCGGGCGCGCTCCTCATCCTCACGCACGAACGCACGGATCACGCGGATGCCGGTCAGTTGCTCGCGCATGACCTGGTTGATCCGATCGATCCGCTTCTGCATGAGCTGGAAGTAGGGCACCATCCGCACGATGATGAGGCTCACGACGATCAGCAGAACCGGGATGCTGACCGCCATCAACCACGACAGCCCAACGTCCTGGCGCACCGCCAAGATGACCCCGCCGATGGCGAGGATGGGCGCCGCCACCATCAGCGTCGCCGTGACCTGCACGAGCATCTGCACCTGCTGGACGTCGTTCGTGTTGCGCGTGATCAGCGACGGTGTGCCGAACTGCCCGACCTCGCGCTGCGAGAAGCTCACGACCCTCTCGAACAGGGCAGCTCGAATGTCGCGGCCCATGCCCATCGCGAGCTTCGAGCCGAAGTACACGGCGATGATCGCGCAGACGACCTGCACGACCGTGATGCCGAGCATCAGCGCCCCGACGGACCAGATGTACGGGATGTCGCCGGTCACGACGCCGTTGTCGATGATGTCGGCGCTCAGAGTGGGCAGCAGCAGGGATGCGATCGACTGCCCCAGCTGGAAGACGATCACGCCGATCAGTAGCGGCCACGCCGGCTTCAGATATCGAACCAGGAGTTTCCAGAGCATGATCAGTCTTCGCGTGCCACGAGCTGGTCTCGCACCGTCCGCCGCAGAACCTTGCCGACCTGCGAGCGCGGCAACTCGTCGACCTGCACGAGCTTCTTGGGGATCTTGTACGCGGTCAGATGCTGGCGGCAGAAGTCGCGCAGCGCGGTGGCGTCGAACACGGCGCCCGGCTTCATGACGACTGCGGCCGTGACCTCCTCACCGCCCGACGGGCGGCGCAAACCGACCACGGCGGCGCTCTCGATGTCTGGATGCTGCGCCAATGCCTGCTCGACCTCGGTCGGGCTGACATTGAAGCCGCCCGTGATGATCAGTTCCTTGAGGCGGTCGATGATCGTGACGAAGCCGTCCTCCGACATGGTCACGATGTCGCCCGTGCGCAGCCAGCCCCCGGGCAGCAGAGCGGCCGCCGTATCGTCCGGGGCACCCCAGTACCCGCCGAACACCTGCGGCCCGCGGATCAGCAGCTCGCCCGACTCTCCGGCCGGGCGATCTTGCGTCGGGTCATCGGGGTCGACGACCCGGATCTCGGTGCTCGGGAATGGCACACCGACGGTGCCGGGGCGGCGGCTCGGTCCCGCGGGATTGCCGAGCGCGACCGGTGAAGTCTCGGTCATCCCGTAGCCCTCGACCAGCAAGCCACCGGTCGCCTCTTCCCAGCGTGTGACGGTCGAGACCGGAAGGCTCATCGCCCCCGAAATCGCGAAGCGCACGCCGCTCAG
Organism: uncultured Actinomycetota bacterium; assembly: GCA_963740165.1. Lineage (GTDB taxonomy): Bacteria > Actinomycetota > Actinomycetes > Actinomycetales > Microbacteriaceae > Microbacterium. The sequence continues at coordinate 299,362 of CAVUDC010000008.1, read as the reverse complement.
ATCGATCCGCTTCTGGTTGCTCGCGCGCGCCAAAGCGTCGTAGATCGGCGGCACGGCGGGCAGGAACGTCGGCGGCGACTTCCGGCTCGCCGCGATCACCAGGTCGAGGTCGTACTTCGGAAACAGCACCAACTTCGCCCCGATGGACATCGCGAACGTCAGGCAGAGCGTCAGGCCGTAGGCGTGGAAAAGCGGCAGCACGGCGTACACGACTTCTTCACCGTCATGCAGCCCGGGCAGCCACGCCCTGCCTTGCGCCGCGTTCGCGCGCAGGTTGCGGTGCGACAAAGTGGCGGCCTTGGGCGTGCCGGTCGTTCCGCTGGTCAACAGCAACAGGGCCGTGTCGGCGAGTTCGGGTCGCGCCACGCGACGCGAGATCTTGCGGGATTCGGCGAGGCGATCCCACGTTAAGACACCCTTCGTGGTCGGCTTCGCGGTGATCGCTGCGCGCGCCGTGCGGGCCTTCGAGATGGGCAGGCGGAGCGCAATGCGCTTGCCGAGCGGCATGGCATCGGGCAGGCTCACCGAAACCACGGCGCCCGGACGGGCGTCTTCGGGAAGGGTGGCCACGACATCCGCCACCTTGTCCCACACGATCGCGACGACCGGTGCCGTGACCTCGAACTGATGGCGGATCTCGCGCGGCGTGTAGAGCGGGTTGTGCTCGACCACGATCGCCCCGAGACGCATCACCGCGTAGAACGCCACGACGTGCTGCGGGCAATTGGGCATGACGAGCGCGACCCGGTCACCCGCGCTGCACCCCGAGCTTGTGCAGAGCACCGGCGACCCGCTGCACCTGCTCGCCGAGCTCGGCGTAGCTGGTGCGTCAGCGCCGAAGAACTCCAGCGCCGTCTGCTGCGCCGTAACGCCCGACGGATGCATCGAGCATGTCCACGAGCGTCTCGGTGACATCGGCGATCTCAGCGGGAACACCCTCGGCGTAGGAAGCGACCCAGGGGCGACCCTCGGGGGCATCGACGTTCGGCATGGTGATGTTCCTCATCTCCGCCTGCGGGCGTCAGGCACGAAGTCCATGCTTTCAGTCGAGATACTTGCGGTGGCGGTATGCGGCGAACGCATAGCTGATCTACGGTGAGGCACGTGATCGTCGACTTCGAGGGCACCGTGTATCGGTGGGAGGCGCGAGCGGATGCCGCGTGGTTCTTCGTCGATCTGCCGCCGGAGGTCAGCGAGATGATTCTCGAGTTGCAGGATCCTGCGCTCCGCCGCGGTTTCGGCGCGGTGCGTGTCCGAGCCACGCATCGGCGGTTCGACCTGGACGACGTCGATGTTCCCGTCGAGCACGGGCAGCAGGTTCAGCTACGTGCTCCCCCTCAAACGAGCCGTCCGCGAGGCGGAGGGACTGGGCGAAGGGGGTACCTCGCACGCCCGCGTCGAACTCGTCGACCTCTGATTCGCAGGCGGACGTTTCCTACGTCGGCAGATCGATACGGATGTCGAGCCCACCCGTGGATGCAGGGTTAAGTCCCGGTGCTCACCAGAGCGGGTGGATGTCGGCCCGCAACAAACGGTCGTAGACATCCCGCACCACGACGTCGAAGGCCTCGACGTCGAACTCGGAGCCTGGCTCGAGCAGCGCGGCAGCATCGGCGTTCGACACCGCTTGACGCGTGTTGCGTGCGCCCGGGATGACAGAGGTCACGCCAGCACGCGACATGATCCACGCGAGAGAGGCCTGAGGAAGCGAAACCCCCGCAGGCAGCGCCGCCGCGAGCTCGTTCGCCGCCTGGATGCCGACCTCGAAGTCGACGCCCGAGAACGTTTCGCCCCGATCGAAGGCCTCACCGTTGCGGTTGTACGAGCGGTGGTCGTTCTGCGCGAACGTCGTGTCGGTCGTGTACTTGCCCGAGAGCAGACCGGATGCGAGCGGCACACGGGCGAGAATGCCCACGCCCGCAGCCTCGGCGGCAGGCAGAACCTCGTCGAGCGGCTTGAGCCGCAACGGGTTGAAGATGATCTGAATGCTCGCCACTCCCGGGCGGCCGATGGCCGACAGCGCCTGCTCGACGGTTTCGACCGAGACACCGTAGGCCGCGATCGAGCCATCCGAAACCAGATCGTCGAGAGCGTCGTAGGTCGCATCCGCGTCGATCACCACGCTCGGCGGGCAGTGCAGCTGAACGAGGTCGAGCGTTTCGACGCCGAGGTTGCGACGGGAGCGCTCCGTCCAGGCCCGGAAGTTCTCGGGCGAGTAGTTCTCGAGTTCCTGCGGCTGGCGGCGCCCCATCTTGGTGGCGACGAAAACGTCGTTCCGCCCCCGGAGGAACTGGCCGATCAGCGACTCGGAGCGTCCGTCGCCGTACACGTCGGCGGTGTCGAACAGGGTCACACCCTGATCTGCGGCCGCGGCGAGCACTCCGAGCGCGTCATCCTCGCTGACATCACCCCAGTCGGCGCCGAGCTGCCACGTTCCGAGTCCGACGATCGAAACCTCGCGGCCGGTACGGCCCAGAATTCGCTGCTGCATGGTGATCCCTTTCGATTCTGTCCAGGCTAGCCCGAGCTGCTCGGCCTGTGCCGTTCGCCATTCGGTCAATCCGCACGGGGCCCGCGCCTCTCCGACCGCTCAGATCAAGCGCTCTCCTGGGTGCACCGATCAAGAACGGGCGGATGTTTCGCCCAGCGCCGCACGGTGCAGTTCGCCGTACGCGCGGCCGACCGCCTCGGCCAGCCTCCGGCGTCGTCAGCCCCGCAACATCTGACGGAGCGAGACCGTCGGATCCGCCAACGCGGATGCCTCGACGCGCACACCGCGGTCGATGATCCGCCGCGCGGCACGAATCGTCATCGGGTCGTCGATCGAGGCGGCGCCGAGCAGGCGGTCCCCCGCGACCCGGAACACAGCGGTACCCGGCCGGATGACGTCGGTCCCTGCTCCGACGAGGTCCCCGACGATCTCGATGTGCGAGCCGTAACGGTCGCTCCAGCACCACTCTGCGCCGCGCGGGGCCGGATCCCGCCCGAGAAGTCGGGCCGCAGCATCCATGCCGTCGAGGCGGGCCGCATCCCAGTGAGCCGTGGCGGCGAGTACGATCCCACCCGCCGGCTCGACGAGTTCCATACCGGGCAGCACGCGCGGCTCGACACCCAGTCCCGCGACGACGAGGTCGGCCGCTACCGTTTCACCGTTCGCCAGCGCGACCGCGAGCCGATCACCGGATGCGTCGATGGACGACACCGTCGTCGTGCGCAGATCGACCCCGTGCGTGAGATGCATCGCGTGCAACCAGCCAGCCAGGGTGTCACCGAGGACGTGTGCCCCGGGTGTCTCGTGCGGGTCCACGAGTATCACCGTCGTGCCGAGGGTGCGTAGCGCCGCCGCGACCTCCGCGCCGACGAAGCCGCCACCGAGCACGACCACGGTGCGATCGGGGCCAGCCGCCGCGCGGATCCGCATCGCGTCGTCGAAGTCGCGCAGGGTCACGTTGCGCACCTTCTACCGGTACTGCTCCAGCAGGGACGAGATGCTGACGTCGGAGCTGGCGACCGATCCGGCAGAACTCGCGTCCGCCGTCCGATCGAAGGGCGAACTCCCGTTGCTCGAGCCGGTGATCCAGGAGTTCGTCGCCGTCGCAGAGATCGAGCCGCACCGCCGCGAACTGCGACTCATCATCAGAACACCGCGCTCCGCGCCGCCTGGCTGGCCGCGGGCCGGGAAGCGCAGGAGGATCTCGCCAACGTCATCCTGGACCGCTTTCCCGACGACACCCCCTCCACACGCGCACTCCCGCGGCCGCGATCACGGCGGTGCTGACGATCGTGATCGAGACAGGGGCACTGTCGGACTCCCCAAGCATGGAGCCGCTCGCCCGCGAAGCACTGAGCGTCACTACTCCGACCTGAGCCCCTGCGAACACGAGTGCAAGCACGTGCCTGCACGGAATGATGGGGTCATGCCCTTCGCAGACGATCTGCTCGGCGTCGGCGTCGCGGGCACGCTGACCCACTGCATCCAGAACACCCAGCCCGAGCGTGCCCTGCACGCCTTGCCGCGGGCGTGCGAAACCTTTGACGGGCTATCTCTGCGCGAACGGGCCGATGTACTGCGGAATGCTCTGCTGGCCGACATTCCGGGCGACTACGCCACGCTCGCCCACGTCATCCGTTCCGCCGCCACGAACGAACCTGCATTCACCGGCTGGTTGATCTGGCCCGTAACCAGTGCGATTGCAACCCGAGCCGTGGATGAGGGAACGGAGGCCTCGTTCGACGACGCCCTGGCGCTCCTCGCCGAGCTGACGGGTCGGCTCACTGGCGAGTTCGCCATCCGCACGCTGCTGCGGCACGACCTCGATCGTGCCCTCGACGTCATCGGCGGGTGGACCATTTCGCCCGACGAACACGTGCGGCGCCTGGCGAGCGAGGGCACACGGCCCTATCTGCCGTGGGCGATTCGAGTGCCGGCGCTCATCGCCCAACCAGGAGCAACCATCGGGATTCTGGATGCGCTGTACCGCGATGGCAGCGAGTACGTCCGCCGATCGGTCGCGAACCACCTCAACGACCTGAGCCGCGACTCCCCCGGCCTCGTCGTCAGCACCGCCCGACGCTGGCTAGCCACCCCAGCGCCCACCACGCCAGCCGTCGTCCGTCACGCGCTCCGCACGCTCGTCAAGCGCGGCGATCCGCACGCCCTCACCTTGCTCGGCTTCGCGCCCGCGACCGTCGAGATCGATGGGCCGTTGCTCACCGAAACCCACATACCGTGGGGCGGAGAGGTCGGATTCACTGCTACTGTCCGGAACTCGGGTACGCAGAGCGCGCGTCTCGCGATCGACTACGTCGTGCACCACCGCCGCGCCAACGGCACCCTCACCACAAAAGTCTTCAAGCTCACCACGGCCCACGTCGCACCCGGCGAAGAGTTCGCGATCGAGCGTCGGCACTCCTTCCGCGCGATCACGACGCGCCGCTATTACCCCGGCGAGCATGCCATCGCGCTGCAGGTTAACGGTGTGGCCACACCGCCGGTAGTTTTTGAGTTGCTACCCGCCGCCGATAGTCCGGCATGACGACACCCGGCTTGACGACGCGACGACGGACCCGCACTCTCCGCGCTCGCCGCTAGTCGTGATGATTGACGGCGAGCAGGTCGAAGACAACCTTGTCGCCCTGCGCGTTCTGCGCGATCCATGCGACGGAACCGACGAGTTCAATAGAGGCGTCGCTGTCTGTGTCGGTAATGGTCAGGTAGCGCATCAACCCCACCTTCTTGATCTTGTGATCGACGGTGGCGCGATTGAACGACGCAAACTCTGATGCGAGGCGTCCGTGGGTGTCACCGTTGAGCACGTGGATAGTATCGGGCGTGATCGCAACGAGCAGCGTCGTCGTAGCGCCTTTCTCCTCGGCGGCTGCTGTCATGGCCAGGCGCCGACCGGCAATTGCGCCGATCGCTGCGCCGACACCACTGACGTCGCTGAGCCCGGTGGGGTCAAGTGCGTCGGCAGCGACGACGCCGCCTGCGCTGCCGACGATTGCAGCACCGACGAGGCTGGCAAGGTTGAACCTCCCTGCCGCGAGCACATCCGCATCCTGGCCCAGAATCTTCTTGGCCTCGATGATCAAGTTCGCTTCGCTAAAGGCACTGTTCATTGTGTAGCTCTCCAAAGTCTGCTGCGGCGCAGGGCGATTCAATTTCCTCGGAGACCCTATCGGGCTCTTGAGACATCACAGTGTGGCGCGGAGTCGTTGAACGATCTCGTCTACACGGGTTGCTCGAAGAAGAGAACAAGCTTCGTGACAGCGTCGACGACTGAGAGGTTCCCACAGGTGCGCGCGACGCGGCGCTCTGCCCGCACCCCTACCCTGGAAAGGGTATGGAACTCGACGAGATCGATCGGCTGTGGGAGCGGCATCCTGCGTGGCGCCTTTTGCGTGCACGCAACGCGCCGCTCATCCTGTCGTTTCTGGGTCGCTACTTCATCGAAGAGAACCGCGGGGCGGCGCCAGCGGGCCAACTCGTGTCAGCACTCGACGACTTCTTGTACGGCATTCACCGAGTCGAACCCGAACGATACCCCGCCGATCCAGCGGCCTACCTCGAAGACTGGGCGACACCTGAGTCGGCATGGCTGCGGCGCTTCTATCCCTCGGGGTCCGAAGAGGTGCACTACGACGTGACGCCCGCGGTTCAGAAGGCGTACGCGTGGGTAGAGGCGCTGCAGGTGCGATCTTTCGTCGGAACGGAGTCGCGACTCGAAACCGTTGTCGAGCTTCTTCGCCGCATCGTGCACGGATCAGACATCGACCCCGAGAGCCGCATCGCCGAACTCCAGCGGCGCCGCGACGCCATCGACGCAGAACTCGCCGAAGCACGTGAGGGCAGGTTCGCGGTCCTCGACGAAACGGCGGTGCGCGAGAGATACCAGCAGTTCGCCACGACCGCGCGGGAGCTGCTCACCGACTTTCGCGAGGTCGAGGAGAACTTCCGTTCGCTCGATCGCTCCGCACGCGAGAAGATCGCCGGCTGGGACGGAGGCAAGGGCGCGCTGCTCGGTGAACTGGTGAGCGGGCGGACCGACATCTCATCGTCAGATCAAGGACGCAGCTTTCAGGCTTTCTACGACTTCCTTCTCTCGGAGGGTCGCCAAGAGGAGCTCGCGGATCTGCTCGCGACGGTACAAGCCATGCCGCAGCTCTCCGCCGATCGCCGTCTGCGCAGCGTCCACCACGACTGGGCCGATGCGGCGGAGCGCACCCAGCAGACTGTCCGAAACCTCTCGGAGCAACTGCGACGGTTTCTCGAAGATCAGGTTTGGGTCGAGAATCGCCGTGTCGTCGATCTCGTCCGCGCCGTCGAAGCATCCGCTCTCGCTCTTCGTGACGCGCCACCGCACGACGCTGGACTCGTCGTCGATGAGCCCGGTGTGCCGATCGCCCTCCCCTTCGAGCGCCCCCTCTACGACCCGCAGCCCGATGTCGTGGTCAACAGCATGCTCTCCCCCGACGAGATCGACGTGGCCGCGCTCGACGATCTGTTTGCGCAGCGGTTCGTCGATACAGCACGGTTGGCAGCGAACATCCGCGCGGTGGTGCCGCCACGCACAGCCGTTCCGCTCGACGAAATCGTCGGGTTGTACCCGGTGCAGGAGGGGGTGGCTGAGATCCTCGGATATCTGTCGCTCAACGACGATGACATCACCATCGAGGTGGGCGACGACGAGATGACGATCGATATCGCCGATGCCCAGCAAGATGCAAAGAGGGTGCGGATGCGGAAGGTCCAGGTGAGACGCACGTGAGAACTGTCGACGAACAGGCCGTCGCCACGACAATCATCCTTCTCATGCGGGAAGTCCTCTACCGCGAGGTGCCCTCCCACGAGGAGGCGTGGCAGACGCTGCAGCGACACCGTGGCGCGGTCGCCGACCATTTCGCCGCGATCGGGATCGACATCGTGGTCGACGATGCCGAAGGCTACGCCTACCTGGTCACCCGCGAACCGGAAGACGGCGAGCAGCCGCTCCCGCGACTCGTGCGTCGACGCAGCCTCACCTACAACGTGAGCCTGCTGCTCGTACTCCTTCGCAAGCGCATGGTCGAGTTCGAGTCATCGGGCGAAGAAGGCAAGCTCGTCCTGACGCGCGAGCAGCTGGTCGAGATGCTGCGTGTTTTTCAGGCGACGTCGAGCAACGAAGCCAGGACGGCCGATCAAGCAGATCGCACGATTGCGCAGGCGGCCGAGCTCGGGTTCCTCCGGGAGTTGCGTGGCCAACCCGGCGCCTGGGAGGTCCGGCGCATCCTCAAGGCCTATGTCGACGCGCAGACGTTGTCGGATTTCGCCGCCCGCCTGGACGCCTACGCGGGGGCCACAAAAGGATCGCCGCAATGACCGACGCTCTGTTCTCCGCCCTCGAGACGCCGTCGTCGGCCCACCAACGCACCGGCTACCGACTCCAGCGGATCGAGGTGTTCAACTGGGGCACATTCGACAAGCACGTATGGTCGACGCATCCGAACGGGCAGACGTCGCTCCTCACCGGCGACATCGGCAGCGGAAAATCCACGCTCGTCGACGCCATCACGACCCTCCTCCTGCCAGCCAACCGCATCGCATACAACAAAGCCGCCGGCGCGGATGTTAAGGAGCGCTCCCTCCGCAGCTATGTCGAGGGCCACTACAAGTCCGAACGCAACGAGGCATCGGGCGCGTCTCGACCGGTGGGCCTGCGTGATCAGACGTCGTATTCGGTCATCCTGGGCGTTTTCACCAACGAAGGGTACGGCGAGAGCGTCTCGATCGCACAGGTCTTCCATCAGAAGGATCGGGTGGGTCAGCCCGACCGCTTCTTCGTCACGGCGTCCGAAGCGCTCTCCATCGACCCCGACTTCACGGACTTCGGTTCGGACCTGAAAGCACTGCGCGCACGGCTCCGCACACGCGGCGCCGATGTCGACACCACCTTTCCCGACTACCACCGTCGGGTGCGGCGGCTGCTCGGCATCCGGTCGGAGCAGGCGATGGAGCTGTTCCACCAGACGGTTTCGATGAAGTCGGTCGGCAACCTCAACGACTTCGTGCGCGACCACATGCTCGAGCCCGTCGATGCCCAGTCGCGGGTGAAGGCGATCGTCGACCACTTCGAGAATCTCGTGAAGTCGCACGACGCTGTCCGCACCGCAACCGACCAGCTTTCCGTGCTGACGCCGCTCGTCGCCGCGGCCGATCGGTTCGACGATGCGACAGCGCGCCACGCGGGCCTGATGGATCAGCGCAGCGCCGTCGCTCCGTATATCGCCGAGCGCGTGCGCGAACTGCTCGATGGCGAGATCGCCGCGCGCACCGCAGAGCTCGCGACGCTCGATGCACGCAAGTCCGACCTGGCGCAGCAACGTCAGGCTCTGGTACCGACCAGTGATCGTCTGAAGCTCGAGCGGGCTGGGGTCGGCGGCGACCGGCTGAAAGAGTTGGATGCCGAGATCCCCCGCGCCGAGGAGGATCACGTCGGTCGCGCCGAGCGCCGTCGACGGTATGACGCCCTGCTCATCTCGGCCGGGCTCGACGCCGCCGAGAACGGGGATGACTTTCTCGCGCGTGCAGAAGAGGTCGGCCTTCGACGTACCCGGCTCGATGAGCAACGAGCCAACGTCACGAAGCGCCGAGACCCGCTGTTCGAACGCCGCACCGACGCACGACGCGCGCGCGATGCTGCGCAGCACGAGATAGACAGCCTGCGAGCTCGACGCAACAGCCTTCCCGCCGATCTCGACCGGGTGAGGGCCGCCCTCGGCGATGCACTCGGCCTCGGCGAAGACGACATTCCCTTTGCCGGCGAACTGCTCGAGGTGTCTGACGATTTCGCCGAGTGGCGCGGAGCCGCCGAACGTGCGCTGCGCGGCTTCGCGCTGACCCTGCTCGTGCCGCAGGAACACTACGCGCGCGTGTCGGCGTGGGTCAACGACAACCGACTCAACGCAAAGCTGGTGTATCGGCGAGTTCCCGAACGGCGGGTGCGCGCCGTACCCACCGTGCACGCGGGCAGCCGACTCGTCGATGCCCTCACGATCGAGCCGGGGCCCTTCGCCGACTACCTGGCCGCCGAACTCGCCGTTCGCGCCGACCATGTGCTCGCAGCATCCGTCGACCAACTCCGGAGAGAAGATCGGGCCGTCACGCGAGAAGGCCTCGTCCGCGACCGCGATCGGCACGAAAAGGACGACCGGCGCAGCGCCGCCGACCCGCGCCAGTGGGTGCTCGGCCGCGGGAGTGAGCAGAAGATCGCCGCCCTCCAGATCGAGCTCGACGGCTACGTCGCCGAGCTCGATTCCGTAGAACAGCACCTGACCGTGATCGACGACGAGGCGGGCGCTTTGGCCGGACGGGCCGAGGCGCTTGCCGCGCTCGCGCAGTACCACTCGTGGACGGAGCTCGATGTCGACGCCGCTGCCGCCCACGTCGCCGCGCTGCAGGACGAGCGCGATCGCCTCGTCGGCGGATCCTCGCAGCTGACCGCGATAGATGCGCGGCTCGAAGAGATCGCCCGGCAGGATGCCGCGCTCGGCGCGGAGGCCGAAGAGATCATTGCACGCATAGGCGCCGCTCGAGCCGCGGGCGCCGCCGCGCAAACGCGCAGGCGCGCCGAAGACGAGGCTCTCGTCGCCATGGGACCGGCAGTCATCGATCAGGCGCGCACGCTCTACCCCGCCCTCGCCGACCGCGTGACACGGGCCGATGTGCGCACGGTCGAAGACTGCGACCGGTTGCGTGGCACGCTGATCGACGCCCTCACCTCTGCCATCGAATCCACGCAGCGTGAGATGAACGGGTACACCACCGGCATCCAGCAGCAGATGGGTGAGTTCCTTCGACGGTGGGCCGAGCATCGGGGCGAGCTCGATGCGAGCGTGCGGTCGCTCCCCGAGTTCCGCGCTTTGCACGAGCGCGTCACGCGCGATGACCTGCCCCGCTTCGAGGCAGAGTTTCGGCACCAGCTGAACACGAACGCCGTGCGTGAGCTCGCGCAGTTCAACGCGTGGCTGCGCCGTCAGGCCGACGAGATTCGCGGGCGCGTCGAGATCATCAACGAAGCACTCGCCGCTATCGACTACAACCCCGGCCGGATCATCGTGCTCGTCGCCGAGCCGACCGTGAATCACGACGTGCGCCAGTTCCGCGCAGACCTGCGCGACGCGACGGCCGACGTGCTCGACGCCGACGGCACCGGCGTCGATGTCGAGCAGCGCTTCGAACAGATCCGACAGGTGATCGAGCGTCTCAAGGGTCGCGTCGGTCACGCCGACGGTGATCGAGCGTGGATGCGGCGCGTCACCGATGTGCGCAACTGGTACACCTTCGCCGCGAGCGAGAATGATCGTCGCACGGGGGAAGAGTTCGAGCACTACACCGACTCCGATGGCAAATCGGGCGGGCAAAAAGAGAAGCTCGCCTACACGATTCTGGCGGCGTCCCTGGCCTATCAGTTCGGCTTGGAGTGGGGCGTTGAGAAGTCGCGCGACTTCCGGTTCGCCGTCATCGACGAAGCCTTCGGTCGAGGATCGGATGCGTCTACCCGCTACGCGCTCGAGTTGTTCGCGAAGCTCGGTCTCCAGCTCCTCATCGTGACACCACTGCAAAAGGTGCACGTCATCGAGCCGTACGTGAGCGCGATCGGCTTCGTCGATAATCCGACCGGTGCGGCATCGCGTGTACACACGCTCACGATCGAGGAGTTCCGGGCCAAGCAACGAGGCCGCGGGTGAGTGACCCCGCACGCTGGTCGACACCGGCGAGTATCACCGCGGCCGTCCGTCGACGCTGGAACGATGGCTCGCTGCTGCGCGGGTACGCAACCGATGAGCCGTTCGGTGCAATCGAGGTTCCGCTCCGGGGGCCGAGCGCCGGAGACCTCGGTGAGCATTTCGATGCGGCACGGGAGTGGTCCGCGACATTGCGGGAGGCATCGCGCGGCGGGCGCGCGTACACGCTTCTCAGCGGCCGCATCGGTGGCCGTCTGTCGGGGCTCACGGAGTTGCCGGTGCGTGCCGTGGTCGACTCTTTCGAACAGGCATGGCTGCTTCTTGGCACCGCGACGGATGCCGCAGCCTTCCGTCGGCTGGTTGGCGCATCCGAACACGTCTCCCGCGCACGCGAGTGGGCGCTCGGTTCACCGATCGCCGCCGTGTCGCTCGCTTCCCAGTGGCCGTCGGTACTCGGCGCCTACACCTGGCTCGACGAGCATCGGGGTTCGGGCCGTTATCTGCGCCAGGTGAGCGCGCCCGGCGTCGACACGAAGTTCATCGAACAGCACCGCGGCGTCTTGGGCACGATGCTGGGAGTGTCCACCGCGGCAGGGGCATTTACGCGCGAACTCGGTCTCGCGAGCAAGCCGGCTACGGTTCGCCTGCGGTTCGATCCCGCGGTGCTCGGCGCACCGAGCGGACTGAACGAGGCTGTGCTACGAACAAACGAGCTGCAATCACTCGAGGTGCGAGCACGGCGCGCGCTGATCGTCGAGAACGAGATCACCTACCTGAGCGTTCCGGTTCCGCAAGGTGGCGTCGTCCTCTGGGGGAAGGGCTACGACGCCGATCAGCCGGCGTCGCTCCAATGGCTCAGCGACACCACGGTGACGTACTGGGGCGACATCGACACCCACGGGTTCGCGATCCTCAACCGCGTTCGCGCCCATCTGCCGCAGGTTCGGTCGGTGCTGATGGACCGCGAGACGCTGCTCGCACATGAGGCGTCCTGGGGTCGCGAACCTGCGCCAACCGATGCGCGGCTGTCGCTCCTGGATGAAACGGAGGGCAGGCTCTACACCGACCTCGTGACCGATCGATACGACTCCGCGGTGCGCCTCGAGCAGGAGCGCATCGACTGGGAGTGGGCTCTCGGACGCCTGCAATAGGTCCGGCATAGTTCAGAAATCTGCGCGCTGGAGTGCATGATCCTGACCCCCTCTGCCCACGACGCTCAGAAAGAACCGGTGGTGACATCATCCTCAGATCGCGAGGCGCTCGCGCAGATTCGAAGCCGAGGGATCGATATGCGCAAGGCCGGGGATGCTGCCGAAGGCTCGATCGGCCGACATCAAGCCGGTCACGTACTCGCGCCGAAGTGCTACCGCGGCAAGAACAGCGTCGAACGAACCCAGTGATTCGTGCTCACGGAACAGCGTCATGCCTCGCGAAAGGTCCTCGGCATCAACTGCGACGAGCGGCGCCAGAAGGGTCGCATAGCTCTCCGCCGTGGCCGCAGCATCCGCTCGTCCGTGTCGCCGGGCGCGCACGTGGGCGAACTCCTGAATAACTTCGACGGTTGTGGTCGCCTGCAATCGACCATCCCCGATCGCGCGGACGGCTGCACGGCAGGGGTCTCGCAACGGATGCTCCGAACCGAGCGCGTACGCGAGCACGGTGGTGTCGAGAAGGATCACGCGCGGCGCCCACGCAGTGCGTCGAGCTCGTCGAGCAGTCCCTCGATCGGCGGAAGATCCATGGGTTCGGCGTCGAGCAGCGCCGCCGCGGCGCGCGCCCGGGCGGACGCTTGCGGCGGGTAGACGACATCGATCGCCGTGCGAACAAGCGACGCAACCGACACGCCTCGCTCGGTGGCGGTGCGCTCGAGCCGCTCGCGCTGAACGGGGTCGACAAGAATCTGTAGCCGCTCCGTTTTCATACACATACATTAGCATGTGCATGTTTCTTGCCCGTTCTGGGATATTGGCAGGAACGGGCGCGAGTGCGGCGTGCACGGGTGGGCGCGCCGCATCCGCCGTGGCAGCGCATTGCTGATTTCCCCGCACCAGACGCTCTTGCCGCCCGCGGTGCGCTCGAACTCGCCCGGCATTGCCAGTCGCCCGCAATCACGGCCCATGCCGTGCGCTCTCGGCTGTGGGCCGAGGTGTTCGCCGTCGTCGACGGCGCCACTCTCTCCCGGCGATTCCCCACCAAAGAGTCTTTGATCGATGCGGTCTTCGCTCGCCGGCTGAGCTGGTGGCTGGACGCCCTCAACGGTTGCTCCATCGCTCATCTCAAGGCCTCTGCATCCCTCAAATCGCCGTCAGCAAACGGTCCGCGATTGCAGCCGCCATCCTGACCGGGACGGCGTTCCCGATCTGGCGCTCGATGTCGCCGCGCTTTCCCGCAAACTTATAGGTCGCTGGGAACGTCTGAATTGCGGCGGCCTCTCGCAAGGTCAAGGGGCGGTGCAACTCAGGGTGTAGAAACGGCCCAGACGCGGGCGTCGTGCATCGTGTCGTCATAGTCGGTGCGGGTTCGTCCCAACGCAGCCGCGCCATTTTTGCCTTCGTCGGCAAGCCGTCTATGACAGTCCAACTGGAGCTCAACGGGCAGATCGAACCGATTCCCGCCTACTGGGATAGCTTCAACCCGTTTCAGCACTTTGGCCGGAAGCACACGCGGCAAACTCAACGGATCGTCATCGGCGACCTCGCAGGACAGCTGGTCGAATGTTTGCCGTACCGTCCTCGGTTCCTCCGGGTCCGCCGGAGACAACGAGTCGGGCAGTATCGAGCGCAAGCCGCGCAGCGCAAGGATGATCAGCCTCTTCCGCCTCTGCGGGACGCCGAAGTTGACCGCGTTGACATGGTAGGAGCGGCCGTTGTACCCCAGCTGCCGCAAAGACGCTAGAAGTTCCGACGATCTCCGATCACGCCCCAAGCCCGGAACGTTCTCGACTAAAACGGCCTTGGGCCGCAGTGCCCGCACGAAGCGCACGGTGTGTCGGACCAGTTCGTTGCGGGGATCGTCGGGTCCGATACGACCTTCCGCGAGAGACGAGAATCCTTGACACGGCGGGCAGGCCTTGAGGAGGCCCAACTCACCAGGAGCCAACCTCAGCTCGCGCCCCACACCGATCGCAGTGAGCGTTTTGATGTCTTGTTCCCACAAACGAACGGCCGGGTGGTTGAGACGAGAGGACTCAGCGGCGATCGCATCGAACTCGACGGCACCAATCACATCGAATCCGGCATCAGCCAGACCCTGTGTTGCACCCCCCGCGCCGGAGAAAAGGTCAATCGCGGTGGGTCGGCCGGTTTGCGTAGCTACAGCATCGCGTCGATCAGGAGGGGCTGCGCGTCCCATGCAGACCACTCTTTCGATGATCGCCGATGGCCTCAAAATCAACTGAAACAGACTCACCAGAACCCAGTCGTTTCGACGATCCTACTGTCAGACTCCACCTCCGGCCGAGACGCTCTCACGTTCCGCATTCGCGGTGATCACCTTCGAACAGCTGACGGCTGCACAGTTGACATCTGCACCTCCTCAGAATCAATCAAGAATCGGTGACATGCAAAAAGGACCAGAGACTCTTGCGAGTTTCCGGCCCTTCTCTGTCGGGATGACAGGATTTGAACCTGCGACCCCCTGACCCCCAGTCAGGTGCGCTACCAAGCTGCGCCACATCCCGTTGTTCACTTTTCCGCCCCCGCCTAAGCGCAGACAACTCCACCATCTTACCCGAGCGCCCGAGCCCCCGTGAACGCCATCGACCCGTGTCGGCAACGCCCACTAGCGTGACCGCATGACGATCACCATCGTGCCCGCCACCGCCGATCGGTTCGACGACGTCGAGCACACCTTCTCGGGCGCGGGGACGGACTCAGCTGCCAATACCAGTGGTGGACTCTGACGAACGCGCAGTTCCAAGCATCCGATCAACACGAACGCGAACGGATGCTGCAGGCACAGGTCACGGCAAAGCCCTCCCCCGCGCTCGTCGCATACGTCGACGGCGAAGCGGCCGGGTGGGTCCGCGTCGGCCCCCGCACCGAGCAACCATGCCTCGCTCGGACCCGCGATGTCGCAGCAACGAACGAACCGTGGGATGACTCACCTGTCTGGGCCGTCACGTGCTTCGCGGTGCGCAAGGAATACCGCGGCCAGGGGCTCAACCTGGCATTGCTTGACGCCGCCATCGAGCACGCCCGCGAAAACGGCACTCGGGTGCTCGAGGCGTATCCGAACGACACCAGCGTCGCCCAGCGCCCCGCAAACGAGCTCTACCGAGGCATCCTGAGCGTTTTCGAGACCGCGGGATTTCGCGAGATCGCGCGCCCGAAACCCGAGCGGGTCATTGTTCAGCTCGAACTGGGCACCTGAGCGTCGCGCTCGTCGCCTCGCGCATTCGCCCGGTGCGACTCCGCACCTCGTGCCGTCATGCGGTGCAAGCCGAGACGCGAAAGTGTGTAGGTCATGCGACGATTATGGGGCCCGGTGGCCGAACCGCCGCGAGCCACTCGATGAGGAGCAGCATGACCGCAGAGTCCCCGCGCTCGCCCCTCGCGAGCCTCGCCGCGTTGCCCGCCTGGATCGGCTTCGTGCCGTATGCCCTGGTCTCGATCGTGCACATCGTGGCCCTCGGCGTGGGCGCCGACGCCGTTGCGGGCCCCACCAAGCTCGCGCTCATGCCTCTGCTCGCCGTCGCCGCACTCTGGGCCGGCCGCGGGTCGACCTGGGGCACACCCGCGACTCTGCTGTTCCTCGCTCTCGCCTTCTCGTGGCTCGGCGACGGGGCAGGCACGTTCTTCCCCCAGGTGTCCGAGCTGCCCGTCATGCTGCTCTGCTTCGGCCTCGCTCATATCGCCTACATCGTGCTTTTCTGGCGCTTCATCCGCACGAAGCCGTGGCCCGCCTGGGCGCTCGTCTACGTGGCGTGGTGGCTGCTGCTTGTGGCCGTCCTCTGGCCGCGGATGGGCGCCCTGTCGTTCGCCGTGGCGATCTACGGCCTTGTACTCGGCGGAACCGCGGCCACGGCCGCCCGGTGTGCACCCATGGTCGCGGTGGGAGCGGCGTTCTTCCTCGCGTCCGACACCATCCTCGCGTTCCACCTATTCACCCCCGAGGCCATGCCCGGCTGGACCAGCCCCCTCGTCATGCTCACGTACACGCTCGGCCAGGGGCTCATCGTCGCGGGCGTCGCCACGGCGCTCCCCCGCGCCATCCGTACCCGCCCAACCCAGGCGACGCCGCGATGACCGCCGGGACATCTCGCGTGCGAACGGATGCGTGGCTCTGGGCCGTTCGTGTCTACAAGACCCGCTCGGCGGCGACGACGGCCTGCCGGGCGGGACACGTGCGCGTGAACGGCGACCGGGCCAAGGCCGCGCAGCCCATCGGCCCCGGCGACGAGGTCCGCATCCGCATCGCGGGCTTCGACCGCACGCTCATCGTCCGCCAGACCATCGTCAAACGTGTCGGGGCCCCGGCGGCCGCGCTCGCCTACGAAGACCTCACGCCTCCCCCGCCGCCGCGCGAGTCGATCGCGTTCGTGCCGGTCCGTGATCGCGGGGCCGGTCGTCCGACCAAGCGCGAGCGCCGCGACATCGACAAGCTCCGCGGTTTCAGCCCGGAGTAGCCGCAGTGCCCCACCCCGGTCATTGAGCGAGGCCCAAAGGGCCGAGACGAAATGACGCTCCCACACAGCGGTGCGTGGGAGCAGCCACCGGCGCCCCCGGTAGCGGAGCCTGTCGAAGTGACCAATTGCACCTCGCCGGTACCCGGTCGCGAGATGTGAGAACTCTCATCTTTTCGGCGTGATTCCGCCGCTTTTTGGGGGCTTTTCGCCGTTCGAATGTCGGAGGCCGTCCGTATCGTTTAGAACATGTATTCGAATGTTGGCATCACCCATGACGATATCGTGTGTGACAGCATCGCGCGGGAACTCGCGGACGAGTGCACGGATGCCCGGCTAGCGTTGGCGCAGGCTGAGGCTGCTATGGCGCGGGTGTTCGCGAAAGCTGCGCGGGTCGGGATGCAGCGGGTCGCTGAACTCCCCTCGCCCACGTCCCGCGAGGCGGAACTGCCGTTCCGGGCACTGGCTGCGGAGTTGGGTGCGGCGGCGAACATGTCCGACCGAACCGTGCAACGCCGCATGAACGATGCCGCGGTGCTGGCCGAGTCGTTCCCCGCCACGTTTGAGGCGTGGGACGAGGGACGCGTTGGTGCGGGACATGTTGCGGTGATCCTGGAACACGGCACGCCCCTCACCGATCCGGTTGCGCGGGCGGTGTTCGAGCGTGAGGCGTTGGTCCGCGCGGAGGGGACGACGCCCGGAAGGCTGGGATCGTCGTTGGCACGGCTCGCGGAATCCCTGCAGCCCCGCACCATGACAGAACGCCACCAAGAAGCACGGGCATCGCGCTGTGCGTACGTGCGGGACATCGGGGACGGGATGGCGGAGTTCAGCACCGTCCAACCGGCCGTGCTCGCTCACGCGATGCACGACCGGATCACCCAGCAAGCCCACGCGATCAAGAAGGCCGACCCCACGGACACCCGCACGCTCGGCCAGATTCGTGCGGATCTCGTCGCCGACATGGTCCTGACGACTTCACCCACCGTGGACACCGGTGCGGGCATGTCGGACGGGTTCGGAGGATTGGGGGCGATCCGCGCGAACGTCAACGTCACCGTCCCCGCCCTCGCACTCGCCGGGGTCACGAACGAACCCGCCGAACTCGTCGGCCGTTGCCCGATCGACCCCGCCACCGCCCGCAAGCTCGCCGGTGACGCGACCGGGTGGGATCGCGTACTCGCCGATCCGATCACGGGGTGCGTTCTCGCGGTGGACAGGTACACCCCATCCGCCGACATGAAGCGATTCCTCCGAGCGCGGGATCAGCACTGTCGATTCCCCGGATGTCGGCAACCCGCACACCGGTGCGATCGCGACCACACCCTCGATTACGCGTTGGGCGGCGCGACGGATGTCTGCAATCTCGCCTGCCTCTGCAAACGACACCACACTCTCAAAGGCGAAACGGCTTGGAAGGTCCGGCAACTCGGCGGCGGAGTTCTGGAGTGGACGTCACCGGGCGGTCACGTCTATATCGACAAACCACCGTCGGCGATCCACTTCACCCCGAACACGGATCCACCCCCGTTCTGGGGCACCCGGTCACTGAGCTCGTCGAAGTGACCGACTGTGGCCTGCCCGTCGGTCACTGAGCTCGTCGAAGTGATCAGCCGTGCCGCGTCCGTTGAACTACTAGCCGAGCAGATCCAGCAGCCACCGAGCCCCGTGCACCGTGGCGCCAGCCCGCTCCGAGCGGTGCGCGAGCCCCGCGTCGCTCGTGACGACCGTCACTGCGGCCCCGTCGAGACTGCCTACCACGTCCACGATCGCATCGTCACCGGAGCCCGCGGCCCGCACGAGCTCGACAAGACCCTCGCGATCGGCAACCGCCCGCGCCGCACCCTCGACGACCACCACGATCCGAGGGAACCAGCGGGTCTCCGGCAAGTCGATATCGGATGCCTCGAGCCCACCGACCGCGAGCGCTTCGAGCCGATCGAGCAGACGATCCGTCGCGCCCGCGCGATCCTTCCACCATCCGTCCGGCACCGAACCGACGACATTCGCGGCGTCCACGACGATCACAGGGCGCAGGTGCAGGGCGGCGCGGAGGTGACTCCAGGCATCCTCGAACGACGGATGCAGCGGATGGTCAACGACGGCGTCAACACGTACCCACTCGAGCGCATGGCTCTCGGGGTCGCTGATCACGGGCGCAAAGGGCACGACGACATCACCGATCACGGTCGTGTACGACCAGATGCCGAGGTCGAGCACACTCGTGGCGCGCGGACGGATCGCCGAGCCGGGAACGCCGGCCTCTTCGAGGGCCTCACGGAGCGCCGCATCCATCGCGGACTCGCCCTCGTGACGCGCACCGCCGGGCAGCGCCCAGGTGCCCCCGAAGTGGCTCCACGAGACGCGGTGCTGTAGCAGCACACTGTCGAGCGCGGCGTCGTACGCGAGCAGACCCGCCGCTCCGAAGCGACCCCAATAACGTTCGCCACTGTCGGCCACGACCCAGGCATCGCCCGGATCGCGCGGTCCGGACGGGCGCCGCGGCTCACCGGGGACGGGGGGCTCGATGCTCACCCCTCCAGATTCTCACACCGGAGGGACCTCAGCGCCCGGCCTGCCGGGTTAGCGCGTGCGCTTCTCGCGGACCCGCATGTTGATCTGGATCGGCGTGCCCTCGAAGCCGAAGATCTCGCGCAGGCGACGCGCGATGAAGCGGCGGTAGCCGGGGTCGAGGAATCCGGTCGTGAACAGCACGAATGTCGGCGGGCGCGACGCGGCCTGCGTTCCGAACAGGATGCGCGGCTGCTTGCCGCCCCGAAGCGGGTGCGGGTGCTCGGCCACGAGCTCGGAGAGGAACGCGTTGAATTTTCCGGTCGGAATGCGCTGATCCCAGGACTCGAGCGACGTCTCGAGCGCGGGCACGAGCTTGTCGAGGTGACGCCCGGTCTTAGCCGAGATGTTCACGCGGGGCGCCCACGCAACGTGCGCGAGGTCCTGCTCGATCTCGCGCTCGAGGTAGCGGCGACGATCGTCGTCCACGAGCTTGTCGGTCGACAGCAGGTCCCACTTGTTGAACGCGAGCACGAGCGAGCGGCCCGACTCCAACACCATGTCGATGATGCGCACGTCCTGCTCGCTGAGCGACTCGCTCACATCGAGCACGACCACGGCGACCTCCGCCTTTTCCAGCGCCGTCGCGGTACGCAGCGACGCATAGAAGTCGGCACCCTGCTGCAGGTGCACTCGGCGACGGATGCCGGCGGTGTCGACCAGACGCCAGAGCTTGCCGCCGAGCTCGACGATCTCGTCGACCGGGTCGCGGGTCGTGCCGGCGAGCTCGTTCACGACGACGCGCTCTTCGCCCGCCGCCTTGTTGAGCAGCGACGACTTGCCGACGTTCGGACGTCCGAGGATCGCGACGCGACGCGGCCCACCGATCTCGTGCGACGCGACGGCCGAGATCTCGGGCAGCTTCTCCATCAGCTGGTCGAGCAGGTCCGCGACGCCGCGGCCGTGGATGGCCGAAACGGGGTACGGCTCGCCGAGACCCAGGCTCCAGAGCGCGGCGGCCTCGGGTTCGTGGCGCGCGTCGTCGATCTTGTTGGCGACGAGGAAGACGGGCTTGCCGCTCTTGCGCAGCAGCTTGACGACCTGCTCGTCGGTCGCGGTTGGACCGACCATGGCATCGACGACGAACAGCACGACGTCCGACAGATCGATCGCAACCTCGGCCTGAGCGGCAACGGATGCATCGATGCCGCGAGCATCCGGCTCCCACCCGCCGGTGTCGACGAGCGAGAAGCGGCGATCCATCCACTCGGCCTTGTACGTGACGCGGTCGCGGGTGACACCCGGGGTGTCCTCGACGACAGCCTCGCGGCGACCGAGAATACGGTTGACGAGGGCAGACTTGCCGACGTTCGGGCGACCGACGATCGCGACGACGGGCAGCGCCGGAAGGTACTCGATGCCGTCGATGCCTCGCTCGACTCCTGCGAGCAGGTGCGCGTCGTCCTCGTCGAGGTCGTAGTCGGCGAGGGATGCGCGCAGTGTCGCCGCCCTCTGCTCGACCAACTCGGGGTCGAGCTCCGCCATTTTCTCGGCGATCTGGTCGGGGCGACCTTCGTATTCGTCGTCAGCGCTCATGGCGTCAATCCTCGTGTTCTGTCGCGCGGGTTCTCGAAACGATGTCGAGGACCGCGTCGACGGTCTGTTCGAGATCGAGGTCGGTCGAATCGACCACCTCGACCCCCGGGGCGGCGGTCAGAAAGTCGACCACCCCGCTGTCGGAGGCGTCGCGGCGGTGCAGGGCGTCGGCGACGACCGCTGCTTCCACGCCGGTCAGTTCGGCGCTGCGCCGGGCGGCGCGCACCTCGGGGGCTGCTGTGAGCAGCAGCCGGACGGCCGCGTCTGGCGCGACGATGGTCGTGATATCCCGGCCTTCGACGACGATGCCGTCGGGGCTGTCGGCGATGATCGAGCGGAAGAGGCTGGTAACGGCGTGGCGGATCGCCGGCACACGGGCCACGCCGCTGACGGAATCCGAGACGCGCGGCTCGCGGATCGCGTCGGCGACATCCACCGACCCGACGCGCACCCAGGTGTCGTCGGGGTTCGTCGAGATCGCGAAATCGAAGTCGCCCGTCGCATCGAGCACGGCGCTCGCATCGCTCGTGTCGGCACCGCGTTCGAGCACGTGCCAGGCGAGGGCACGGTACGCGGCGCCCGTGTCGAGGTAGCCGTAGCCGAGGCGCGAGGCGACGCGCTTGGCGACGCTCGACTTGCCGCTGCCCGCGGGCCCGTCGATCGCGATCACGTTGTCGGCGGTTGCCAACGGCACCACCGGGGTCGATTCACTCATTGCCCGTGCCCGCCATCCGCCAGCCTCGTTCTTCCAGCCCCGCGGTCGCGTCTGCGACGCTTGCGGGTTCCACGCTGATCTCGGCGAGACCGAAAGCGGCGCCCGGTGAGTGTTCCAGCCTCAGATCTTCGACGTTCACGCCGAGCACGCCGAGGTCGCTGAACAGGTGCGCCAGCTGCCCCGGGGTGTCGTCGACCATCACGACGAACTGCTCGTAGCGCCGCTTCTGCCCGTGTTTGCCGGGCAGTCGCCCGACGCCCTCGTTGCCGCGTTGAATGGCGTCGGCGACCGTGCGGCGAGAGCCCGCGCCATCCGGATCGCGCAGCGCGTCGACGACGCGGCCGAGGTCGGCGGCGAGTTGGTCGAGCACCTCGACAACGGGTTCGGAGTTCGCACCGAGGATCTGCACCCACAGTTCGGGAGCGGATGCGGCGATGCGCGTCGTGTCGCGAACGCCCTGGCCCGCGAGTTCGAGCGATTGCTCGGGCGCCTCGCGTAGGCGCGCCGCGAGCAGGCTCGAGACGAGCTGTGGCACGTGAGAGACGACGGCGACCGAGCGGTCGTGCTCTTCGGGGGTCATCTCGATCGGCATGGCGCCGAGGTCGAGGGCCAGGCCTTCGACAACGGCGAGATCGGCGGAGGACGTCTCTTCGTCGCGGCAGACGACCCAGGGACGCCCGATGAACAGGTCGGAGCGCGCCGAGATCGCTCCCCCGCGCTCGCGACCGGCGAGCGGGTGTGAGCCGATGTACCGTTTCAGGTCGATCCCGCGCTCGCGCAGTTCGTGCAGCGGCGCCAGTTTGACGCTCGCGACATCCGTCACGACAGCGTCGGGAAAACGGGCCAGTTCGGATGCGACGACGTCGGCCGTGACATCGGGCGGCACCGCAACGACGATCAGGCGAGGCTGGTCGTCCGGGCGGCTGAGGCGCCCAGCACCGTAGTCGACGGCCAGACGCACCTGCGCACGAGACGTGTCATCGAGCGCGACATCGACGCCGAGGGCCGTCAGGGCGTGCCCGACGCTCGCGCCGAGCAGTCCCGCGCCGACCACGCGGACGGTGCCGCTGGTGCGCGCGGCAACACGTGGCGTGGTCGTGTCGGTCACTGAAATCTCCTACTGAGTGTCGCCCTGCGGCTCGTCGTCGCTCGCGAGGGCGGCATCGCGGCGCGCGAGGGTGAGCAGCGCGCCGCGTTCCACCTTAGTCAACTCCCGCGCCTGCCCCGCCGGGAGAGTTCCCAGGTGGAGCGGGCCGAACTGCCTGCGGACGAGTTCACGAACCGGATGCCCCACCTCGGCCATCATGCGACGGACGATTCGATTGCGCCCCGAGTGCAGGGTCAGCTCGACCAGGCTCGTGCCCCCCGAGGTATCCAACAGTCGCGCTTTGTCGGCCGCGATGGGGCCGTCTTCGAGCTCGATGCCGCGCGTCAGCTGCGAGATCGTCTGCGCGCTGACCCGGCCCGACACCTGGGCGATGTAGACCTTCGTCACCCCGTACGAGGGGTGCGCGAGCACGTGGGCGAGCTGACCGTCGTTGGTGAGGATGAGCAGGCCACTCGTCTCGGCGTCGAGGCGCCCGACGTTGTAGAGGCGCTCGGGCCACTCGGCCGTGTACTGGGTCAGGTCGGGGCGGCCGCGCTCGTCGCGCATCGTGCTGAAGACGCCCGTCGGCTTGTTGAGCATGACGTAACGCATGCCCGACTCGACCTGTACGGCAACCCCGTCGACATCGACCAGGTCGGACTCCGGATGAATCCGCGCGCCCATCTCGGTCACCACCACGCCGTTCACCCGCACGCGCCCGTCGGCGATCAGCGCTTCGCTGACGCGCCGCGAAGCCACGCCGGCCTGGGCGAGAACCTTCTGCAGTCGCACACCGTCGGCCGAAGCATCCGTCGGCTGGTTCTCTTCATCGCTCATAGCCGAATCCCCGCTCCATGTCCCACTTCTCCTGCTCCATGTCCCACTTTCGCCCGGCATTCAGCATCCATAGCGAGCGAAAAGGGGACATACCCGGTTGGGATGTCGCGATTTCACCCCGAAAGGCAGCCAAGCTCACCGCCCCAGAGCTTCGTCGAGTTCGCCGTCCGACACATCGGGCAACAGGGGTGAGATCGGCGGCAGCTCGTCGAGCGAGTTGATGCCGAGGTTCACCAGCAGCGCGTCGGTCGTTCCGTAGTGGATCGCCCCGGTCTCGGGATCCGCGAATTCTTCCGTGATGAGGCCGCGGCCGAGCAGCGTCCGCACGACCGAGTCGACATTGACGGCGCGAATCGCCGCGACCTGGCCGCGCGTGACCGGCTGCTTGTACGTGATCACGGCGAGGGTCTCGAGCGCCGCTTGCGACAGTCGCGACGGCGCCTGCGTGTTCACGAACTCACTCACCAGGTCGTCGTGCTCCGCGCGCACGTACAGGCGCCAGCCCCCGCCGACCTCGCGCAGCTCGAACCCGCGCCGTGGTCCCCCCGCGCGGCCGTCGTAGTCCTCGACGAGCGACTCGATCGCCTGACGCACGGCGGCGACGGGCGCCGACACGGCGGTCGCGAGGGCGACGAGGCTCTGCGGCTCCTCGATCACGAGCAGAATCGCCTCGAGGCGGCGGGCGACGGATGCGTCGGGGGCTGAGTCTGTCGAAACATCAACGGTCATAATCGGCCCCCAGGCTCGCAAGTTGTTCGTCGGACCAGTTCTCGGCCGACCATCGGAGGGTGAGTTCGCCGAGCGGCTCCAGCTGTTCGAATGACAGCGCCGCGTGGCGGTACAGCTCGAGGATCGAGAGGAACCGCGCCACGACGATACCGGGTTGCGTGACTCCGGCGACGAGCTCCCGGAAGCTCACCGACTCGGACCGACGAAGCAGCGACACGACGACGGCCGCCTGTTCGCGGATGCTGACGAGCGGCGCATGCAGATGCTCGAGACCGACATGCGGCATCTCGCGTGGGCTGAACGCCAGGAGCGCGAGCGCGGCGAAGTCCTCGACCGACAGCGTCCAGAGCAGCTCGGGCACGGCCGCGCGGTGCTTCTCGTCCAGCCGCACGGCACGTGCGTGCCGTGTGTCTTCGCTCTGCAGTCGGGTGCCGAACCATCCGGACACCTCTTTGAAAGCGCGGTATTGCAGCAGGCGGGCGAACAGCAGGTCTCGCGCCTCGAGCAGGGCAACGGATTCGGAATCGACCAGCTCGCCCTGGGGCAAGAGCCCCGCGACCTTCATGTCGAGCAGGGTCGCCGCTACGACGAGGAATTCGCTCGCCCGCTCCAGCTCTTCGTCCGGATCGAGCGCCCGCAGGTACGAGATGAACTCGTCCGTCACCTTACTGAGCGCGATCTCGGTGATGTCGAGTTCGTGCTTCGAGATCAGCGAGAGCAGCAGGTCGAACGGGCCGTCGAATCCCGTGACCGAGACCCGAAACCGGCCGTCGTCGTCCGCTTCGTTGTCCGCGCCGTGGGCACCTGGCGCGATCTCAGGCGACGTCGCCACGCGCGACCAGTTCCCGCGCCAGGCGCAGGTAGGCCTGGGCGGCGGCGTGTTCGGGGGCGAATTCGATGATCGGCAAG
This sequence comes from uncultured Actinomycetota bacterium, assembly GCA_963740165.1. Taxonomy (GTDB): domain Bacteria; phylum Actinomycetota; class Actinomycetes; order Actinomycetales; family Microbacteriaceae; genus Microbacterium. Next base: position 274,132 of record CAVUDC010000008.1, on the reverse strand, counting down.
CCCGAGACGGATGCATCCGGGAACTTGACCGTCCGACCGATGACGGTCTCGAGTACATCGTCGCCGAAGGCCTCGACAACACGCTCGAGAACCTCGCGGGCGTGGAGCGTGCGGGCGTCGTACATCGTCGCGAGCACCCCGTCGAGTTCGATCGCGGGGTTGAGGCGATCGCGCACTTTCTCGATCGTCTCGATCAGCAGGGCGACGCCGCGCATCGCGAAGAACTCGCACTCCATCGGGATGAGCACGCCGTGGCTGGCGGTCAGAGCGTTGACCGTGAGCAGGCCGAGCGAGGGCTGGCAGTCGATCAGAATGACGTCGTACTCGCGAGAGACGTGGCGCAGCACCCGCGCCAGAGATCGTCTCGCGGGCGACCTCGTTGACGAGGTGCACCTCGGCGGCGGACAGGTCGATATTGGCCGGCAGCACGTCGAGGCCCTCGGTGCGCGAGGGGACGATGATCTCGCGCGGATCGCGCTTGGTGTCGAGCAGCAGGTCGTAAACGGTCGGGATATCGTGAGTCGCGATGCCGAGTCCGGCAGACAGGGCGCCCTGCGGGTCGAAGTCCACCACGAGCACGCGACGGCCGTAGTGGGCGAGCGATGCCGCCAGGTTGATGGTCGTGGTCGTCTTGCCGACCCCGCCCTTCTGGTTGCAGAGCGAGATGATGCGCGCCGGACCGTGCGAATCGAGCTTCGGCGGTGTGGGAAAGCCGTGGTACGGACGACCGGTGGGGCCGAGGGGTGCCTCGTCCGTCGAGGAGGCCTTCTTCGTGCCCCGCGCGCTGCCCGCCACCGATACTCCCTGCGTCACCATGTCAACGGCATCTGAACCCTATGTCGTGGACCGATTCTAGTCACCCGCGCACGCTCGGCCCGGGCGGCGCGCGCGGACGGCGATGCTGTCCGGCGCGTTACCGCGCCCGCGGATGCGATGTCGCGTACACATCGCGCAGGGCGTCGACGGTCACGTGCGTATAGATCTGCGTTGTCGCGACCGACGCGTGCCCGAGAAGCTCTTGCACGACGCGCACGTCGGCACCGCCCTGGAGCAGGTGAGTGGCGAACGAGTGGCGGAGCGTGTGCGGCGAGACATGGGCCGCGATTCCCGCATTTTCGGCGGCGGCCCGAATGACGAGCCACGCGCTCTGCCGAGACAGCGGCGCCCCGCGGGCACCGAGGAACAGCCGAGGCGTGGCGCGACCCCGCAGCGACAACTCGGGACGTACACGGGTCAGGTAGGCATCGACAGCGTCGCGGGCGAAGGAACCGACCGGCACGATGCGTTCTTTGTCGCCCTTCCCCCGCAGGCGCACGATATCGCCGGCCCCGTCGCCTCCGCCCGCACCCGCAAGGTCGTCCACGTCGAGCGTCACCACCTCCGACACTCGAGCGCCCGTGGCGTACATCAGCTCGAGCAGAGCCCGATCGCGGAGGCCGATGGGGTCCTCCCCCGACGGCGCCGCGAGCAACTGCTCGACTTGGTCGATCGTCAACGCCTGGGGCAGTCGCCGGGCCGCCTTCGGCGGGCGAAGCCGGGCCGAGACATCCTCGTCCTCGATTCCCTCGCGGGCGAGATGACGATGCAACCCCCGCACCGAGGACTGCAGGCGCGCCAGACTCGACGCGGCGGGAGGAGGGGATGCCGCAGCCCGATCAGCGACGAAGCGCCCCACGACATCCGGGGTGACATCGGTCGTGTCGAGCACTCCCTGCTCGGTGAGCCATGCGACATAGTCGCCGAGGTCGCGTCGATACGCCGCGACCGTGTGCTCCGACAGCCCACGCTCGATCGAGACGTGGCGCAGGTACGCCGTGACGGCTCGATCGATGCGCACCGGGGTTCGGCTCAGCTCGCCGCCCGGCGGCGGTGTTCGGCGGCCGCGAGGGCCGCGACGATCAGGATCGCGTTCTGCATCCGTCCCTCGAGAACGGCCGTCACGACATCGTCGAGCGGGACCCATTCGAGGCGAATGTCGGCCTCTTCCGCCTCGCGTGCGTACGTCTCGGGAGCGGGCGAGATGCCCTCGGCCAGGAAGATGTGCACGATCTCGTCGCTGCCGCCGGGCGAAGTCTTGATGCTGACGAGCTCGCTCCACCGACTCGCCGTCAGATCGGCCTCTTCCGCCAGCTCGCGCCGGGCCGTGTCGGCGGGCGGTTCACCAGCGATGTCGAGCAGGCCGGCCGGGATCTCCCAGTCGCGAGAGCGGATCGGATGCCGGTACTGCTGCAAGAGCAGGATGCGTCCGTCGTCATCGATCGCGGCGATGGCGACGGCACCCGTGTGGTCGACGTAGTCGCGCGACGTGGACTCGCCGTTGTAATCGAAGGTGTCGCTGCGCACATCCCAGACGCGGCCGGGGTAGACGACCTCGCTGCGGGTGATCTCGACCGTCGTCGGTTCGTCGCGCAACGCGCTGAAATCAGTCATTCTCCACCGGATCCACATCGAAGAGCTCGCTCGCGCGGTGGCGCTCGAGTGCCGCTCCCACGAGCCCGCGGAACAGCGGATGCGGTGCGGTCGGGCGCGAACGCAGCTCGGGGTGCGCCTGCGTGGCGATGTAGTACGGGTGCACGTCGCGCGGCAGCTCGACGTACTCGACCAGTGCCCGGTCGGGCGAGAGACCCGAGAACACCAGGCCGGCCTCCGTGAGCCGGTCGCGGTAGGCGTTGTTGACCTCGTAACGGTGGCGGTGGCGTTCCGAAATCTGCGTCGCGCCGTACAGGTCCGCGGCGAGCGAACCCTCGCGCAGGTCCGCGGCGTACAGGCCGAGGCGCATCGTGCCGCCGAGGTCTCCGCCCGCGATGATGTCGACCTGCTCCGCCATGGTCGCGATGACCGGAAACTCGGTGTCGGGGTCGAACTCGCTCGATGACGCACCCTCGAGACCCGCGAGGTTTCGCGCGTACTCGATCACCATGCACTGCAGCCCCAGACACAGCCCGAGCGTCGGGATGCCCTGCTCGCGCGCGAACTTCAGCGCGCCGAGCTTGCCCTCGATGCCCCGGATGCCGAAACCACCGGGAACGCAGATGCCATCGACATCCGCCAGGGCGCGCGCGGCACCCTCCGGCGTCTCGCACAGGTCGGACGGGATCCAGCGGATGTTCACGTGGGTCTCGTGCGCGAAGCCGCCGGCCTTGAGCGCCTCGGTCACCGAGAGATACGCGTCGGGCAGGTCGATGTACTTGCCGACGAGACCGATCGTGACGTCGTGCTTCGGGTTGTGCACGGCGCCGAGCACCCGCTCCCAGCGCGACCAGTCGACATCCTGCGCCTCATCCAGACCCAGAGCGTCGACGATGTACGAATCGAGGCCCTGATCGTGCAACATCGTCGGGATGTCGTAGATGCTCGGCACGTCGACGGCGTTGACGACCGCGTCCTCGTCGACGTCGCACATCAGCGCGATCTTGCGCTTGTTCGACTCGGTGACGGGACGGTCACTGCGGAGCACGAGCGCGTCGGGCTGGATACCGATCGAGCGGAGCGCCGCGACCGAGTGCTGGGTCGGCTTGGTCTTCTGCTCGCCCGAGGCGCCCATGAACGGCACGAGCGAGACATGCACGAAGAACACGTTCCGTCGACCGAGCTCGTGTCGGATCTGACGCGCGGACTCGATGAACGGCTGCGACTCGATGTCGCCGACCGTTCCGCCGACCTCGGTGATGATGACGTCCGGCTGGGGATCCTGCGTGGCCTGCAGGCGCATCCGTCGCTTGATCTCGTCGGTAATGTGCGGAATGACCTGAACGGTGTCGCCGAGGTACTCGCCGCGGCGCTCACGCGCGATGACCTGCGAATAGATCTGACCGGTCGTGACGTTGGCGGCCTGACTCAGTTCGACGTCGAGAAAACGCTCGTAGTGCCCGATGTCGAGGTCGGTCTCGGCGCCGTCATCGGTGACGAAGACCTCGCCGTGCTGGAACGGGTTCATCGTTCCCGGATCCACGTTCAGATAGGGATCGAGCTTCTGCATCACGACCCGCAGACCCCGCGCCGTCAGCAGATTGCCGAGGCTCGCGGCGGTCAGGCCCTTACCCGATGAAGGAAACGACACCACCGGTCACGAAGATGTGCCTCGTGATGTGCTTGGTGATGTGCTTGGTGATGTCGTTCGATGTTCCCGATGCAGTTTCCGCCACGGGCTTTAATCCTATCAGTCGCGGGAGCCCGCGAGCCCGAGCAGCTCGCGCGCGTGCTCGAGCGCCGCGGCCGAGTCGGGAAGCCCCGACAACAACCGCGCCATCTCGGCGGCGCGCTCGGGCCCTTCGAGCCTACGGACACTCGAGGCGGTCACCGATCCGTCGTTCTCTTTCACGACGGTGAGGTGGTTGGTGGCGAACGCGGCCACCTGCGCGAGGTGCGTGACGACGATGACCTGGGATGCCTCGGCCAGGCGCGCGAGGCGACGTCCGACCTCGATCGCGGCGGCGCCGCCGATACCCGCGTCGATCTCGTCGAAGACGAACGTCGGCACGGGATCGGTCTCGGAGATGACGACCTCGATCGCGAGCATGACACGGCTGAGTTCTCCACCCGACGCACCCTTGGAGACCGGTCGCGGCTCGGCGCCAGGATGCGGGGCGAGCAGCAGGGCGACGTCATCCCGTCCGTCCGCGCTCGGGGTACCCACGGACACGGTCACCTGCAGGCGCGCGTCGGGCATTGCGAGGGCGGTGAGCTCGGCGCTGACGGCATCGCCGAGGGTCACCGCGGCTGCCGTGCGGCGCTCGGTCAGGGTCGCAGCGGCGGCATCGAGTTCGCGAGCAGCGGCATCCCGTTCTTCCGCGAGTTCGCCGATGCGGGCGTCGTCGCCCTCGAGCTCTGCCAGGCGGGCGGCACCGGTCTCGGCGAGCGCGATGACCTCGTCCAGCGAAGCATTGTGGAGGGACGTCCCGTGGTGCCGGACGAGGGTGCCGAGCTCTGCCCGCCGCGTCTCGACGGCGTCGAGTTCGAGGGGTCCGGATTCATCCAGATCCGCGAGATACCCCGAGAGGTCCGTCGCGATCTCGGCGGCACGGAATCCGAGCTCGGCCACCTGCTGCGAGAACGTCTCGAGCGCGGGGTCCTGAGCGCTCGCGCGTTCGAGCAGGCGCCGGGCCTCTCCCATCAGGGTCGAAACGTCGACGGCGTCGGCCTCGGAAGAGAGCGCCTCGCGCGCACCCGCTGCAGCCCCCCGTAGTTCTTCGACGTTGGCGAGCCGCTCAGCGCGCTGGGCGAGCTCGACATCCTCACCCGGTTGCGGTGCGACATCCTCGATCTCGGAGAGCGCCGCGCGCAAGGCCTCGGCCTCGGCGGTACGCGCATCGCGCTGGGTCGTGAGGGTCGTGTATTCGGCGTCGAGTTCGCGCCAGCGATTCCACGCGGTCCGGTATGCCGCGAGCGCGTCGCGTACTCCCGTTCCCCCGAAACGATCGAGGGCATCGCGCTGCGCCGACGCCGAGCGCAGGCGCAGCTGGTCGGACTGCCCGTGCACGACCACGAGGTCATCCGCCAGGTCAGCGAGGACCCCGGCCGGGGCGGCGCGCCCACCCACGCTCGCGCGGCTGCGGCCCTCGGCCGTGACCGTACGGCCGACGTACAACTCGGCGCGGTCAGCTCCCAGCGGCTCGAGGTCTCCCCCGGCTTCGCGCACACGGTCGGCGACGGATCCCTCAGCGGGGACATTCCAGATGCCCGCGACCTCGGCCTGACCACCCGAGCGCACCACGCCAGAGTCGGCGCGTTGACCGAGCAACAGACCGAGGCCCGTCACGACCATCGTCTTGCCGGCACCCGTCTCACCCGTGATGGCGGTGAAGCCGGGACCGAGGGGCAGGGTCGCTTCGGCGATCACCCCGAGCCCGGCCAGGCGTACTTCCTCGATCATGCGCCCGCCCCGGGGTGCGTCTCGGCGTCGGTCACGGTGCCCGTGTTCGTTTCGGTCGGTTCGTGCATCGCCCAGGTCTCGGGCTCGGCGGATATGGGCCCGCGCCATCCCTCGACCGGCAACCGGAACTTGCGCACCAGCCGGTCGGTGAATGCCGCGGGGTGCAGACGCGCGAGACGCACGGGCTCGGGAGATCGCCGCACCATCACGCGGGCACCGGGCGGCAGATCGTGCGAGCGGCGACCGTCGCACCAGAGGATGCCCGTGCCGTTCGTGCGTTCGAGCACCTCGATCGCGATCGTGGCCTCGGGGCCCACCACGAGGGGTTTGGCGAACAGGGCATGAGCCGAGAGCGGCACCACCGCCATCGCCTCGACGGTCGGCCAGATCACCGGCCCGCCGGCGGAGAAGTTGTACGCGGTCGAACCGGTGGGGGTCGAAACGACCATGCCGTCGCAGCCGAAGCTCGAGAGGGGCCGACCGTCCACCTCGAGAACGACCTCGAGCATCCGTTCGCGGCTGGCTTTCTCGACCGTCGCCTCGTTGAGGGCCCACGTCTCGTAGATCAAGGAGTCATCGGAGTCCTGAACGCTGACGGCGAGCGCCAAGCGCTCCTCGACGCGGTAGTCGCCGAGGATCGCGCGGTGTACCGCCTCGTCCAACTCGTCGCGCTCGATCTCGGCGAGAAACCCGACGTGGCCCATATTGATTCCGAGCACCGGTGCGGTGCCGCCGCGAACGAGTTCTGCGGCGCGCAGGATCGTGCCGTCGCCGCCGAGCACGATCGCGAACTCGATCTCGTCGACGGGGACGTCGATGCCGAGCGTGCCGGTGTTGTCGAAGTCCTCGATCGCGGCCCCCAACTGGGCTCGATCATCCGCGGAGAATACGGCGCGAGCACCAGCCGCGACCAAGGCGGCCGTCACGCGGCGCGCAGCGGCGACCGTATCGTCGCGCAACGCATGCGCGACGACCAGGATGTTTCGCGTGCTCGTCATGCCGCTCCCGCCGGTTGGTTCGCCTCACCCATTCTGTCGGATGGGTCCCGTTCGCCGGGCCGCCCGCGCGCTGGGGAGGATATCCGGCTGCGAGACTGTGGGTATGAAGGCAGCGCTGGTGCTCGCGACGCAGCTGTGTCGACGATCACCCCGCCTACTCGGACCCCGAGATCGACCTCGTCCTCTTCATCGAGAACGCGCGGAGCTTCGAGCGTCGCCCGTACCACGCGCACAAGATCGTGCTGCTTCTGGCTTCCATGCGTCACGCGGCCGCCCGCCTCGAAGAGCGCGGCATCGCCGTCGCGTACCGCCGGATCGACGCCGATGAAACGGTCGCGGACGACCGCAGGGAGTCGTTCGGTGATGCGGTGGGGGTCCTCGTCCGCGAGCACGACATCACCCACCTCGCGTGGATGGCGCACACCGATCCGCGCGTCCAGGGCTCGATCGAAAAGATCGCCGACGGACACGGGCTGCAGACGCACACCTACCCCGATGACCTCTTCCTCACGCCCGAGGCGCTGATCGACGAATGGTTCGCGAGCCACCCCACGGCCCGGATGGAGGACTTCTACCGCTGGCAACGTCGGCGCACGGGCATCCTCATGGAGGGCGGCGCCCCCGAGGGACGCCGGTGGAACTTCGACGCCGAGAACAGGCATCCGCTCCCCCGCGACAAGAAAACGAAGGCCCACACCCTCGATATCCCGGCGGTGCCGATTCCCGATCCCGATGAGATCACCCGCTCGGCCATCGCCGACACGCAGCGGCTCTTTGGCGATCATCCAGGCGATCCACAGAGCTTCTGGCTCCCCGTGACCCCCGAGGGCGCGCGGGAGTGGCTCGATGACTTCGTCACTCGTCGCCTATCCGACTTCGGACGCTACGAAGATGCGATGGATGCCGACGAGCCGTTCCTCTTCCACTCCGTCCTCAGCCCTCTGATCAACATCGGGCTGCTCACGCCTCAGGAAGTCGTCGACCGGGTCGAGCGCTCCGACGCCCCCCTCGAATCGCGCGAGGGTTTCATTCGCCAGGTCATCGGATGGCGGGAGTACATGCGCGGCGCGTTCCGCGCGCAGCCCGCGCTCGAGGACGCCAACTACTTCCATTTCACCCGCACACTCGAGGCATGGTGGTACACCGCGGAAGGAATCCCCGACGAGCTTCCGCTGCCGGTCCGCACCGTCCTCGTGCGGGTCCACCGCTACGGCTATGCACACCACATCGAACGCCTGATGGTGCTCGGCAACTGGTTCCTGCTGCAGGGCTACGATCCCCGCGAGGTCTACGAGTGGTTTTCGGCGATGTTCGTGGATGCGTTCGACTGGGTCATGGTGCCGAACGTGCAGGGTATGAGCCAGTTCGCGGACGGCGGCCGCGTGGCAACGAAGCCCTACATCGCGGGCGGGGCCTATCTGCAGCGCATGGGGTCGTGGTGGTCGAGCGCCAAAGTCGCGCAGGAGGATGCCTTCACCGGCGCCTACTGGGAGTTCCTCGACCGCAACGAGCCGCAGCTCGCGGACAACCACCGGCTCGCCATCCCTCTGGCGCAGATGCGCAAGCGGCGCGAAAGCTGACCGTCAGCGCTGAGTGAGCTCGTTCACCAGGGCGAGCCACGCCGTCGGGTTCGCCGCATCCGCGTCCGCACCGTCATCCGCGACATCGCGCACCCGCAGCCACGCCACGAACTCGTGATTACCGTGCGTGCCGGGCAATGGCGAGGCGATCACCCCATGGGTACCGAGGCCCGCGTCCCAGGCCGCCCACAGCACGCTGGCAACGGCATCAGCGCGCGAAGCGGGATCGGTGACGAGCCCACCGCGGACGGATGTCCGTCCCACCTCGAACTGCGGTTTGATCAGCAAAACCGCATCGCCGGCGTCGTCCATCGTTACGCGGACGGCCGGCAGGACGAGCCCCAGCGAGATGAAAGACAGGTCGCCCGTGACGAGCGAAGGCACGCGATCCACACCGCTCACCGCGGCAAGTGACTCCGGTGTCATGTCGCGCACGTTGTAGCCCTCGACCGACACGACGCCGACGTCTCCCCGAATCCGCTCCGACAGCTGACCGTGCCCGACATCCACCGCGATCACTGGGTCGGCGCCGCGCTCCCGCAGCACCTGCGTGAACCCGCCGGTAGAGGCGCCCATATCGAGCGCTACCCTGCCCCCGACCTCGATCGGGAACGCCTCGAACGCGGCGATCAGCTTGTGCGCGGCGCGGCTGACGTAGTGATCGAACGCGGCGACCTCGATGAGCGACGTCTCTTCGACCTTCGCCGACGACTTCACGACGGGTCGACCATCAACCGTCACGAGCCCTTCGGCGATCAACCCCGCGGCGTGCGTGCGCGAACGCGCAAGGCCGCGCGCCGCCAGCGCGGCATCCAAACGTTCACTCATCGGTCGCCGGATGCCGAAGCGCGCGGGTCCGCGAGGCCGCCCACACCCTCGAGTTCGCGCGAGAGTTCTTCGTGCATCGCGTCGAACGCGGCGGCGCGGGTCGCGAGGGGCTGCTCCTCGACCACCCGCAGACGCGACACCAGGCTGTCGTCGAACGATCCCTCGGGCGTGTTGCTCATCGTCCCAGGATACGACGGGCACCGGCCGATGCCTCGCTGCCCGGCGTCAGCGACGGGATCCACTCACCGCTCAGCGCGCCGTGCGGAAGGGGTCGTCGTAGAGCCGCTCGGGAACCCGCAATCCGTAGATCGCACGACCCGAGTCCCAGATCGCGCCGGCCGCGGCGCGCAGCAGGTTGATCTGCGCGGATCCCTCCGCGACGATCTCAACGTCGTTTCCGGCGACACGCACGGTGGCGTCGCCGACCGTGACTGCGCCATCCTTCCCGCGTGTCTTCGCCGCCGGATACGGCTGCGAGAGTTCGCGCAGGTCGCCGAGGATGAAGTCCGGACGCGAGCCGGCGGGCGCGGCGAGGACGTGCTTCGGTCGGTCGATTCCGGTCAGCACGAGCGCCGAAGCGATTCCGGCACGCTGCGCGCCGAGGATGTCGGTGTCGAGCCGGTCGCCGATGAAGAGCGGATGCTGGGCGCCGAACCGCGCGATCGCCTCGAAGAAGATCGGCGTTTCGGGCTTGCCGGCGACGGTCGCGAGACGCCCGACCGCGGTGTGAACGGCGGACACGAGCGTGCCGTTCCCCGGCGCAATACCGCGCGCCTGCGGGATCGTCCAGTCGGTATTCGTCGCGACCCACGGGATGCCGCCCTGATCCTCGGGCAAGGCAAGCGCGAACGCGGCCTCGGCGAGGTCCCGCCAGGCGACATCCGGCGAGAAACCCTGGACGACCGCGGCGGGCGAATCCTTTGCGCTGCGCGTCACCGTGAAACCGGCCTTCTCGACCTCGACGGTCAGGCCCTCTCCCCCGACGACCAGCACACGGGACCCCTCGGGAAGCATGTCCCGCAGCAGACGCATCGCGGCCTGGGGGCTCGTGATGACGTCTTCGGGACGCACGTGCAGGCCGAGCTCGGTCAGCTGTGTCGCGACGGTGGCGTCCGTGCGGGAGGCGTTGTTGGTGATGTAACCGAGCCGACGTGTCTGACCCGCGGCGTTCAGCGCCTCGACGGCGTGCGGAATCGCCTGGTGACCGGCGTACACGACCCCGTCGAGATCGGCGAGGACCGCATCGACCCCATCAAGCGGCGTCGAGCTCGCCCTCCGGAGGAGCGCCATCAGTCGGATGCCTCTGTCTCGTCGCTCTTGTTGCCTTCGACGGGCTCGAAATACTCCGATTCATCATCTGCATCTACATCTGCATCATCAGCGTCATCGTCATCGTCATCGTCCAGATCTGCGTCATCGTCGAAGTCGATGTCGAGCTCTTCGATTTCGTCGATCTCGAGTACGTCATCCGAGCCGTCGCCGTCGAGTGCGCCCTCGGCCACCTCGGCGAGCTTGGTCCAGCGGGCGGCCTCGTCCAGGCGTCCCAGCTCTTCGAGCACGGTTGCGCGTGCGGCAAACAGACCGGGACTCCAAGGGAAAGCGGTATCGGGGTTCAGCTCGGGGATATCCAGCTCGCGCAGTGCACGCTCCGGGTCACCCAGGTCGAGGCGGGCACCGGACATGGCGACCGCCAACTCGACGCGGGTTTCGATCGGGAGCGAGTCGCGATCGACCGCACGACCGACCTCGAGGGCACGATCGGGACGCCCCACACCACGCTCGCTGTCGACCATCATCGCGATCTGGTCGTCGCTGCCCGAAATGCGCCGGTAGGTGCGCAGTTCGCGCAGAGCCAGGGCGAAGTCGCCCACGGCGTACGCCGTGATCGCAAGCGATTCACGAACCACGGCGACTCGGCCGGCCTTGCGCGAAGCAGCCAGGGCGTGCTCGTGCGCGAGAGCGGGATCTTCGTCGATCATCCGTACAGCCATCGCCAGGTGACGACCGACCGTGTCAGCGTTTTCCTTGCTCAGGGTGCGCAGCTCGTTGCGCGCACTCGGGTGGAGGTCGCGGGCGGTGACATCGTCGGGCAGGAACGGATCCGGGATGCGTGGCTCGAAGTCACGATCGCGGTCCCGTCACGGGGCGGGGCGTCGCTGCGGTTGTATCGCGGGGCGACCAGAGTTGCCGTCGCGGCGTTCATAGGGCGGACGCGAGCCACCGCTATCGCGGTTCTCGTAGGGACGGCGCGGGCTATCGCCATCACGCTTCACGTTATGCGGACGCGAAGAGTTCCCGTCGCGCTTCTCGTACGGCTTGCGCGGCGAATCACCGTCACGCTTCACATAGGGAGGGCGCGAACCGCTATCGCGGTTCTCGTACGGCCGACGCGGCGCATCACCATCACGCTTCACGTAAGGAGAACGCGATGCATTGCCATCACGCTTCTCGTAAGGGCGGCGCGGGGCATCGCCATCACGCTTTACATAAGGCTTCCGCGGCGAATCACCGTCACGCTTGACATACGGAGCGCGAGACGTATTGCCGTCACGCTTCTCGTACGGCTTACGCGAAGCATCGCCTCCGCGAGGAGAGGACGGACGGCGGTCACCGCTGCCACCCGTGCGGGGTGAACGTCCAGAGGCGTCACGCCCGCGATCGGGCCCACCGCGACGCTCATCGTCCTTGCGGTCGTCGTCTGCCATGTTTCCGATCCTTTCGCGACCCGCCCGTCGGCGAAATCGCACTGTTACAAAACAGCTCTGTTAACGAAGAAAGGGCCACCCAGCGTTGGGTGGCCCTTTCTTGAAAGAAGTCCGGCGGTGTCCTACTCTCCCACAGGGTCTCCCCTGCAGTACCATCGGCGCTGAGAGGCTTAGCTTCCGGGTTCGGAATGTAACCGGGCGTTTCCCTCTCGCTATGGCCGCCGAAACACTATTGATGTTTCAATCAGCATAACAAAGTCATTGTTATGCGGTTCTCGACCGTACATCGAGAACCACTCAGTGGACGCAAGCACCTAGCAAAAATAGGTGATTATCAAATCATCGGCTTATTAGTACCGGTCAGCTACACGTGTTGCCACGCTTACACACCCGGCCTATCAACCCAGTAGTCTGGCTGGGAGCCTCTCGCCCGAAGGCATGGAAATCTCATCTTGAGGCCGGCTTCCCGCTTAGATGCTTTCAGCGGTTATCCATCCCGAACGTAGCTAATCAGCGGTGCCCTTGGCAGGACAACTGACACACCAGAGGTTCGTCCAACCCGGTCCTCTCGTACTAGGGTCAGATCCTCTCAAATTTCCTACGCGCGCAGCGGATAGGGACCGAACTGTCTCACGACGTTCTAAACCCAGCTCGCGTACCGCTTTAATGGGCGAACAGCCCAACCCTTGGGACCTACTCCAGCCCCAGGATGCGACGAGCCGACATCGAGGTGCCAAACCATGCCGTCGATATGGACTCTTGGGCAAGATCAGCCTGTTATCCCCGAGGTACCTTTTATCCGTTGAGCGACAGCGCTTCCACAAGCCACTGCCGGATCACTAGTCCCGACTTTCGTCCCTGCTCGACTTGTCAGTCTCACAGTCAAGCTCCCTTGTGCACTTACACTCGACACCTGATTGCCAACCAGGTTGAGGGAACCTTTGGGCGCCTCCGTTACTTTTTGGGAGGCAACCGCCCCAGTTAAACTACCCATCAGGCACTGTCCCTGAACCGGATTACGGTTCTAAGTTAGATATCCAGAGTGACCAGAGTGGTATTTCAACAATGACTCCACCTGAACTAGCGTCCAAGCTTCAAAGTCTCCCACCTATCCTACACAAGCCACACCGAACACCAATACCAAACTATAGTAAAGGTCACGGGGTCTTTCCGTCCTGCTGCGCGTAACGAGCATCTTTACTCGTAATGCAATTTCGCCGAGTTCGCGGTTGAGACAGTTGGGAAGTCGTTACGCCATTCGTGCAGGTCGGAACTTACCCGACAAGGAATTTCGCTACCTTAGGATGGTTATAGTTACCACCGCCGTTTACTGGGGCTTAAATTCTCAGCTTCGCCTTGCGGCTAACCGGTCCTCTTAACCTTCCAGCACCGGGCAGGCGTCAGTCCGTATACATCGTCTTGCGACTTGGCACGGACCTGTGTTTTTAATAAACAGTCGCTACCCACTAGTCTCTGCGGCCTCCAAACGCTTTCGGAGCAAGTCCTTATACGTCGAAGGCCCCCCTTCTCCCGAAGTTACGGGGGCATTTTGCCGAGTTCCTTAACCACGATTCTCTCGATCTCCTTGGTATTCTCTACCTGACCACCTGAGTCGGTTTGGGGTACGGGCCACTAGAACCTCGCGTCGATGCTTTTCTTGGCAGCATAGGATCACCGGATCTTGCCCTTGCGGGCTCCCCTTCGTGTCTCAGCCTTAATGAGAGACGGATTTGCCTATCTCTCGGCCTACACACTTGGCCTCGGACTACCATCGCCGAGGACCGGCTACCTTCCTGCGTCACACCTGTTAATACGCTAACCGCACCAGCATGGGGTCGTGCGCTAGGCCCAACGCTTCACCCCGAAGGGATCCGTCAGTGGGATTCAGACACTTAGCACTACTGGGTTAGTTTGGGCGGTTCTTCGCGGGTACGGGAATATCAACCCGTTGTCCATCGACTACGCCTGTCGGCCTCGCCTTAGGTCCCGACTTACCCAGGGAAGATTAGCTTGACCCTGGAACCCTTGGTCTTTCGGAGGACATGTTTCTCACATGTCTTTCGCTACTCATGCCTGCATTCTCACTCGTGTAGCCTCCACGGCTGGTTCACACCGCCGCTTCGCTGGCCACACGACGCTCTCCTACCCATCAATACGGCTGGACCACGAAGGCCTACCAATAATATCAATGCCACAACTTCGGTGGCGTGCTTGAGCCCCGTTACATTGTCGGCGCGGAATCACTTGACCAGTGAGCTATTACGCACTCTTTCAAGGGTGGCTGCTTCTAAGCCAACCTCCTGGTTGTCAAGGCAACTCCACATCCTTTCCCACTTAGCACGCGCTTTGGGACCTTAGATGGTGGTCTGGGTTGTTTCCCTCTCGACTATGAAGCTTATCCCCCACAGTCTCACTGCTGCGCTCTCACTTACCGGCATTCGGAGTTTGGCTGACGTCAGTAAGCTTTTGGGCCCCATCGGCCATCCAGTAGCTCTACCTCCGGCAAGAAACACGCAACGCTGCACCTAAATGCATTTCGGAGAGAACCAGCTATCACGAAGTTTGATTGGCCTTTCACCCCTATCCACAGCTCATCCCCTCAGTTTTCAACCTAAGTGGGTTCGGTCCTCCACGAAGTCTTACCTTCGCTTCAACCTGGCCATGGATAGATCACTTCGCTTCGGGTCTAGGACATGCGACTGAATCGCCCTATTCAGACTCGCTTTCGCTACGGCTACCCCACTCGGGTTAACCTCGCCACATATCGCTAACTCGCAGGCTCATTCTTCAAAAGGCACGCTGTCACCCCTACTAAGGAGGCTCCAACGGTTTGTAAGCAAACGGTTTCAGGTACTATTTCACTCCCCTCCCGGGGTACTTTTCACCTTTCCCTCACGGTACTTGTCCGCTATCGGTCATCTGGGAGTATTTAGGCTTACCAGGTGGTCCTGGCGGATTCACACGGGATTTCTCGGGCCCCGTGCTACTTGGGATACTTCTCGCGCTGAGGGCAACATTTCGACTACGGGGTTCGCACCCTCTATGACTGGTCTTTCAATACCATTCGTCTATATTGTCTCATCACGCTTGTTGCTCGGCAGAGCAACATGAAAAGTCCCACTACCCCGAATATGCAACTCCTGCCGGATATCACACATACTCGGTTTAGCCTCTTCCGGTTTCGCTCGCCACTACTAACGGAATCGCGGTTGCTTTCTCTTCCTGTGGGTACTGAGATGTTTCACTTCCCCACGTTCCCTCTACCCGCCCTATATATTCAGGCGGGAGTCACTGGGTCAGCACGCTGCCCAGCGGGGTTTCCCCATTCGGAAATCCTCGGATCAAGGTGTGCTTATCCACTCCCCGAGGCTTATCGCAGATTGCTACGTCCTTCTTCGGCTCCAGATGCCAAGGCATTCACCGTTTGCTCTTAAAGATTTGAAATCACATGAGTTTGAATCAGAATCGATTTGAGCCCGAAGGCTCAACTCAAAATTGACTAATGATCTATTAAGATCATCTTTGTGAGCCGATCTAAAAGATCGACTCAAAGATGCTCGCGTCCACTGTGTAGTTCTCAAAGTACGGGCGGTACCTTCCCGCGATGCCATCCTGTGGCAACGAAGAAAGGTCCTGAGGTTCGTCTGTGCTCCGACCCGTGGGCCAAGCGCATCCGGTCCCTCAGGACCCAACAGCGTGCATGTGTCGTGAGAACGACCTGAACGTTTCCAGCTGCAAGCAGCGTACTGAGTTCGGGACCTTCCGATACGGCACCTTGTCTAATGTTCCACCCATGAGCTACCAGTCGAGAACGTGTGTCTCGAATCTGGCTCTGGAAGGCCCGGAGGCCTTCAAGTGCTCCTTAGAAAGGAGGTGATCCAGCCGCACCTTCCGGTACGGCTACCTTGTTACGACTTAGTCCTAATTACCGATCCCACCTTCGACGGCTCCCTCCACAAGGGTTGGGCCACCGGCTTCAGGTGTTACCGACTTTCATGACTTGACGGGCGGTGTGTACAAGACCCGGGAACGTATTCACCGCAGCGTTGCTGATCTGCGATTACTAGCGACTCCGACTTCATGAGGTCGAGTTGCAGACCTCAATCCGAACTGGGACCGGCTTTTTGGGATTCGCTCCACCTTACGGTATTGCAGCCCTTTGTACCGGCCATTGTAGCATGCGTGAAGCCCAAGACATAAGGGGCATGATGATTTGACGTCATCCCCACCTTCCTCCGAGTTGACCCCGGCAGTATCCCATGAGTTCCCACCATTACGTGCTGGCAACATAGAACGAGGGTTGCGCTCGTTGCGGGACTTAACCCAACATCTCACGACACGAGCTGACGACAACCATGCACCACCTGTTTACGAGTGTCCAAAGAGTTGACTATTTCTAGCCCGTTCTCGTATATGTCAAGCCTTGGTAAGGTTCTTCGCGTTGCATCGAATTAATCCGCATGCTCCGCCGCTTGTGCGGGTCCCCGTCAATTCCTTTGAGTTTTAGCCTTGCGGCCGTACTCCCCAGGCGGGGAACTTAATGCGTTAGCTGCGTCACGGAATCCGTGGAATGGACCCCACAACTAGTTCCCAACGTTTACGGGGTGGACTACCAGGGTATCTAAGCCTGTTTGCTCCCCACCCTTTCGCTCCTCAGCGTCAGTTACGGCCCAGAGATCTGCCTTCGCCATCGGTGTTCCTCCTGATATCTGCGCATTCCACCGCTACACCAGGAATTCCAATCTCCCCTACCGCACTCTAGTCTGCCCGTACCCACTGCAGGCTGGAGGTTGAGCCTCCAGTTTTCACAGCAGACGCGACAAACCGCCTACGAGCTCTTTACGCCCAATAATTCCGGATAACGCTTGCGCCCTACGTATTACCGCGGCTGCTGGCACGTAGTTAGCCGGCGCTTTTTCTGCAGGTACCGTCACTTTCGCTTCTTCCCTGCTAAAAGAGGTTTACAACCCGAAGGCCGTCGTCCCTCACGCGGCGTTGCTGCATCAGGCTTGCGCCCATTGTGCAATATTCCCCACTGCTGCCTCCCGTAGGAGTCTGGGCCGTGTCTCAGTCCCAGTGTGGCCGGTCACCCTCTCAGGCCGGCTACCCGTCGACGCCTTGGTGAGCCATTACCTCACCAACTAGCTGATAGGCCGCGAGCTCATCCCTGACCGAAGTTCTTTCCAGCTTCTGAAGATGCCTTCGAAGCTCGTATCCGGTATTAGCAGCTGTTTCCAACTGTTATCCCAGAGTCAGGGGCAGATTGCTCACGTGTTACTCACCCGTTCGCCACTGATCCAGAGAGCAAGCTCTCTTTCACCGTTCGACTTGCATGTGTTAAGCACGCCGCCAGCGTTCATCCTGAGCCAGGATCAAACTCTCCGTGAAAGAATTTTGCTGCGACAAGACCGGAATGGGTCGAGCCGAGCGAGTTTGATCTGACGATCGGATGTCATTACTGACATATCCGTTTAATCTCAAAAGAATCTCATCGGTCAGACAAGCTGACCGCGAGGTTTTTTGGCATTTGACAAGTGCACGCTGTTGAGTTCTCAAGGATCGGATGCTCCTGCGCCGTGTCTCTCGACCGTCCCGCAGGGCAACTTCTCTATCTTACATCCTCTGTGCGAGATGTCAAATCGACATTCTCAGCTCTTCGCGTCCCGAACTTCACGTTCGTAGGCGCTCCGATAGAGGAGACCCCATCGTAAACCCGAAGGTTTCCACCACTCAAGAGTGTTGGTTTTTGGTGGGGGTGTTCTTCGCTTGAGGAGGGGAAGCTTTCGGGGCCTCACCGCGCTCCTTTGGGGCGAACAGGTATTACCTTACGTGGGATTTCGCGGGGCGGGCAAATTGCGGTGCGTCCCGGGCGTGTCGCGCATGTTTCCGGGGTTTTTCCGGCAGCGTCACGGGGTCCCTGCGCGGGGCTACGATCGCGACCATGATCGGTCCCGCAGAGTCCCCCGTTCCCACAGGCCGCCCGATAGCGCCTGTCCCTCTCCCGTCATGCCTGGCCGTGGGCACACTCGCGTGGGACAGCGTTTCCGCGGCGTCGTCCGCGGCCGCCCGACTGGCTTCCGCACAGGCGCAGTCCCCCGACCCCATGCGCGTTGCCGTGGCGTACTCAAGCGAGCGGCACATCCGCTTCAACGACGAAGCTCCCTCCCCCTGGGCTCCGCTCTCCGGCTTCTTCCGCACATCCGACGGTTGGGTGCGGACCCACGGCAACTACCCGCACCACGCTCAAGCGCTCCGGGCGGCCCTGGGAATAGGCGAGGACACGGACCGGGATGCCGTGGTTCGGACACTGGCCGCGATGCCCGCGGGCGTGGCGACGCAGGCGATCACCGCCCGGGGCGCCATCTGCGTCGGCGTGATGCACGAGAACCCGGGCCGTGACGCCGTTCTCGCCGAGGGTCCCCTTGTGCGAGGTGATCGACTCAGCCCCTCCCCCGCTCGCCCGCGAACATGGGACCCGACATCGGCGCCGTTGCAAGGCATCCGGGTCCTGGATCTCACGCGCGTGATCGCGGGCCCCGTCGCGACCCGCACGCTGGCGCTCCTCGGCGCCGACGTTCTGCGAATCGACCCTCCCCAGAGCCCGGAGCTGCCGATGCAGCACGCGGACACGGGGCACGGCAAGCGGTCTGCCCTCCTGGAACTGCGCCAACCGAGTCAGCTCGACGTCTTCGACCGTCTTCTCGCCGACGCGGACGTGGTCGTGCTCGGATATCGACCCGCCGGTCTGGCACACCTGGGGCTCGAACCTGCCGCACTGACCTCTCGTCATCCCGGAATCATCGTCGCACGCCTGTCGGCATGGGGATCTGACCCGTCATCCGCTGACCGCCGCGGATTCGACAGCATCGTGCAGGCCGCGAGCGGCATCGCCTGGATCGAGTCACGCGAGGAAGGTGTCCCCGGGGCACTCCCCGCACAGGCGCTCGACCACAGCGCCGGGTATCTGCTCGCCGCCGAGATCATGAGCCTGCTCGAGCGGCAATCGGTCGAGGGCGGGTCGTGGCTCGCGGAGACATCTCTCCGTCGAGTCGCCGCGGAGTTGCTCCGGATGCCTCGGACGACCGAGCCGAACGCCACCGAGCCCGTCAACGCAGGTCCGCACCTGCAGACCTTCGACGTCGACGGCGGGATTCTGACGACCGCGGGCCCCGCGATCGCGTACGAAGGCGGGCCGGGTGCGTTCGCCCCGCCGCGCCCGTGGGGCGGCGACGCCCCGGAATGGCTCTAGACGTTCGAGCGGGCCCGGCGCACCAGCTGCAACACGATCGCCAACACCAGGGTGAGCCCGCCCCAGACGCCCACGGCCGGCGGGAGCACGAGATATGCGAGGTGCTCGACGCCGAACCCCGTGCGCAGCGGGCCGAAGAGCATCAGCCCGCCGACCCACGCGACGACCAGAAAAGCCGGCAGCGATAGCCACCACCCCACTCGGATGAAGCCGGGCGCGCGATCCTGCAAGGACACGGGACGACGTCGGCCCAGCCACAACGCGGCCCAGATTGCGATCACGAGCAGCCCGAAGACCGTCGAGCCGTACTGCAGCCACTTGTATCCGAGGAGCGGACCCCACCGCTCGGCCAACAGCGGAAAAACCTGCAGGCCCCAGCGATCGAGGTGTGTGAAGAGGTCCCACGCGATGTGACTCGCGACCCCGATCGCGAGCGACACGACGAGAAGCAGGATGCTCCCCAGCGAGATCTTGCCCGGAGCGACGCCGGGCCGGTGGAGAGCGAAGGTCTCGCGCGCAGAGGCGAGGGCCCCGGCATCCCACCCGTCCGGAAGTCGTTCGGCCAGCGCACGCGGCACGAGATCGCGCGCGGCGGGCCTCAGCACGCAACGCCAGATGAGCAACAGCACGAGCGCGACGACCACCGTGACGGGAAGCCACGACCACGTGTGCGTTGCCGAGTAGCGCAGCCCGAAACCACGCAAGAAGATCGGCAGGTCCGGCGTCATCGCGCCGATCGCGATCGCCGCCGGCACGAGCGGCGTGCGAATGAACGGCAGCGCGACGACCGCGTGGCTCGGAGTGAAGGGCACGCGCTCAGCTCTCGAATCGAGTCACCGGACGAAGACGCCCGCCAAGGTCTTTTTCCCGCGTCGGAGGACCGAGACCCCGCCGGGTAGCGCGCCCGAAACGATGACGGATTCGTCGGCCACCCGTTCGCCATCGAGGCTCACGCCGCCTTGGGCGATCGCGCGCCGCGCCTCCGACAGGCTCGACACGAGCCCCGTGTCCACCAGCGCGCGGACGATGTCGGTGCCGGCCGGCAGCTCGGCGTGCGGGAGTTCTCGCAACGCCGACTCGAGCGTCGATGCGTCGAGCGCGGTCAGGTCGCCCCCCTGGAAGAGAGCCTCGGATGCCGCGATCACAGCGGCCGCCGCATCCGTCCCGTGGACCAGCGCGGTGACCTCGAGAGCCAGCCGCTTCTGCGCCTCGCGGCGGAACGGCTCGGATTCGACGAGCTGCTCGTACCGTTCGATCTCGTCCCGGCCGAGGAACGTGAAGATCTTCAGCCGCGCGATCACATCGGCATCGAGTGTGTTGAGCCAGAACTGGTAGAACGCGTACGCGCTGCACATCTCGGCATCCAGCCAGATCGCGTTGCCCTCGCTCTTGCCGAATTTCGTGCCGTCACTGTTCGTGATCAACGGCGTGCCCAGCGCGTGCACCGACTTTCCCTCGACCCGATGGATCAGGTCGACGCCGCTCGTGAGGTTGCCCCACTGATCGCTGCCGCCGGTCTGCAGAACGCAGCCGTAGGCACGGTAGAGCTCGAGGTAGTCCATGCCCTGCAGGATCTGGTAGCTGAACTCGGTGTAGCTGATGCCCGCGTCGGAATTCAGCCGGGCACTCACGGCATCCTTCTTGAGCATCGTGCCCACGCGGTAGTGCTTGCCGATCTCACGCAAGAAGTCGATCGCGCTGAGGGGTGCCGTCCAGTCGAGGTTGTTGACCATTCGCGCGGCGTTCTCGCCCTCGAAGCTCAGAAACCGCTCGACCTGAGCGCGCAGTCGATCCACCCACTCGGCGACGGTCTCTCGGGTGTTCAAGGTGCGCTCGGCCGTGGGCCGCGGATCTCCGATCAGCCCCGTCGACCCGCCGACCAGACCGAGCGGACGGTGGCCGGCGAGCTGCAAGCGACGCATCGTGAGCAGCTGCACCAGGTTGCCGAGGTGCAGGCTCGGCGCCGTCGGGTCGAACCCGCAGTAGTAGACGATCGGTTCGCCGCCCAACCTCTCGCGGAGCGTCTCGGCATCGGTCGAGACATGCACGAGTCCGCGCCAGACGAGGTCGTCCCAGACGTTGTCGAAGGCGGGATCGCGCGCGGGATCGGTGACGCTGAGAGCTGCGGATGACACGGGTTCGAGGGTATCAGCGAGAGCCACATCGCCACGGAGCCGAGCACCCCCTTCAGCGTCGGCGCCCCATGCCAGACTTGCGGCGTGGAATCCCGCGCCGACATCCTCATCACGACGATCGTCGTGATCTTCCTCTTCGCCGCACTCTGTGCGGCGCTGGCTCTGGTGACAGTGGCTCTGCGCCGACCGACAACCGTGCTGCTCACGGTCGCGGGCGGGCTCGTCGTGCTGTGCTTCCTCATCGTCTCGGTACTGCCGTACAACTTTCCGCTGCTCTTCAGAGCCGCGCTCGCTATCCTCGGCGTCGCGCTGTCGGTGCTGGGCGGCAATCCATTCTCTCGGTGGGCACTGGCCGCCGCAGACGGAGGACGCACGGAGGAGGGCACCCGGGGCGGCATCCTCGTCGAGCTCATGGCTGAGCGTGCGCAGCCGCGCGAAGAAGAGATCCTTCGCGGCGGAACCGCGATCGGCTACCTCGAGCGGTCCGCGGTTGCTCTGAGCATCCTCGCGGGATTCCCCGCGGTCATCGCGATCATCGTCGCACTCAAAGGCATCGGGCGGTTCACCGAGCTCGCGACCCCCGCCGCGCGTGAGAGGTTCATCGTCGGCACCCTCGCGAGCCTGCTGTGGGCCAGCACGGCGGCCGGCATGGTGTGGCTCGCCATCTGGTGACGTTCAGTCCCGTGCACCGGTGAGGGCGCGCAGGCCCTCGATGAGCGCTCCGCCGTCTGCGGTCGCGAGGGCTTGCGACACGGCTGACTGGACGACGCCCTCGGCACGTGCGATCTCTTTCTGGGTGTCCCCGAGCCATCGTCGATAGAGGATCCGACGTGTTCGCGGGCTCAGCTGTGCAACGGCGCGATCGCGTGCGAGGAGCCCGCTGTTGGCGACCCGGACGAGCTCATGCGTCTCAAGCGGCGCGGACTCCGCCGTGGCCACGAGGGTGCGCGCGGACGGCGCGGCGCGCCGGGCGAGCTGCTCCACCCGGTCGATTGCCGTCCGCGCGGCCCACCACGCCTCTCCTTCTGACAGTGCGCCCCGCACGGAGGGGATGTCCTCGATCGCGCCGAGCCCGATTCCGAAGCGGAGCTCGATCCCCTCGGGCAGCGCGAGCTGGAGGAGCATCGTGGTCACGAGCGCCGTCGGGAGGTCGGGATACACACCCTGCAGTTCGTCCCCGACCGTCGGCAGAAGGGGACGCTCCGATGCCGGCGCGGCTTCTGCGACCATCCCGAGTGTCTCTTCGAGCGTCCGCTGCGCCGAAGCTCTGTCCGGGAGCCCGCGCGAGGCAACGATGTCGGCAATCAGTGCTGCGACCATGTGATCAGTATGTCACTGATATCTCCGTTATATCAACTCTAAGCTGATATTTGAGAAAAGATCAGTTTCCACTGTTCTCACGAAATGCTTCGTGCCGCCGACTGGGCGCGCGCGACGAGTTCAGCCCGCTGCTCGGCGACCCGCACCGGCGCCGTGCCGCCGACGCCCGAGCGACTCGCCACGGAGCCCTCGATCGTGAGCACCTCGCGCACCTCGGGCGTCAGCAACGGCGACACCCGCGCGAAGAGGGCATCGGATGCCTCCTCCAGGCCGATTCCCTCGATCTCGCACGCCCGAACCAGCGCGCCCGAGATCTCGTGCGCGTCGCGGAACGGTACGCGACGGCGCACGAGCCAGTCGGCCACATCCGTCGCGAGCGAGAATCCCTCGGGGGCGAGCCGCGCCATCCGCTCGGTATCGAATCGCAGTGTCGCGATCATGCCCGCAATGGCCGGCAGCAGAACTTCGAGGGTGACGACAGTGTCGAAGACGGGCTCCTTGTCTTCCTGCAGGTCGCGGTTATACGCCAGGGGCAAGCCCTTGAGCGTTGCCAGCAGCCCGGTGTGGTCGCCGATGAGTCGCCCCGCCTTGCCGCGGGTGAGCTCGGCGATATCGGGGTTCTTCTTCTGCGGCATGATGCTCGAACCGGTCGAATACGCATCGTCGAGCGTCACGAACCCGAACTCGCGCGTGTTCCAGAGGATGATCTCTTCCGCAAAGCGCGACAGGTCGATGCCGATCATCGCAGCGATGAACGAGAACTCCGCCACCACATCCCGCGCCGCGGTGCCATCGAGCGAGTTCTCGGAGGGACGATCAAGGCCCAGCTCACGAGCGACGAGCGCGGGGTCAAGACCCAGGCTGGAACCTGCGAGCGCTCCCCCGCCATACGGCGAGACCGCGGCGCGGGCGCGCCAGTCGCGCAGACGCTCGAGATCGCGCACGAGCGGCCAGGCGTGGGCCTGCAGGTGATGGGCGAGCAGGATCGGCTGCGCATGCTGCAGGTGCGTCCGGCCCGGCATGATCGCCGAACCCGCGGCTTCCGCCTGCGAGACGAGTGCGTCGATCACGCGCAGGATGTCCCGGGCGATGACCGTCGCGTGGTCGAGCAGATACATCCGCACGAGCGTCGCGATCTGGTCGTTGCGGCTTCGGCCCGCGCGCAACCGGCCGCCGAGTTCGGCACCGGCCCGCTCGATCAGGCCGCGCTCGAGGGCACCGTGCACGTCCTCGTCCGACTCGGCCGCGACAAAGGCGCCCGACGCCACGTCTGCCGCGAGCGCATCGAGCGCCGCGTGCATTGCGTCGAGCTCGTCGGCCTCGAGATATCCGGCCGCAGCGAGCGCCGTGGCGTGGGCCTTCGAGCCGGCGATGTCGTAGGGCGCGAGCACCCAGTCGAAGTGCGTCGAACGGCTGAGTGCGGCCAGCTCCGGCGAGGGTCCGCCCGCGAATCGTGCGCCCCAGAGGGCTCCTTCGTTCGTGCCCTGCGCCTTGTCGTTACTCACTGCTCCACCCTATCGACGGCCTGCCCGGCACCCCGGCGGCGGTGCCCCGCTAGGCGCGAGACACGATCGAGCGCCCACTCGATCGGGCCGCGTCCTACGACGAGTGCCCACAGCGTGCAGGCGACGATCGTCCAGACGACGAACGGGACGAAGGGATCGGTGTCGCGAAAGGCCTCGAGCGTCGACTCACCGGGGTCCGGCGTCGGCTGCAGAACCCACCATGCGACGATCTGACCCACGTACGCGGTGAGCGGCATCGACCCGACCGCACGGAGAGGCAGAGCGAGCCATCCGATCGGACTGAGCCACGCCCTCTCCCGCCACGGGCGGGTCAGTAGCAGGCAGAGTCCCAGCATAGCGAGCGCAAAACCTCCCGACCCGAACACCTCGAGCAGGCCGTCGGAGTGCGCGTCCGCGGTCCAGACGAGCGCGAGATACGTGTCGGGTACGGCGGGGACCGCGAAGGCAAGCGTGTAGGCGAGCACCGCCAGCCCGGCTCCCACGAAAACGAGAGCGGCCTGGGTGCCGAGCGAGCGGAGGTCGAGGCGGCCGACGCCGAGTCCCGCCACGATGAAAGCAATCCATACCGGGAACGGATAGTTCAGCCCGAGCAGCAGGCCGATCTCGGCCCCGATCTGCGTGTCCCAGAAAGGCAGCTGCCCGATGAGCGCCTGCACCCACGGCATCACGAGGCCGAGCACGGCCGCGAGCGCGAACAGGAATGCCGGGCGCGCACGCAACAGCGGCAACGCCAGCAGGAACAGGATGGCGTACGCCGGAAGGATGACGTAGACCGGCACCTGCGTCAGGATCAACAGCACGCCGATCACCCAGATGCACAGCGCCCGAAGGGCGAGACGAGCGGATGCCCGCTCCCGCGCGGCGCCGCTCACGGGGGTGCGGCCGCCGGTGATGAGCGCGATCGAGACGCCCGCGATCGTCGCGAACAGGATCGAGGAACGACCGTTCGCGACATCCGTCCACGTCGACACATCCGTGGGGTCGAACGGATCGATCCACAACAGGTGTGCCGCGAACATCCCGACGACGGCGAGGCCGCGCGCGAGATCGAGCCCGGCGATGCGGCGAGGACCGTTCAGTCGTTCCCAACGCGCGCCGAAACCCGTGCGTTTCGACTCGCTGCGCGGCTCCCGAGCCTGTCGAAGGGCGCTCACCGGACGGACCCGCTCAGACCTGCTGCAACAGCCACACGAGCAGCGCCTTCTGGGCGTGGAGCCTGTTCTCGGCCTCGTCCCAGACCACCGACTGCGGCCCATCGATGACGTTCGCGTCGACCTCGTACCCACGGTCGGCGGGCAGGCAGTGGATGAAGATCGCATCCGGCTTCGCGAGCGCCATGGTCTCTTCGGTCACCTTGTAGGCGCCGAGATCCCGCAGCCGCGCGATCTTCTCCTCTTCCTTGCCCATCGACACCCACGTGTCGGTGACGACGACGTCCGCACCGGCCGCGGCCTCGACGGGGTCCGTGTAGAGCGTGACCGAACCGCCCGTCTCGGCGGCGATGCGATCCGCGTCGGCCACGACATCCTCGCGCGGTGAGTAGTCCTCGGGTGAGGCGACCCGCACCTGCATGCCGGCGGTCGCACAGGCCAGCACGTACGAATGCGCCATGTTGCTCTTGCCGTCGCCGAAGAACGTGAGCGTCAGCCCCTTCAGGTCGCCCTTGTGCTCGCGGATCGTCAGCAGATCAGCGAGCAGCTGGCACGGGTGGAAGTCATCCGACAGTGCGTTCACGACCGGCACCCGGGTGTCCTGGGCCATCTGCTCCAACCCCGCCTGCGCGTAGGTGCGCCAGACGATCGCCGCGACCTGGCGCTCGAGCACCCGCGCCGTGTCGGCCGGGGTCTCCTTCCCCCCGAGCTGGCTGTTGGCCGTCGAGATGATCAGCGGCGTACCCCCGAGATCGGCGATACCGACGGCGAACGAGACGCGCGTGCGGGTCGAGGACTTGTCGAAGATCACCGCGACGGTCTGGGGGCCGGCGAGCGGCTTCTGAGCCCAGCGATCCTTCTTCAACTCGATCGCGAGGTCGAGGATCTCGGACTGTTCGGCCGCGGTGATGTCGTCGTCGCGCAGGAAGTGGCGGGTCATGCGGGAACCTCCTTAGGTTCGGGCGTGGGAGTGGATTCGGATGTCTCGATCAGCAGCGCGTCCGCGACGGTCGACAGCGATGCGGCGAAGAGTTCGAAGAACTCCGCCACCTCGGCGTCGCCGATCGTCAGGGGCGGCGCGATGCGGATGGTCTCGTCGTTCGCGGCATTGATGACCAGGCCGTGCTCTTGCGCGGCCGCGACGACGGCCTTGGCGACCGGATGTGTCAGGGCAACGCCGATCAGCAGGCCCTGGCCGCGCGTACCCGCCACGAGAGGGGATCCGAGCGCCGCGATGCCCGCGCGCAGCTCCGCACCGCGCTCCGCTGCGTTCTCGACGAGTCCGGCGCGCTCGATCTCGCCGAGCACGGCACCGGCGACGGCGGTGCCGAGCGCGTTCCCGCCGAACGTCGAGCCGTGTGTGCCCGGGTAGAACAGGTCGCTCGCCGCACCGAAGGTGATCAGGGCACCGATCGGGAAGCCGCCGCCGATGCCCTTGGCGACCGTGATCGCATCGGGCGTGATGCCCTCGTGCTGAAAGGCGAACCACGCGCCCGTGCGCCCGGCACCCGTCTGGATCTCGTCGAGGATCAACAGCGCGCCGTGCTTCTCGGTCAGTTCGCGAGCCGCGCGCAGGTATCCCTCGGGCAGTTCGACGACACCGGCCTCGCCCTGGATGGGCTCCAAGACCACAGCCGCGACACCACCCGCGGCGAAAGCATCCGTGAGCGCGTCGATCGTCACGGGGAGGTGCTCGACGCCCGGCACCATGGGCAGGAAATCGGCCTGCATCGCGGGCTTCCCCGTCATCGCGAGGGTGCCCATCGTGCGGCCATGAAATGCGTTCTCGAGCGTCAGGATGCGGGTGTGCCCGGTCTTCTTGCCGTGGAGCCGCGCGAGCTTGAACGCGGCCTCGTTGGCCTCGGCGCCCGAGTTGCCGAAGTACACGCGCCCCGTCTCGCCCGTGCCGGCGAGCCTCTTCAACCGCGCGGCGAGCGCGAGCTGCGGGGGCGTCGCGAAGTAGTTCGAGACGTGCGCGAGGGTCGCGGCCTGCTCGGTGATCGCGCTGACGAACACCGGAT
The DNA here is from genome assembly GCA_963740165.1 of uncultured Actinomycetota bacterium. Lineage (GTDB taxonomy): Bacteria > Actinomycetota > Actinomycetes > Actinomycetales > Microbacteriaceae > Microbacterium. The sequence continues at coordinate 246,747 of CAVUDC010000008.1, read as the reverse complement.
GTGCATGCCCCAGCGAGTTGACCGCGATGCCGGCCAGGAAATCGAGGTAGCGGCGACCGGAGTCATCCCACAGGTACGAGGCCTCGCCGCGAACGAACAGCGCCATGCGATCGCCGAAGCTGCGAACGAGGTCACCCCTCGCGTCATCCTGCCAACTCATCCCGCCACCACCTCTGTTCCGATTCCTTTGTGTGTGAAAACCTCGACCAGCACCGAGTGCGGCACGCGGCCGTCGATGATCGCCGCCGTATCGACGCCCCCCTCGACCGCATCGAGGCACGCCTGCATCTTGGGGATCATGCCCGACTCGAGACTCGGCATGAGCTCGCGCAGGCGAGACGAGGTCAGGTGCGAGACGAGCGAGTCGCGATTCGGCCAGTCCGCGTAGAGCCCGGGCACGTCCGTCAGCACGATGAGCTTCGTCGCACCGAGGGCGACGGCGAGAGCGGATGCCGCGGCATCCGCGTTGACGTTCAGCGACTGGCCGGGGCGGTCAAGATCCGGGGCGATGCTCGAGACCACCGGGATGCGGCCCGCCTCGAGGTGATCGTGGATGGCCGTCGGATCGACCTCGACCACGTCGCCGACGTTGCCGAGATCGTGTTCGACGCCCTCGATCGTCACGCCACGACGCCGCCCGCCGAACAGCCCGGCATCTTCACCGCTCAGCCCACTCGCGAACGGTCCGTGCGCGTTGATCCGGCCCACGAGCTGCGGGTTGATCTGGCCCGTCAGAACCATCCGCACGACCGAGATCGCGTCGGTGTTGGTGACGCGGTAGCCGCCCTTGAACTCGCTCGGAATTGCGAGCCGGTCGAGCATCGCCGAGATCTGCGGGCCCCCGCCGTGCACGACGACGGGCTTGACGCCGACGAAGCGCAGGTACGCGATGTCTTCCGCGAAGCTCTCCTGCAGCTCTTCCGAGATCATGGCGTTGCCGCCGTACTTGATCACGATGATCTGCTCGCGGAAGCGCTTCAGCCACGGCAGCGACTCGATCAGCACGCCCGCCTTCGCGGCGGCCTCTTCGGGGCTCGTGTCCTGGAGAGCGTTGTTGATATCGGTGTGGTCCGCGGTGTCGGTCATGAGCTGTAGGCGCTGTTCTCGTGGACGTAATCGTGCGTCAGGTCATTGGTCCAGATCGTGGCGTGTGCGTCGCCGACCTTGAGGTCGATACCGACGTGCGTGGCACGCGGGGTGAGGTCGACCTCCTCGCGCGGGCGGTCGGGGCCGCCCTGCGTGCAGACCCGCACGCCGTTCATGCTCACGTCGACGTTGTACGGGTCGAACGCAGCATCCGTCGTTCCGATCGCCGCGAGCACCCGACCCCAGTTGGGATCGTTGCCGAAGATTGCGGCCTTGAAGAGATTGTTGCGGGCGACCGAGCGGCCGACCTCCACCGCGTCTTCTTCGGATGCGGCGCCGGTGACCTCGATCGTGATGTCGTGGCTTGCCCCCTCGGCGTCGCCCTGCAGCTGCGTCGCGAGGTTCGTGCACACCTCGCGCAGGGCTGCGGTGAAATCTGCGGGGTCGGGAGTGATGCCCGAGGCCCCGCTCACCATGAGGGTGACCTGGTCGTTGGTCGACATGCATCCGTCCGAATCGAGCCGGTCGAAGCTGACGTTCGTCGCGGCGCGCAGGTGTGCGTCAGCCTCTGCTGAGGTGAGGACCGCGTCGGTGGTGATCACGACGAGCATCGTCGCGAGGCCGGGCGCCAGCATCCCGGCACCCTTCGCCATGCCGCCGATCGACCATCCGTCACCCTGCACAACCGTGCGCTTGGGGCGCGAGTCCGTCGTCATGATGGCGAGGGATGCATCCTCGCCCCCATCCGCGGCGAGCGCGGCGATCGCCTTCTCGGTGCCGTCGAGGACCTTCGCGCGGAACACCTCGTCACCTGTGCCGATCAGGCCCGTCGAACAGATCAGGACGTCTGAGGCGCTGACGTCGAGCAACTCGGCGGCCCTCTCGGCCGTCTGATGCGTGGTCTGGAAGCCGAAGCTGCCGGTGAAACAGTTCGCGCCACCCGAGTTGAGGACGATCGCCTCGACGACGCCGTCCTTGATCACCTGCTCGGACCAGATGATGGGGTTGGCCTTGGCGCGGTTGCTCGTGAACACGGCCGCGCCGGCCTTGAGCGGCCCGCGGTTGACGACGATCGCGACATCCGGCTTACCCGTCGACTTCAGCCCGACGGCGACTCCGGCCGCCTCGAAACCCTGGGGTGCGGTCACGCTCACGGTGCCACTCCGTTCACGCTCAGGCCCGTGGCCTCGGGAAGGCCGAGGGCGATGTTCATCGACTGGATCGCGGCGCCCGCGGTGCCCTTGGCCAGGTTGTCGAGGGCAGTGACGACGACGACCCGATTGGCGGCCCGGTCGATCGCGAGGCCCATGAGGGCGGTATTCGCGCCGAGCACGTCCGCCGTGCGAGGGAATTCTCCCGCGGGGAGCAGCTGGACGAACGTCTCGTCGCCGTAGGCCGCCTCCCACGCACCCCGGATGTCGTCGTCGGTAGCGCCGGGGGTGATCGGGGCCGAACTCGTGGCCAGGATCCCCCGTGCCATCGGCACGATCACCGGCGTGAACGAGATGCGGATGCCCTCGTCGGCTTCGGTCGCTGAGCCCGTCGAAGCAACCCCACCGGCCCGCGCCGCGGCGAGCGCCTGCCGGATCTCGGGAATATGCCGGTGCGTGCCGCCGACGGCATACGGATTGGCTGAACCGAGGATCTCGCTCGCCAGCAGGTTGGTCTTGAGGCTCTTGCCCGCGCCACTCGGGCCGACGGCAAGCACGGCGACGATGTCGGACGGATCGATCACCCCGGCCGCGACGCCCGGCGCAAGGCTCAGGCTCACGGTCGAGGCGTTGCATCCGGGGGCGGCGATCCGAGTGGCCCCGACGATCCGTTCCCGCTGCCTCCCCCCGTCGACGGGCAGCTCGGGCACACCGTAGATCCAGGCCTCATGGAAGTCACCGCCGTAGAAGTGATCCCAGGCGGACACGGATTCGAGCCGATGGTCGGCGCCGCAGTCGATAACGAGCGGAGTCGCAGCGAGGGCCTCGGTGTACTGCCCCGACTGCCCGTGCGGCAGGGCGAGGAAGACGATGTCGTGCCCCGCGAGCGTCTCGGGCGTCGTCTCTTGCAGAGTCAGGTGCGCGAGCGAGCGCAGGTGCGGCTGGTGAGCGACGAGCGGTTGGCCGGCGTTCGAGTGTGCGGTGACGGTGCGAATCTCGACATCCGGGTGCGCCGCCAGGAGGCGCAACAATTCGCCGCCGGCATAGCCGGATGCGCCGGAGACGGCGACCTGATAGGGCATGGTTCCAACCTTAGAGTCTGGGACGGTGCGCCCTTGCCCGACGGGCAGGGTGCGGGAAGACACCGGCGACACCGCTCGCTCGACCCACCGAGGCGGGGAGCGCGGGGTCGCCTAGAGTCGGCGTCCGTCCAGACGTCGGCGCGCACCGGAAGCGCTCGCGAGGAGCGTCTCGAGGGTGGTGGCGGCCGAAGGCATGGGCCGACGATAGCCGCCGACCCGCGGCATCCGCAAATCCGCCCTGCCATCCGCGCACCCGCCCGCCCGCCCGCCGACGAGGCCCGATGCGGCCGTTCTCACCGAAACACCCTCTCAGCGACGAGACACCCCCACCGCCACGGTGTTTCGGCGCAGCCGGGTTCTGCGATGGATGGAGCCGGATCGGAACGAGGGAATCAGCGCGCGAGCAGGGCGAGCTCGTCAGCTCGAGTGAGGCCGGCACCGCGGGGGCGACCGAGCCCACGCATCCGCTCGTCGTCGAGGGTGCGTTCGAGAATGTCGCCGATGTCGCGAAGGTGCCCGCCCGCCGCGAGGTACGCAGCGTTTGAGCGCGTCGAGAAGCCGGGCATATCGCTCGGCAGCCACAGAGGCAGCGACCTCGGGCCCATCCAATAGCCGACATCTTGGGAAGCGAGCCATTCTTCGTCGGCCTCGACCACGTCGCCGGTGTGGCCCGCGACATCCCGTGCGAGCGCCAGAAGCTCTCCCAGAGGCAGCGGGTGTCCGACGGCGTTCGCGACGCCTTGCCACGGTTCGGTACCCGCGGCGACGATGAAATCCGCGACATCGGCGACATCGACCACCTGCGCCATCGCGGCGGGAGCAGCCGGCACAAGAACGGGTTCGGACGCTGCGAGTGCGAACCGGCCGACCCAGTAGCCAAACCGATCGGTCGGATCGCCCGGCCCAACGATCAAGCCCGGACGCACGATCGCCGCGCGATCCGCGAGTCCATGACGGACGGATGCCTCGGCCGCCGCCTTGGCGCGGGAGTAGTCGTACTCATCTTCTGGTGTCGTGGCCGCGGCCGGTTCGCTCAGCGCGGCGCTCTCGTCGGCACCGACCTCGTCGTGCGCCGCGTACACCGACACCGACGACACGTACGTCCAGTGCGCGGTGCGCGCGGCCAGCGCCCCGACGGCCGTCGTGACGTGCGCGGGGGTGGACGAGACATCCACGATCTCGTCCCATTCTCGAGCTGCCGCCTCGGCATAGGCGTCGGGCCCGTTTCGGTCGGCGAGCATCAGCGTGGTGCCCTCGGGTACCGGTCGGCCGCCGCGAATAAGACAGGTGACGGATGCCCCGGCATCCCGCCATCGCCGCGCCACTTCGCCGCTCAGCCATCCGGTTCCGCCCAGAATCAAAACGTTTGACATGGGGCCATCCCAGCAGCCGCGGGACCCGCCCGCACCCCGTTCCGCCGTCGGCGCAACTCCCGCTTCGCAGCGCCCGGCCGCCCGGCCGCCCGGCACGGGGGGCGGACAACATTCCGGATGAATCGGCCCCACGCAACCGACGACCCCCGTCATTCCGGGGGCACCCCCACGCGGCCCGCGGGTTATCCGGAATGTTGTGCGGCAGACCGCGAAGCCGGGCCCTCGGACGCGCTGCGGCTGCGCGCCCGGGCGACCGCCGCGACAGCACCGAGGGCTGCAACACCCGCCCAGAGCAGCAGGCCGATCGCCGCCTGGAGCACGGCGTGTAGCGAACCTCCGAGCAGGGCCTGCGTGCCCTGCAGCCCGAGGCTGAGTGGCAGCAGCGCAAGGGGCCCCGCGGCGATCGAACCGGCCGGTACCGGCCCGGCGATTCCCGCCGCGACAACCTGCACCCCGAGCGCGACGACCGAGACAACCAGACCCGCACGACCGAACAGGCCGCAGAGCGCCTGGTGGACGAGGGCGAAGCACACCGACATGACCACAGTCAGGGCGAAGGCAACGGCCATGCGATCGGGAGCGACGCCCAACACCGCCACGCCGACCCACACCAGGATGGCTTGGACGATACCGACCACCACACCGACGAACGCTGCCTGCCCCGCGATGCGGCGGGCCGAGGCCGGGGTGCCGAGCGCAGCTCGCGAAAACGGAGCGACCACGAGCGCGGTGGCCAGCGCACCCAACCACAGAGCGACGGGCACGAGCGCGGCCACTGCCGCCGCACGGGCGTTGGCTGGTCCCCCAACCGATGCGGTGTTGACACCGATCGGGTCGGCCACGACGCCCGCGATCGTCTTCTGCTGGTCGGCGGAGTATGCGGGGATGTCGGCCGCGGCGGTGTCGAGGCCCGAGGCGAGCTCCCCCGATCCCGACGCTAGTTCGCCCAACCCGACCCGCAATTCACCGGCGCCTTCGGCCAGCGCGCGCGCTCCCGCGGCCGCCTCGGCTTCCGCCTGGGCGAGCTGCCCGAGCCCGACCGCGACGGGCCCGGCGACATCAGCGACGACGCCCGCGCCGATCGCTACCGCCGCCGCATCCACGGAGTCACCCGCGAGCGCACCGGCGTGTGTCTGCAGCCGTGCGGCGACTGCCGCGGCCTGCGCACGCAGGGCCGTGATGTCATCGAGAAGCTCACTCGCCGGTTGGGTGCGGATCGAGCGCTATGAGCGCCGCAATCGCGTCGAGCTCGGCGACGCCGAGATCCTGAGCGAGAGCGAGCTCTCCCGCCACGAGAGCTTCAGAAGCCACGGAACCCGCGAGAGCCGCCGTGTCGGCAGACGCCGCCCCGCTGAGCGCGCCCAGGTCACGCGCACCCTGAGGCAGGGCGCCGAGAATCTGCGCGATCTCGCCGATACCCGCGGCGAGATCGGTGGTGCCCACCTCGATCCCGCCGGCGCCCTCGCCCGCGCCCGCAATGCCCGCCGTGAGTTCGTGAGCACCGGATGCCGCCTGCCCGAGCGATTCCGACAGCTCCGCGAAAGCGCCCAGGGTTCCGGCCACATAACCGGAGGTCAACTCGGCGGCGACGCCGCGGGGCAACCCGGCCGCGACCGCGTCGGCGACTTTCCCCTCGACGTAGCCGTGGCGGGTGCTGGTCTGCACCTGCAGCTGCGCCGCCGTCGGGGCATCCGAGCCGATCGTTGCGACATTCTGAGAGAAGTCGGCGGGGATCGTCACGATCGCCTGAAAGCTGCCGTCGGCGAGTCCCGCCGATGCCGTTTTCGTGTCGGTCAGGGTCCAGGTCAGGCCGTCCTGGCTCGTCAAGAGGTTCTCGGTGAGCAGCTTGCCCGCAGCCACGGGTTCGCTGCCTTCCTCGATCGGCGTATCGAGGTTGACGATCGCGGCCGACAGCGTCTCTTCGCTCCGCTGCGGAAGCATCGTCAGCAGGATGAGCAGCGGCGCGACCACCGCGAGCAAGATGACCACGCGCCGCACGTCGGCGTGATCGCGCGGGAGCGGGCACGAGGCTCCAGAAGCTGTTCACGAGCTGCTCCTTTCGAGCGCTGCGGCGCTGACCCGCACAGAGACGACGATGCGGTCGGTGACCGGCGCGCACTCGTCGTCGACGGCGAACACGGCCGTCGCCGACGCGTCGAGGCGGCCGAGCACGGCTGCCACGACCTGCGGCGATCGTCCGCGCAGATCCATCACCACGAGCGGCAGGCCGGAAGACAGCGCGACTGACGCGTCGAGCGCCCAGCGTCCGCCATCGCCCAGCCGTGCAACGAGCGTTTCGGGTCCGGTCTCGGTCCCCACGGGCGCACCGACGACGTCGAGAAGCGCGTCGAAAGCGCGCGCCGCGTCGTGTGTCCGCTCGGACAGGTCGCGTCGGGAGACACCGTTCAGCCGGAGCATCCCCCTCAAGTAGTCGCCGACGGACTCGGCGTCCACGGGCGGGGGCGCGATCTCGACATGGGCGCTGTGTGCGGCCAGCGTGCTCCGCTCGAACGGCAGCAGGTGCCCCTGCACCGCCAGGTCTCCCTCGACGTCGCCGGACCTGCCCGCCAGTACGGCGCAGACCCGATCGGCGCCGTCGCCCCGCACCAGCAGCACCGCACGGGCGGGCACGGCGAAGGTCACCGGATCGAGGCCCGCGAAAGAGGCATCCTGCGCGTGCACACCATCGCGGCGCAGCTCATCAGCGTCCCGCCAACTGCGCTGCGCGAGCATCCGCTGCACCGCCTCACCCTCGATGTCGGCATCGGGCAGAACCCGTGCGAGCCCGCGGGGCAGCCACCACGCGCGGTCGCCGAGCAGCGTCATGAGAGCCGGCACCAGAGTCATCCGCACGACGAACGCGTCGATCAGCACACCCACCGCAAGCGCGAGGGCGATCGGCTGGATGATGGCGTTGCCGCCGGGAACGAATGAGAAGAAGACCGAGAACATGATGAGGGCCGCGGCCGTCACGACGCGCGCGGAGGCCGAGAATCCTTCGAGCACGGATGCCCGGGCAACCCCCGTTGCGGCATAGCGCTCGCGCATCCGCGAGACGAGGAAGACGTGGTAGTCCATGGCCAGGCCGAACAGCACGGCCATCACCAGGATCGGCATGAAGCTGATCACCGGGCCGACCTTCCCCACGCCGAGCAGATCGGCCGCCCACCCCCACTCGAAGACCGCTGTCGAGACACCCAGTGCCGCCCCCACGGTCAGCAGGTAGCCGAATGTGGCGGTCACCGGAACGGCGATCGAGCGGAACATGATCATCAGCAGCAGCAGGCACAGCCCGACGACGACCAGCGCGAACGGCAGCAGCGCCGCCCCCAACCGGTCGGAGATATCGATGGCGAGCGCGGTCTGGCCCGTGACCTGGAAGCCGAACCCGTGCGCGGACTCGAAGGCCGGGACCATGTCGCGCAACCGCTGCACGAGGTCGCCCGTCTCGGCCGAACTCGGCGCGCTCGTGGGGGTGATCGTGAGCACCGCGAGGTCGAGGGCCTCGTTGGGGAACGCCTGCGAGGTCGCCGCGACGCCCTCGACCGACGAGAACTCACCGTCGAGGGCGTCAAGGGCCTGTTCGATGTCGAGCGTGCGAGAAATGTCGGCGGTGATCAGCAACGGGCCGTTGAACCCGGGGCCAAACCCCTCGTCCAGCAGGTCGTAGGCGACGCGCGGCGGCGAACCCGCCGGGTCGTAGCCCGCATCCGGCAGCGTCAGACGGATGCCCGCGGCCGGTATCGCCAGGGTGAGAAGCACAACAACGACGACCGCTGCGGTGACGAGCGGCGCCCGCGTCGCGATCCGCACCCACGCCGGGGCGGGTTTCGGCCCGCTCGGCGCCGCGGCAGCGCGCTTTCGGCGACGCTGCTTCGGGATGAGTCGCCGCCCGCACAGGGTCAGGATCGCCGGAAGCAGCGTCACGGCAACCGCCAGTGCGCAGAGCACGGCGGCTGCGGCGCCGAGGCCCATGACCGTGAGGAACGGGATGCCCGCGACCCCGAGTCCGAGCAGAGCGATCATCACGGTCAGTCCCGCGAACACGACCGCCGTTCCCGCCGTCGCGATCGACACGGCGACGGACTCGTGGACCGCCATGCCCTGCCGGAGGTTGTCGCGGTGTCGAGACGTGATGAGCAACGCATAGTCGATCCCCACCGCGAGGCCGAGCATCGTCGCGAGCACGGGCGCGGTCGCCTGAACCGGCGCGAAAGCGGCGACGATCGTGATCGAGCTCGTCGCCACGCCGACGCCGATGGCCGCGGTGACGAGCGGCATCCCGGCAGCCAGGAGCGAGCCGAAGGTCACCGCCAGCACGACATAGGCCACGGCCATCCCGACCAGTTCGGTCCAATCGACACCGGATGCGGCGGCCGGCACGATCCCCGAAACCGCCACCTGCAGTCCCGCCTGGGTCAGGGGCGCCGTCGCGTCGTCGACCGCCGTGACGAGGCTCGCCGGAATGTCGTCGGCTGGATCCGAGAGCTGCAGTGCGATGAACGCCATCCGCCCGTCCGACGACACTTGATCGGCCGTGCCCGAGCCCGCGGGCGATGAGCCGCTCGCAGTCATCGGGTACGGGCATCCGACGTTCGTCACGCCCGCGACGACCGCCAGGCTCTCGCACACCGCACCGATCGCGTCCGCATCGTCCGCGATCGAGGATCCGTCGGGGGCAACCACGACGACGCGCCCGCTCGCTCCGCTCAGCTGCGGAAACCGCTGCTCCAGCGTGTCGAGCGCGGACTGAGCCTGCGTGCCGGGGATGTCGAAAGACGACTGCAGGTTGTTGCCGAGCGCCGTGGCAGCCGTGCCGCCGCCGACGGCCAGGACGAGCCACGCAGCCAGCACCCACCACCGCCGGCGGGCGCAGAATCGACCGATTCGATAGAGAACGGAGGACATCTCCGACGACTCCTCATCCTGGGCTACGCCCGTTCCCCCACGACCCCAACGGAACTACTTTGGCAGAACACCACAGGTTGAGTCGGACATCCCCGCCGAGCGGCAGAGCGTCGGATGCCCGGGCCAGACTGGTGCGCATGATCCAGACACTCGCCGTAGCCGGATACAGGTCACTCGTCGACCTCGCCCTCCCCCTCGGGCGCCTGACCGTGGTGACCGGAGCGAACGGCACCGGCAAATCGAGCCTGTACCGGGCACTCCGCCTGCTCGCGGCCGGGGCATCCGGCGACGCCATCGGCGCCATCGCCGAGGAAGGCGGGCTCGACTCTGCACTGTGGGCGGGCCCCGAGACGCCCGCGGGGGCGGGCGCACAGGGAACGGTGCGGCGCGATCCCATCTCGCTCCGGCTGGGAGTAGCGACAGACGATCTGGGCTACCTGGTCGACTACGGACTGCCCCAGGCCGACAAACTCAGCGTCTTCGCCCGCGATGCCGAGATCAAACGCGAGCAGATCTTCGCCGGCGCCGTGGCGCGACCAGCCGCGACGCTCGTCGACCGGACGCGCGCCGCGGTGCGCGTGCGCCGCGACGGATGGATCGATGCCGATCAGCGCCTCGCGCCCTTCGAGAGCATCCTGACCGATCTCGGCGATGGCGACGCCGCGCCGGAGACGCTTTCGGTGCGACGGATGCTGCGCGCCTGGCGGTTCTACGACCACTTCCGCACGGACCGGGAGGCCCCGGCGCGGCATCCGCGAGTCGGTACACGCACGCAGACACTCGCTCACGGCGGCGAGAACCTCGCGGCGGTGTGGGCGACGATTCAGGATGCCGGACACGGCGATGCCCTCGCGCGCGAGGTGGCTCGTGCGTTTCCCGGCGGACGGGTGGAGGTCGCGGCATCCGGGGGCCTGTTCCGCCTGCTCATGCACCAGCCCGGCCTGTTGCGGCCCCTCGAGACGACCGAACTATCGGATGGGACGCTCCGATACCTGCTGCTGTGCGCGGCTCTACTGCCGGCCCGGCCCGCTCCCCTGCTCGTGCTGAACGAGCCCGAGTCGAGCCTTCATCCCGAGCTGCTCGATCCGCTCGGGGCGCTGATCAACGCGGCATCGGAAGAGAGCCAGATCATCGTCGTGACGCACGCCGACAGGCTGGCCGCGTCGCTCGCGAACGCGGGCGCCGACATCGTGCGGCTGGAGTCGACGGGCTACGGCACGCGCATCGAGGGTCAGGGCATGCTCGACGTCCCGTCATGGCACTGGCCCTCGCGCTGACCGCACCAGGTGCCGCCGTTCAGCGCATCCGCGCGCCCGCAAACGATTCGGTGCGTCAGTCGCGGATGCTGGCGCCGAAACGCTCGGCCGCAGCCGCGACACCGGCGAGCTTGGCGTCCGTCGCCTCGGCCGCCGTGAGCGTCCGATCCGGGGCCCGGAACCGCAGAGCGAACGTGAGGCTCTTCGATCCCTCGGGCACGCCCGTGCCGCGGTAGTCATCGACCAGCCGCACCGACTCGAGCAGTTCGCCCGCGCCCTGCTCGAGCGCCGAACGCACATCGGCGGCCGGTACATCCGCCGCCACGACGAGCGACACATCCTGCGTCGCCGCGGGGAAGCCCGACAGCGACGCCGCGACGACCCGCGATGACACGAGCGAGAGGAGCAGATCGAGATTCAGCTCGGCCACGACCACGCGACCGGGAAGATCGGATGCCTCGGCCACCGCCGGCAGTAGTTCGCCGATGTAACCGATCTGAACGCGCGTCTGATCTGGACCCTCGACCGCGAGCACACCGGTCCGACCCGGGTGGAGCGCGGCACGAGTGCCCTGCGCCACGTCGACCGACACGCCTGCGGCGGCCGCGATGACCCGCACGGCGTCGAGGGCCGCGCTCAGGTCCGCGGGCTCGGCCGCGCGGCCGGGCTGCTTGGGCGCCAGGTTTCCGGTGAGCAACACGGCGACGTGTCGCGGCTGCGGCGGGATCGACGCGTTCAGCTCCGCGAGGACATCATCGCTCGGCCGCTCGGCGAGCGGCGGCACGAATGACGTGCCGTACTCGACCCCGGGCTCGGGCAAGAACACGCTGCCGGTCTCGAAGATCGCCAGATCCGTCAGCCCGCGCGAGAGGTTGCGGTGCGCCGCCTGCAGCAGCGCGGGAACCAGCGAGCGCCGCAGGAACGGCGACTGTCCGTCCAGCGGGTTCGCGAGCTTGATGCTCGGCAGGTGCTCACCCGAGACCGACCCGTGCAGGTCGTTCAGGGCCTCGGTCGTGAACGGGAACGACGGCGTCTCGACGAAGCCCGCCGCGGCGAGCGCGTTCGCGACGCGGCGCCGGCCCTGCTGTGCCTCGGTCAGCCCGCGACCGGAGGGTGGTGTCGGCAACACCGAGGGAATCTGGTCGTAGCCCTCGATGCGCGCGACCTCTTCGGCCAGGGTCCATTTGTCCGTCAGGTCGGGGCGCCACGACGGCGGCGTCACGTCCCAGCCGGCGGCCGTCTCGTCGACGACGCATCCGATCAGCTCGAGCGCGCCGCGCACCCGCGCGGGCTCGTAGTCGACGCCGATGACGCCAGACACGAAGCTCGCCGGCAGCGCTATCGCCTGCCGTTGATAGGTGCGTGAACAGGGCGCCGCCGAGCGAATCGGCCGTGCCGCCCGCGAGCTCGACCATCAGGTCGACGACACGCTGGGCCGCGACGAACGGGATCAGCGGGTCGACACCGCGCTCGAAGCGACGGGATGCCTCGGACGGCAGCTTGTGCCGACGTGCCGTGCGCGCGATCGAGACAGTGTCGAAAATCGCAGCCTCGATCAGCACATTGCGGGTGGCATCGCTCATCTCGGTCGGACCTCCGCCCATGACGCCCGCGAGACCGATGGGCCCCGAGTCATCCGTGATCAACAGGTCTTCCGGATCGAGCGTGCGGTCCTTGCCGTCGAGCGTCGTGAGGTATTCGCCCGCCCGCGCACGGCGCACCGTGATCCCGCCCGTGAGCGCGTCGAGGTCGTACCCGTGGATCGGGTTGCCGAGCTCGAGCATGACGTAGTTGGTGATGTCGATCAGGATGCCGAGCGGACCGGATGCCGGCGAGGGTGAGCCGCGCGATCATCCACGGCGGGGTCGGGGCCGAAGCATCCACCCCGCGGACGACGCGAACCACGAACTCCGAGGCACCGACGCGCCCGCGGAGGGGGGCATCGTCGGCAACGGCGACGGCGAAGCCGGAACCCGGCTCGACCTCACCCCAGGGACGCAGGCCCGGATCGCGGAACGCCGCACCCGTCGAGTGCGAGTACTCGCGAGCGACACCGCGCATCGACAGCGCGTACCCACGGTCAGGCGTGACGTTGATCTCGACCGCGACGTCGTCGAGCCCGAGCAGAGCAATAGCGTCCGTACCGACGGGTGCGTCGATGCCGAGCTCGCTGAGGCGCAGGATCCCCGCGTGCTCATCACCGAGCCCGAGCTCCTTCGCGGAAGCGATCATGCCGTCCGACACATGACCGTAGGTCTTGCGCGCGGCGATCGGGAAGGGTCCGGGCAGCACGGCGCCGGGCAGCGTCACAACGACCTTGTCGCCGACGAAGAAGTTGCCGGCACCGCAGACGATCCCGTGCACGGCAGGGCCACCATCGGCGGCGGTCTCGCCCTCCGGCGCGACCTGCACCTGGCACCAGCGGATCGTCTTGCCGTTCGACTGCGGCTCGGCCTCGAATGAGAGCACCTCGCCGACGACGACGGGACCCGTCACCTCGAACCGGTGCACGTCTTCTTCTTCGAACCCGACGCGCACGAGCGCTTCGAGCACGTCCTCCGGCGACGCATCCGTCGGCACATCGACGTACTCACGCAACCACGACAGCGGAACGCGCATCAGACCACCATCCCGAACTGCTCGCTGAAGCGCACATCGCCCTCGGCCATGTCACGCATGTCTTGCACGTCGCTGCGGAACATCAGCGTCCGCTCGATGCCCATTCCGAATGCGAAGCCCGAGTAGACCTCGGGGTCGATGCCCGCGGCGCGCAGCACGTTCGGGTTGACCATTCCGCAGCCGCCCCACTCGATCCAGCGGGCGCCGCCCTTGAACGTCGGATGCCAGAGGTCGAGCTCGGCCGACGGCTCGGTGAACGGGAAGTAGTTGGCACGGAAGCGCGTCTTGGCCTCGGGTCCGAACAGCACCCGCGCGGCGTGATCGAGGGTGCCCTTGAGGTGCGCCATCGTGATGCCCTTGTCGACGACGAGCCCCTCGAACTGCGTGAAGACGGGCAGGTGCGTCGAGTCGAATTCGTCCGTGCGGTAGACCCGACCCGGGCAGAGCACGTAGATCGGGATGTCGCGCTCGAGCATCGATCGAACCTGCACGGGGCTCGTGTGCGTGCGCATCACGAGGTGGCGGTCGACCGGGTCGACGAAGAACGTGTCCTGCATCTGCCGCGCCGGGTGGTCGACGTCGAAGTTGAGCGCGTCGAAGTTGAACCACTCGTGCTCGAGCTCGGGTCCCTCGGCGATCTCCCACCCCATGCCGACGAAGATGTCGCTGACCTGGTCTTGCAGAAGGGTGAGCGGATGCCTCGCGCCCACGCGCGTGCGGGATGCCACCGCAGTGATGTCGATCCGCTCCGCCTCGAGCCGGGCGGCCGTCTCGGCCTCGACCAACTCGGCCTCGCGCGCGGCGAGCGCCTGCGCGACACGTCCACGCGCCTGGCCCATGAGCTTGCCGAACTCGGCCTTCTGGTCCTTCGGCACATCGCGCATGCGGGAGTTCAGCTGCGCAAGGGGCGACCCCTCCCCCGCATGAGCCGCACGCGCAGCCTTGAGCTCTGCGGTGGTCGTCGCGGCGGCAACGGCTGCGAGCGCCGCCGATGCCGCGGAATCGACCGCCTCGGGCGTGATCTCAGGAGTGTCAGACACGAGAGGCGAGTCTACCGGGGCCGGATGGCCCCGCCCCGCCGCTGCACGAGAGCTACAGGCCGGAGCCGGATTGGCCCGAGGCACGAGCCATCCCCGAAGCCTCCGCCATCAAGATCGCCTGATCCGGATCGGTCGGCTTGCCGCCGCCGCTCTTCTTGCTGCGCTTGCCCCCGCTTGCCGTGCGGCGCGACAACCACCGTGCGAACCACGACAGCGTCAGGTTGATCGCGAGGTAGATCGCGAGCGACACCGCGAAAAGCGAGAACAGATAGCGGTTGCCGTAGAAGCTCGCGAGTTGATTCATCGTCGTTCGGATCAGTTCGTTGTAGCCCACGATGTAGCCGAGGGAAGTGTCCTTCAACAGGACGACGAGCTGGGCGACGATGATCGGCAACATCTGCCGGAAGGCTTGCGGGAATTCCACGAGCAGCTTCGACTGGAATTCGCGCATGCCGAGCGAGAGCGCGGCCTCGCGCTGACCGCGCGGCAGCGCGACGAGGCCCGCCCGCAGCGCCTCCCCGATGAGCGTCCCGTTGTAGAGAACCAGCGCGATGACGACCGCCCAGAAGGCGCCCGTCGAGGCAACCAGAAGGATGAAGAGCATCATCAGCAGCACGGGCATGCCGCGGAAGAACTCGATGAACACGGCGGTGGGGATGCGCACCCACGCAATGGTCGAACTGCGCATGAGCGAGAGCACGATACCGAGCGCCATCGCGCCCACGGCCGCGACGGCGGCGGCTCGCAGCGTAGCGAGGACACCCTGGCCGATGAAGCCCCAGACGACCGGGTCACTGAAGATGTCCCAGCGCGTCGGCGCGAACATTCCGGGTACGGTCACGCCGCCGGATTCGCGCGGCAGCGCCAGGATGATCACACCCCAGGCGATGAGTCCGGCCACGACGATCAGGCCGACGACGGACGCGATGCGGGATGTCCGCCGCGCGCGAGGACCGGGCGCGTCGAAGAGAACGCTCGGAGCACTCATCGGCCCATCACCACTCTCTTCTCGAGCTGGCCTGCGAAGAGTCCCAGGGGGACGGTCACGACCAGGTAGAGCGCCGCGGTGATGAGAAGGATCGGGATGACGATGTTTCCGTTCGCGTTCGCCAGTTCACGGGTGGATGCGAAGAGCTCGGCGACGAAGAATGCTCCGGCCACCGAGGTGTTCTTCGTGAGCGCGATGAAGACGTTGATGAGCGGCGGGATCGTCATCCGGAACGCCTGCGGGAGAACGACGAGCGTGACGGTCTGACCGAAGCCCAGGCCGATGCTTCGCGCCGCCTCGGCCTGGCCGACCGGCACGCCGTTGATGCCTGAGCGCAGCGCTTCGGCGACGAAGGGCGACGTGTAGTACGTGAGGGCGAAGATCGCCAGCACGACGTAGGGAAGCCGAACTCCGAGGAACGGCACGACGAAAGCGAAGAAGAAGAAGACGAGGGTCAACGGGGTGTTGCGCGCGATCTCCGTCCAGACCGCCCCGAAGACCCGCAGGGAACCGACCGGCGAGATACGCATCGCCGCGATGACGGTTCCGATGACGAGCGCCAGAACGCCGGAGACGGCGAGGAGCAGCAGGGTGACCCGGAAGCCTTCCCAGAACACCGGCATCAGCGAGGCGAGTTGCTCCACGCGATCTCCATTCCTTTCAGGGGGACGGATGCCCCGGACGCAGAATCCTTGCCGCCCGGGGCATCCGCTCAATCAGTAGCGGTCGACCGCGGGCGGGTCGACGTACGGCAGGATCGTTCCGGCCGTGGCGTCCCAGGCGTCCTGGTAGCGACCGTCCTCATAGGCCGCTTCGAGCACGTCGTTGATCCACATGCGGAAGTCGGTGTCATCGAGCGCCAGGCCGATGCCGTAGGGCTCGTCCGTGAACGGCTCACCGACGACCTTGAACTCGCCCTCGTTCTGCGCGGCAAGCCCTGCGAGGATCACGTTGTCCGTGGACACAGCCACGACGGCGCCGCTACGCAGCGGCTCGAGGCAGTTGGAGTAGGTGTCAGTGAGCAACACCTCGGCGCCGAGCGCCTCCAGGTTCGCGGCGGGGGTCGATCCTGTCACCGAGCACACGGGCTGGCCGACCAGGTCATCCTCGCTCTCGATGTCCTCGTTGTCGGCCAGGGTCAGGATCGACTGGCCGGCCATGTAGTACGGACCCGCGAACGAGACGACCTCCTTGCGGGTGTCGTTGATCGTGTAAGTGGCGATGACGAGGTCGACTTCACCGTTCTCGATGAAAGGCTCGCGGTTTGCTGAAACCGCTTCCTTCCAATCGATGTCCTCTGCCGCGATGCCTAGTTCAGCGGCGATGATCTTGCCGATCTCGACGTCGAATCCTTCCGGCTCGTTCGTCGGGCCCATCAGACCGAAGAGAGGCTGGTCGAACTTCGTACCGATCGTGATGGTGCCCGCCTCAGCGAGCTCGGCCATTGTGGTGCCGGCTTCGAACGTGGGCGATTCCTCGGGCTCGACCGAGGTCTCGTCGCCGCTGCCGCCGGCGCATGCCGAGAGCGCGAGCGCGCCGACTGCCGCGAGGCCGATGAGGGAAAGTCGTGAACGTTTCATGTCCTACCTGTCCTTTGCTGTGGGGGTCGCGGGTTGGCGACCTGTTTTGTAGGGCCCCGGCCGCGGTGGCGACCAAGTATTTTCCGGTGCGCTCAGTGCTCGAGGATCTTCGAGAGGAAGTCCTGTGCCCGTTCGCTCTGGGGATTGGTGAAGAACTTCTCGGGGGTCGCCTCTTCGACGATGGCTCCGTCCGCCATGAAGAGCACGCGGTCGGCGGCTTTTCGTGCGAATCCCATCTCGTGCGTGACGACGATCATCGTCATGCCGTCCGCAGCGAGGCCGATCATCACATCGAGAACCTCGTTGATCATCTCGGGGTCGAGCGCGCTGGTCGGCTCGTCCATCAGGATCACCTTCGGGTTCATCGCGAGCGATCGGGCAATCGCGACACGCTGCTGTTGCCCGCCGGACAGTTGATTCGGCATCTTCGACGCCTGGTTGGCGACCCCGACACGATCGAGCAACTTCATCGCCATCTCGACGGCGGCTTTCTTCTTCATGCCACGGACCTTGATGGGCCCGAGCGTGACGTTCTCGAGAACCGTTTTGTGAGCGAAGAGATTGAAGGACTGGAACACCATGCCGACGTCTGCCCGGAGCTTCGCGAGTCCCGCGCCTTCCTCCGGCAGCTTCGCGCCGTCGATCGTGATGACGCCCGAGTCGATCGTCTCGAGGCGATTGACCGCGCGGCATAGCGTCGACTTTCCGCTGCCCGAAGGACCGATCACGACGACGACTTCGCCCCTGTTGACGACGGTCGTGATGTCGCGGAGGACATGCAGTTCACCGAAGTGCTTGTCGACGTGCTCGATGACGACGAGCGGCTCACCGCGCCGTGCTGCGATGTTCGACGTCTTCGGCTGTGCGTCGCTCTGGCTGACCATGAAGCTCACCCTACGCACGGGTCAGAAGAACCGATGCGCCGGTGACACGACCTTTACCGGACCGTAACAGGCGGTCGTCTCTCTCAGATGGAGCGCACGGAACGTTGGGCGAACGCACTCTCGTAGAGGCAGACGCTCGCGGCGGTCGCGAGATTCAGCGATTCCGCGCGGCCGTAGATGGGCAATCTCAGGGCCAGATCGGCGAGCGCGAGCGCCGTGTCCTCCAGGCCGCGGGCTTCATTCCCGAAGAGCCATGCGGTCGGCTCGGTGAGGATCCCTCGGCCGCGTGCCTCGAGCAGATCGTCGCCCTTCACATCGGCGGCGATGACCCGCAGGCCCGCGCCGCGCGCCAGCTCGAGCGCCTCCGCGAGGTCGGTCGTGAGCGCGATCGGCAGGTGGAACAGGGAACCGGTGGTCGCGCGCACGACCTTGGGGTTGTACGGATCGACCGTGCGGCCGGTCAACACGACGGCATCAGCGCCCGCGGCATCCGCTGCCCGGATGATCGTTCCGAGATTGCCGGGGTCGCGAACCTCTTCGCACACCGCGATCAGGCGCGGTGAAGCCCCGAAAACCTCGCGGATCGAAACCGGGAACTGCCGGGCGACTGCGACGACCCCTTGCGGCGTGACGGTGTCGGCCATGGCGTCGAGGACGGCTTCGGTCGTGTACTCGATCTCGACCCCGGCAGCGGAGGCGAGCTCACGCAGCTCACCGTGCCGCTCGATCGCTGTGGGGGTAGCGAAGAACTCGACGATCGCCTCGGGGCGATAGGTCAGGGCTTCGCGAACCGCCTGCGGCCCCTCGAGCAGAAACAGCCCGGTCTCTTGACGGGCGCTTCGTTTGGTCAGCTTTGCGACGGCGCGCACGCGCGGTGAGCGCGGGTTCTCGAGCACCCGCACAGTCTACGGCGCGGCGGTGTCGTACCCGCGAACGCCCGGCGACCCACTCTCCCCCGCCTTCACACAACCCAACCCCACCAACCAACCACCAACCACCAACCACCAACCACCACCAACCTGGGGCGTCAGAACGACGTTGGGGCGCGGGACACCGCGCCCCAACGAGAATCTGACGCCCCAAGCCGTGCGGAAAGGGATGCGGGAGGGCGACGGATGCCGGAGGCAGACGAAAACCCCGCCTCCGGAGGAGAGCGGGGCATTCGATCGACAGCTGCTTACGCGGACGCCTTCGGCGCCGACGTGTCGGCCGGCAGAGCAGCCTTGGCCGTGGCGACGAGCGACGCGAACGTGGCGGGCTCGTTCACCGCGAGCTCGGCCAGCATGCGACGGTCAACCTGCACACCCGCGAGGCCGAGGCCCTGGATGAAGCGGTTGTACGTGAGGCCGTTCTGGCGGGACGCGGCGTTGATGCGCTGGATCCACAGACGACGGAAGTCGCCTTTGCGCTTGCGACGGTCACGGTACGCGTAGACGAGGGAGTGGGTGACCTGCTCCTTGGCCTTGCGGTACAGGCGCGAACGCTGTCCGCGGTAACCGGAGGCGCGCTCGAGGATGACGCGACGCTTCTTGTGGGCGTTTACTGCCCGCTTGACTCTAGCCATTTGTCTTGTTTCCTATCCTGATTCGGCGCGCTCAGCGACCGAGAAGCTTCTTGGCGACCTTGGTGTCGGCCTTGGACAGGACCTGGTCCTGGTTCAGGCGGCGAGTCCGACGACTCGACTTGCCCTCGAGGTTGTGGCGCATACCGGCCTGCTGCTTCTTGAGCTTTCCGCTACCGGTGATCTTGAAGCGCTTCTTGGCACCCGAGTGGGTCTTCTGCTTCGGCATCTCGTTTTCCTTTGCTGAGGCCCCGGAGGGCGTCGTGGGTGTGCACCCGCCGAGGCGGGAGTCGTGTGAGGGGTCCTACTCAGCGGCCGACTCAGCCGTTTCGGACTCTGTCCGGGGGGCGCGAGCCTCGCGTGCGGCCTGCTTGGTCGCGTCGCGCTTGGCGTTCTGCTCGGTCTTGACCTCGGACTTGTTCTTGTGCGGTGCGACCACCATGACCATGTTGCGACCGTCGATCGTGGGGTTCGACTCGACCGTGCCGAACTCGGCGACGTCCTCGGCGAACTTACGAAGCAAACGCACGCCCTGCTCGGGACGCGACTGCTCGCGACCACGGAAGAGGATCATCGCCTTGACCTTGTCTCCGGTCTTCAGGAAGCCCTCGGCGCGCTTGCGCTTGGTTTCGTAGTCGTGCTCGTCGATCTTCAGACGGAACCGGACCTCTTTGAGGACCGTGTTCGCCTGGTTGCGACGAGCTTCCTTGGCCTTCTGCGCAGCCTCGTACTTGAACTTCCCGTAATCCATGATCTTGACCACGGGCGGCTTCGAGTTGGGGGCCACCTCGACGAGGTCGAGCTCTGCCTCCTGAGCGAGGCGCAGTGCTGCCTCGATGCGGACGACACCGATCTGCTCTCCTGCGGGGCCGACGAGTCGGACCTCGGGCACGCGGATGCGGTCGTTGGTGCGGGGATCGCTGATGCGGAACTCCTCTAGATCTGGGTAACCGCACGACGAAGCCGCACGGGGTGGAAGCACCCGGAGACGAGAGTTTCCGGGTGAAGCGAACGTCGCATTCCACCCGGCGCGGAGTTGATACAGCCCGCCGGCCTTGTGCCCAGACCACCGGATGCCTCAGATCGAGACGAGCCAGCGGAGCACGTGTACCCGGTAGCCTGGCCTATGGTCGGCGCGGGTGGGATGCGAATCCTCTTCGAACCGAGACAAAAGTCCCGGAGCCCGCAGAAGTCTAGCAGAGAGCGACACGTGAGCACGATTCCCCCCGAAGACAACGTTTCTGAAGATGTCCAGCCCAGTAGGGAACCGGATGCCGCGACCCAGGCTCGCTGGGAGGAACAGGAGCGTGCCGCCTCGGCCGCTACCCGCGACATCGCGGATGTTCCGGCCGTTGAGATCATCACGACCACCGCGGTTCACCTGTTGAGCGCCGCCGCCGTCAAGACCGGCCTCGCCGACGACCCCGAGAGCCAAACCGACCTCGATGAGGCTCGCAAACTGATCAACGCCCTCGCCGGCTTGATCAGCGCGGCCGCGCCCGAAGTCAGTGACATGCACGCCCGGTCACTGCGCGATGGGCTGCGGTCGGTTCAGCTGGCGTTCCGCGAGGCATCCGTCATTCCCGACCCGATCGGCAAGGGTCCGGGCGAGAAGTGGACAGGACCCGTCACCTGAGTCGACCGGTGGTCAAGGAGCCGAGCGCTCCAGGCGAACCGTGAGCGAGTCGACGAGCGTTGCAATGCGGTCATCGGACGCCCAACGCTGAGCCAGGCGTGCGAGCACCGCATCCAGCTCCGATTGCTCGAGGCCCTGCATCAACGCCAGCTTGACGACCAGTTCCGGAGCGCGGAGTCGCGCGGTCGGGTCGCCGGGCTCCACCGCGAGATCGATGACGGCGAGCTCGCCCCCGACGCTCTCCTGGAGGCCCGCGAACACCTCTGGAGAGGCGAAACTGGGCTCCCAATCGATGCCCTGCGCTAGCGCCCAGACGGCGGGCCGACGGATGACGAACTCGGTCTCGGAGCCCGGATCGACCACGATCAGGTCTGTCCCCTCCCCCACGGCCGCCTGAGCTACGCGGAACATGGGCGTCGGGATCGGTCGGGCCGTGGCATCCCACGCCTGCATCGCCGCGACGCTCGAGAACGCGGGCAGCACCGTGCGCCCGTCGGGCGCGGCCACCGTGACAATCGAGAGTTCCTGCGTTTTGTCCACGGTCAGCCCGGATGGCGCGACCCCCGTCTCGCCGCGTTCCGCAACGAGGGGCACGAGCAGGCGGGCCGAGCGCAAGGAGTCGACCACAGCGGCCTGACCCACCTCGCCCGTGCGGAACGCGGCGAGGGCGACGAGAAAGGCTTCGGGCGCAGAACCGTCATCGCCGGCGTGCGGGTTCGGTTGGAACGCGCGTCCCTCCCAGGGAACGCCCGCCGAGTCGGTGCCGTGCTCGTGCACGCCACCGTCGGGGTCTTCCGGGTCAGCCGGCTGCGACATCCAACGCC
This sequence comes from uncultured Actinomycetota bacterium, assembly GCA_963740165.1. Taxonomy (GTDB): domain Bacteria; phylum Actinomycetota; class Actinomycetes; order Actinomycetales; family Microbacteriaceae; genus Microbacterium. Next base: position 224,759 of record CAVUDC010000008.1, on the reverse strand, counting down.
TCGGCCAGCGTGAAGGCGCCGGCGTAGAGGGCCCGACCGACGATCGCGCCCTCGACCCCGAGCGGGACGAGTTCGCGCAGAGCCGCGATGTCATCAAGGCTCGAGACGCCCCCCGAGGCCACGACAGGCTTCGGCGTGCGAGACGTCACCTGACGGAGGAGGTCGAGATTCGGGCCCTTGAGGGTGCCATCCTTGGTGACATCCGTCACGACATAGCGGCTGCATCCGGCGGCTTCGAGGCGCTGCAGGACGGTCCACAGGTCGCCGCCGTCTTCGGTCCACCCACGCGCGGCGAGCGTCGTGCCGCGCACATCCAGGCCCACGGCGATCGCCTCGCCGTAACGCGCGATGACGTCCGCCGCCCACTCGGGGTTCTCGAGCGCCGCCGTGCCGAGGTTGATGCGGCTGGCACCGCTCTCGAGCGCGGCTTCGAGCGAGCGGTCGTCGCGGATGCCTCCGGATAGCTCGACCCGCACACCCTTGACCTGCTTGATCACTTTGCGCAGCACCGCGGTGTTGTTTCCGCGACCGAATGCGGCATCGAGATCGACGAGGTGGATCCAGGTTGCGCCTTGCCGGGCGAAATCGAGCGCCGCGTCGACGGGGTCGCCGTGGAAAGTCTCGGTGCCGGCCTCGCCCTGAGTCAGGCGGACGGCCTTACCCCCGGCGACATCGACGGCGGGAAGGAGGACGAGCTCGGGTGTTGCGGAGAAGTCGTTCATGGATCCTCGTGCGTGGGCAGATGCGCCGGTTTTACACCGATTTCGGGTGCCGCGCTGGGCGGTCCGAAGGCCGGATAGGCACGAAGCCTAGATGTTAGTCGGGGTCAGGCCGTCGATCCAATTCGCGAGCAGACGGATGCCCGCGGCGCCGGACTTCTCGGGGTGGAACTGCGTCGCCGACAGCGGCCCGTTCTCCACCGCGGCGAGGAACGGTGCGCCGTAGTCCGTCCATGTGAGATGCGGGTTGGCGAAAGGCCCGTTCGCCTCCATCAGCCATTCCTGCACGCCGAAAGAGTGGACGAAGTAGAAGCGCTCATCCTCGAGGCCAGCGAACAACCTCGACCCCGGATCGGGGCGGACCGTGTTCCATCCCATGTGGGGCAGAACGGGCGCGTCGAGTTCGCGAACGACCCCCGGCCATTCCCCCATGCCCTCGGTATCCACGCCACGCTCGACGCCGAGCTCGAACAGAACCTGCATGCCGACACAGATGCCGAGCACGGGGCGCCCGCCCGCCAGACGCCGGTCGATCAGTCGGTCCCCGCCGCTCGCCCGCAGCGCCTCCATGACCGCGCGAAACGCACCGACGCCAGGCACCAGAAGACCGTCGGCCTCGAGCACGACCTGCGGGTCCGACGTGAGTCGCGCATCAGCGCCCGCGGCCTGCAGCGCCTTGACGGCCGAGTGGACGTTGCCGGAGCCGTAGTCGAGGACGGCGACGAGCGGGCGAGCCCCGTCATCCGTCACAGCGCACCCTTGGTGCTCGGGATCCCCTCGACGAGGGGATCGAGCGACTTGGCCTGGCGGAAGGCTCGGGCGAAAGCTTTGTACTCGGCCTCGGCGATGTGGTGAGGGTCGCGCCCCTCCAGCACCGCGAACGTGCACGGTGAGGCCGCCGTTGAACGCGATCGCCTCGAACGTGTGCCGCACGAGAGATCCCGTGAAGTGGCCACCGATCAGGTGGTGTTCGAAGCCTGCCGGCTCACCCGTGTGCACCAGGTAGGGACGACCCGAGATGTCGACGACAGCCTGCGCGAGGGCTTCGTCGAGCGGGACCAGGGCGTCGCCGTAGCGGGAGATGCCGGCCTTATCGCCGAGCGCCTCGCGGATGGCGATGCCCAGCACGATGGAGACGTCCTCGACCGTGTGGTGCGCGTCGATCTGCGTGTCGCCCGTCGCCTTCACGGTCAGGTCGGTCAGCGAGTGCTTCGCGAATGCCGTCAACATGTGGTCGAAGAATGGAACGGTCGTGTCGATGCTGCTCCGACCGGTTCCATCGAGGTTGATTTCGAGGTCGACGGATGACTCACTCGTGCGACGAGTCTTGCTCGCCGTGCGCTCGCTCATGCCTGCGAGTCTATCGACGCGAGTTGGTCGAGGAATGCTGTGGTCTCGTCTTCCGTGCCGGCCGAGACCCGCAGCGTGCCGGGCAGGCCGACGTCGCGCACGAGTACCCCGCGTTCGAACAGCGCGCGCCAGGTAGCGGCGGGATCACTTACCCCGCCGAACAGGATGAAGTTGGTCCACGACTCGTAGGGTTCGTAGCCGAGCGCGGACAGCGTCGCACCCATGCGGTCACGTTGCCCGACGATGTCATCGACCATCGCGAGCATCGTGTCGGCGTGGCGCAGCGCACCGAGCGCCGCGGCTTGCGTCAGCGAGCTCAAGTGGTACGGCAGTCGCACGAGGCGCAGCGCGTCGATGAACGCGGGGTCAGCCGCGAGATAACCCACGCGTGCACCGGCGAAGGCGAACGCCTTGCTCATCGTGCGTGACACCGCCAGACGGGGACGATCGTGCAGGAGCGTCAACGCCGACCGCTGGTCGTGCGGCGCGAACTCCCAATACGCCTCGTCGACGACGACCACGCCCCGGGAGGCACCGTACACCGCCTCGATGACATCGATCGGCAGCGGCGTTCCCGTCGGGTTGTTCGGGGAGCACAACAGAATGATGTCGGGATCTGCCGCGGCCACTTGCTCGGCAGCGAACTCGGGGGTCAGCGTGAAGTCGTGTCCGCGATCGCCCGCGATCCAGCTCGCTCCGGTTCCGGCCGCCAAGAGCGGGTACATCGAATAGGTGGGACCGAATCCGAACACCGTGCGGCCGGGCCCGCCGAAGGCCTGCATGATGTGCTGCAGCACCTCGTTCGATCCGTTCGCCGCCCACATGTTCTCGGAAGTCAGACCGTGGCCGAGATAGTCGGCAAACGCGGTGCGCAACGTATCGAACTCGCGGTCGGGATAGCGGTTGATCTCACGCAGCGCGACGGCGATCCCGTCGAGGATGTCGTCGGCGACCTCCTGCGGAACCGGGTGGGTGTTCTCATTGACATTCAGCGCGATCGGCACGCTTGCCTGAGGAGCCCCGTAGGGGATCTTTCCCCGGAGATCGTCGCGGAGAGGAAGGTCTTCGAGGGATGCGCTCACCCCTCCCATGCTACGACGCGCGGGCAGAGGGGCGACGTCTAGGAGGCGAGGTGGGCCGGGATCGCGATGCTCTGTCCCGCGACAACTGACGAAGACCCGAGCGCGTTCAGGCGAACGATCTCGTCTACGACATCCCTCGGATCGGAGGCCGGTGCCATCTCGAGGGCGATCGACCACAGGGTGTCGCCCGGCTCGACCAGCACGGTGGTGAACTCATCGGTCGACGCCGAAACGCTACGCGAGGCGAGGGCCTCACCGCTCGCGAGCACGCCGACGAAAACCGCCGCCGCGAGAGGCAGAGACACCATGCTCACGACGACGCGACGCCCGCGCGCCGTCAGCCGCAGGCGAGTGTGCGATGGCATCGGCATGAGTGCGGTGATCATCTTGTCCTCCTGGATCGTGCGGTGCTGTGTCACGCGGGATGAGCGTGGGGGCCGCGAGTCCGTCAGGGCCGATCGCGATTCCAGCTCCGCATCCGACTCTCGGCCGGGAGAGCCGGATGCGAAGTTGTGTTCCGAAGTTATCTTCGAGTATTTCATCTTGTCAAGTCCTTCTTGCGCTTCGAATGGCCCGAAATCGTTCGACACGCTCGAACAGATGTGCCGAAATGTCCCACGGACCGGATAGTGTTTCGATGGTCGCGCTGGTGCAAGAGCAGTACACCAGCGACCACCGACATTGCATTCAGAGCGACGCCTCGTACGGCGGAAGGAGCACGACATGACGCTTGAGCCCGGGGATTCCGCGCTGGCGGAGTCGGATGCCGAGAGGGACTCCGACGCGAGTGCGGACGACGTATCCGTCGCAGGAGAAGTAGCCGGGCCGCGGCCGCGCACGCGGCGTCGCAAGAGTCTCAGCGACAAACAGCTCGCGATCCTCGAAGTGATCCAGCGCGCGGTGCAGGCGCATGGCTACCCGCCGAGCATGCGCGAGATCGGCGACGCCGTCGGCCTGCGCTCGCTCTCGAGCGTCACCCACCAGCTCAACCAGCTCGAGCTGTCGGGTTACCTTCGCCGCGACTCGGGCAAGACCCGCGCGATCGAGATCTTGATCGATCTTCCGGGAAGCGCGGCCGAGAATCCCGCAGACGCGGCCCCGCCCGTCGGCGACGCCGCAATGGTGCCCCTCGTCGGCCGCATAGCTGCGGGCGTCCCCATCACTGCCGACCAGCAGGTCGAAGAAGTATTCCCGCTCCCGCGCCAGCTCGTCGGCAAGGGCGAACTGTTCATGCTGCGCGTCTCGGGCGAATCGATGATCGACGCAGCAATCTGCGACGGCGACTGGGTTGTCGTCCGCACGCAGGCGACCGCTGAGAACGGGGACATCGTGGCGGCCATGCTCGACGACGAGGCGACCGTGAAGACCTTCCGGCGGCGCGACGGGCACACATGGTTGCTGCCCCGCAACAGCGCGTTCGAGCCGATCCTCGGTGATCACGCGACCGTGCTCGGCAAGGTCGTCGCTGTCCTGCGCGCCGTCTGACGTCCCGCGGGCCGCGCGCTGTTGGGCGGGAGAACCTGCGCGCACATGCGTCGGGGCGGTATAAGGAGATGTGACCAACCCCACCCCTGCCTCCGCGAACGATGCGGATGTCGCGCGTCGGCTCGCTGAACTCGAAGCCGAAAACGAACAGCTCCGGTCGCGCCTCGACGAGACGCCCGACCGCCCGGACCGCGTCTCGCGTCCGCGGAAGGGCACGTGGCGCGGCGTTCTGTCCTCGGCAGTGATCGTCGTCGCGGCGCTCTTGGTACCGGTCTCGATCGTCTCGGCGTGGGCTCGCACCGAACTCGTCGACGAGACCGCATTTGTCGCGACGTTCGCTCCCCTGGCGCAGGATCCCGCTGTTCAGGCACTGATCGTCGATGAGGCGACGGTTGCGATCGACGAGTCGCTCGATCTGCAGGGGCTGACCGACGATCTGTTCGACGGACTCGATGGTCTCGGCCTGCCGCCCCGTGCCGCGGCAGCGATCGACTTGCTTCGCGGACCAGCGGTCGAAGGGCTCCGCGGCCTGATCGGCACATCCGTGACTCAGCTCGTGGAATCGGACGTGTTCGCCTCGGTCTGGGAGACGGCCCTCCGCGCGAGCCATCGTGGGCTGGCCGCGGCCGCGACGGGCACGACCCCGACGGGCGCCGTCACCATCAGCGACACGGGCGAGGTCGGCATCTCGCTCGCCCCGATCATCGACGAGGTGAAAGAGCGGCTGGTGGCCCAGGGGGTCGGCTTCGCCTCGGCAGTTCCCTCCGTCGATCGCACGATCGTGCTCGTCCAGAGCGACGCTCTCGTCACCGTTCGCATCGTCTACGGAATCGCGGCGGCGGTCGGATGGTGGCTGCCACTCGTCACCCTTGCCCTGTTCGTCGGTGGGGTCCTTCTCGCACGCCGGAAGAGCGTCGCACTCGTCGGAACGGGCGTGGCCATCGCGATCGGCGGCGGAGCCCTCGCCGTAGCCCTTGCGATCGGCGCGACGGTTGCGTCGATCGCGGCGTCGCAACTCGCTCTGCCGATCACGGCCGTCGATGCCATCTACGAACAGATCATCACGGCGATGCGCGACACGGCGGCCGTGATCGCGCTGATCGGCGTTCTGCTCGCGATTCTTGCGTGGGTGCAGGGGCGGAGCACAGCCGCCATCGCCATCCGGACCGGCGCCGCAGGCATCAACCATCGCCTGCGCTCGACGCTTCGATCCAGCGGAGCGGATACGGGCCGCGTCGGTCGGTGGATCTACACGTACCGCGTCCTGGTGCGGGTCGCCCTCGCCGCGCTGGTAATCCTCTGGCTGTTGACGCTCCGCCCCCTCTCGATCGGTGATGTCTCACTCGTCCTCATCGTCGCGCTCCTGGCCTGGTGGGCGACCGAACTCGCACAGAGCGATGCGGTAGACGATGAACCCGCACGCGCCGAGCCCGAGCTCAGTGCACCGGAGCCCAGTGCGCCCGAGCGCGTCACCGCGTAGGGCAGCCGGCTTCACGCACGCATCGTCGGCACCTCCGCGTAGCCTGTCGTGATGACCACGATCCTGCCTTTCGGAACCTGGCCCTCCCCCATCTCGGCCGCCGAGGTCACGACGTCGGCACCGCGCATCGACGGCGCGCGTTTCATCGCCCGCGACGTGTGGTGGAGCGAGTCGCTTCCCGCGGAGCGTGGTCGCACGGCCATCCTGCGGTTGCCCCGGGACACCGACCACGGCGCGGACGCGGACGTCGTACTGCCCGCACCCTGGAGTGCCCGCTCGCGGGTCCACGAGTACGGCGGTGGCGCATGGACGGTGGATGACGGCGGGATCCTCTTCTTCGTCGAGCAGTCGGATCAGCGAGTATGGCGGCTCGGGGCGGACGGCGAGCCCCGTCCCCTGACCGCTGAGGCCCCGGGCACGCAGTACGGCGACCTGACGTGGTCAGACGGGCGTCTGCTCGCCGTGCGCGAGGTCTCGCGCGAGGGGCACCATCCGGCGCGTGACGTCGTCGAGATTTCCTCCTCGGCTGATGCAGCCCCCTCCGCCCCGGTTTCGCTCGCAGCGGGCCATGACTTTCTCGCATACCCGCGTCTTTCGCCCAACGGCGATCGGCTGGCGTACATCGGGTGGAATCATCCGAACATGCCCTGGGATGCCACCCAGCTGGTCGTGCTCGACACGCCCAGTGGCGAGACCAGCATCGTCGCCGGTGGAGCCCACGAGTCCGTTCTGCAGCCTGAGTGGACGGGTGCCGACGAGCTGACCTACACCACCGACCGCTCCGGCCGGTGGACGCTCGAGCGCCGTCGACTTGGGGGCATCCCGGAACCGACCGTGGCCGAGGAATCGGACACCGACACCGGTGGGCCGCTGTGGAACCTGGGCGCCCGATGGTTCGCCCCGCTCGAGGACGGTCGGATCCTCGCCGTGCGTACACACGGCCGCGACGAAGTTGTCGTGGAGGACGCGGATGGCTCGGTTCGAGCGATCCCGACGCCCCTGTCCGCGCAGGTGCTGATCCGCGACGTTCAGGGCACTCGTGCCCTCGTCACGGGCGCGGGCGCAACGACCCCCTCGGGACTCTGGCTGGTGGACATCGATGACCCTGAGTCCTCACGCCCCCTCCGCGGCGGCGTCTCGTCGAGAAGCATCGGATGGCTGCCCGAAGCCGTCGCCATGACCTTCGACGGACCCGGCGGAGCCGTGCACGCCTTCGCCTACCCGCCGACCAATCCGGGCGTGGAGGGCCCCGCCGGCGAGCGTCCGCCCTACATCGTCACCGTGCACGGCGGGCCGACCGCCCACGTCGCGGGAGAGGCATCTCCCGCCGTCGCCTACTTCACGAGTCGCGGCATCGGTGTGCTCGACGTCAACTACGGCGGATCGAGCGGATATGGTCGCGCGTACCGGCAACGACTAGCCGGACAGTGGGGGGTCGTCGACGTCCAGGACGTCGTCGCGGCAGCCGAGGGCCTCGTCTCGGCGGGACTCGCGGACGGCGACCGGCTGGCGATCAAGGGCGGATCGGCCGGCGGGTGGACCGTTCTGTCGGCGCTGACGACATCCACGACGTTCTCGGCGGGCATCAGCCGGTACGGCGTCGCGGACCTTCGCGCCCTCGCTGAAGACACGCACGACTTCGAATCCCACTACCTGGACGGACTCGTGGGGCCATTGCCGGAGGCCGAGGCGGTGTACGAGGAACGATCGCCGCTCGGGCGTATCGATAGCCTCAGCGTTCCCGTGCTGCTGCTGCAGGGAGCGGATGACCCGGTCGTGCCGCCCGCGCAGGCGTACGCCATGCGCGACGCCCTCGCGGCGCAAGGAATCAGCCATGCCCTCGTGGTCTACGAGGGCGAATCGCACGGCTTCCGTCGCGCCGAGACGATCCAGCACGCGCTCGAGAGCGAGTTGAGCTTTCTCGGGCAGGTGTTCGGGTTCGCCACTCCCGGCGTTCCCGCGCTGCCCCTCGAGTCGGCTCCCTGAGCGGGCCGTTCGGAGCGGCTCCCCTGGCACAAGACGTGACGAACCGGACCCGCGAACCACAACAACTGCCAGGGGAACCGCCCGTGACGACGGGTACGGTCAGCGGAGGAAGGGCGCGAGCTCGGCCGCGAGGCGGGCCGAGACGTGGGCGTGCAGCGCCGTGCCACCCTCTTCATGACCCTCGGAGATGATGAGGCCCGAGTCGTGCGCCGCAGACACCAGGTCTCCGCGGTCGTAGGGCACGAGCGCGCGCACCTCGACGGCCGGGAGCGGCAGCGCCGCCTCGACCGCGGTGCGCAGCTCGTCGATGCCCTCGCCGGTACGGGACGAGACGAACATCGCGTCCGGCACAAGGCCACGCAGCACCATCCGATCGTCCGCATCGATCAGGTCGGCCTTGTTGAAGACGACGATCTCGTGCGCGTCGCGAGCGCCCGCCTCGGCCATGACATCGCGAACCGTGGCGAGCTGGCTCGCCGGGTCGGGGTGTGCTGCATCGACGACGTGCAGGACGACATCCGCGCCCGCGACCTCTTCGAGTGTCGAGCGGAACGCCTCGACCAGCTGGTGCGGGAGGTTGCGGACAAAACCGACGGTATCGGTGAGCGTGAAAACGCGCCCGTCGACCGTCTCGGAGCGCCGGACCGTGGCATCGAGCGTCGCGAACAAGGCGTTCTCGACCAGCACACCCGCGCTCGTCAGCCGGTTGAGCAGGCTCGACTTGCCCGCGTTGGTGTACCCGGCAATCGCGACCGAGGGGATCGTGTTGCGGGTGCGCTCGGCACGCTTGGCCTCGCGGGCCGGTGCGAAGTCACGGATCTGACGGCGCAAAAGCGCCATCTTCGTGCGGATGCGTCGACGGTCCAGCTCGATCTTCGTCTCACCAGGGCCGCGCGATCCCATGCCCGCGCCGCCGGCACCGACCTGGCCACCGGCCTGACGCGACATCGAATCACCCCAACCACGCAGGCGCGGGAGCAGATACTCGAGCTGCGCGAGCTCGACCTGCGCCTTGCCCTCACGGCTCTTCGCGTGCTGGCTGAAGATGTCGAGGATGACCGTGGTGCGGTCGATGACCTTGACCTTGACGACATCCTCGAGCGCGCGCCGCTGGCTGGGCGCCAGCTCGGTGTCGGCGATCACGGTGTCCGCGCCGACCGCCGCGACGAGGTCACGGAGTTCTTGCGCTTTGCCGCTGCCGAGATAGGTCGCGGGGTCCGGATGCGGGCGGCGCTGGAGCACGGCGTCGAGCACGATAGCGCCCGCCGTCTCGGCGAGGGCCGCGAGCTCCCGCAGAGAGTTCTCGGCGTCTTCCTGCTCGCCCTGCGGGTAGACGCCCACGAGCACGACGTTCTCCAACCGCAGCTGCCGGTACTCGACTTCGGTGACATCCTCGAGCTCGGTCGAGAGTCCCGGAACGCGCCGAAGCGCCTGACGATCTTCGCGATCCCACTGGTCACCATCGGAATCGGCGCGAGCGGTGGTCGAGGCATCCTGCAGCGCCTGCGCCGCCCCGAACGTGCGAACGCCCGACCGTGTTTCGGCGCGCGCCAGAACGCGAGCGACGACGTCGTCGGCCTCGCCGTTCTCGTTCGATGTCGGGATGGTGTCGGTCATGTATTTCCTCTCCGGATGCCTCGTGCCGCCTCGTGAAGAGAGCCCCTGGCATCCGTGGTCGTCCGTGTCCGCGCGACGTCGTAAAACTCTAGCCTCCCGCGCGACACGGGTACTCCGCTACGCTCGCACCCATGGCGAGCGACCACTATTTCTCTGCGAGTCCCGCCAGCGCCGAGAATTTACGTCAGATCCGTGTCGACTTGAATGGTCGATCCGTCGAGTTGACGACCGCTGGTGGGGTCTTCAGCCCAGATCGTCTGGACGCTGGGACTGCCGTACTGCTCGCGAACACCCCTGCAGCTCCCGCCGGAGGGCACCTGCTGGATCTGGGCTCCGGATGGGGTCCGGTTGCCCTGACCCTGGCGATGCAGTCTCCGCACGCAACCGTGTGGGCCGTGGACGTCAACGAACGAGCCCTCGACCTGGTGCGTCGGAACGCCGCAAGACTCGAACTCCCTAACGTGAACGCCGTCCTGCCCGATGATGTTCCCGACGACGTGGTGTTTCGCAGCATCCGCTCCAATCCACCGATTCGGGTGGGCAAGAACGAGTTGCACGGCCTGCTCGAGCGCTGGATCCCTCGGCTCGACGAGCGCAGCGACGCGTGGCTCGTGGTGCAGCGAAACCTGGGCTCCGATTCCCTGCAACGCTGGCTGGCCTCGACGTTCGAGCACGGGTACAGCGTTCATCGCGCTGCCACGGGGCGCGGCTACCGCGTGATCCGCGTCCGTCGCCACGGTTCGCCGCCGACGACGCCGCTCGACATCATCAGCTGACAGCGAGCTCGACAGCGCGTGTCCGCTCAGGCGAGAGCGACGTCGCCCGAGAAGACCAGCACAGCAGGCCCAGACAGCAGCACGTGCATCTCGCCGTCGCGAGCAACCATCCGTACACCGAGCGTTCCGCCGGGGACGTCCACGCGCCAGGCGTCGGGCGCTCCGGCTCCTGCCCAGTGCCGGACGGCCAGGGCAGCCGCCGCGACACCCGTGCCGCAGCTGAGGGTCTCGCCGACGCCACGCTCGAAGACGCGCATCCGAATGACCCCGACGCCGTCCTGAACGAGAGGCTCCGCGGGCACGACGAACTCCACGTTGGCGCCGGCGACCGGTTCGGGCTCGAGAACCGGCTTGTACGTCAGCTCGAGCGCTTCGAGTTCGTCTTCACCGGGCAGCGCGACGACGACATGCGGATTGCCGACATCGACCCCGAGGCCAGGCCGTGCCACACTCAGTCCGCGCGCCCGCACCGTCGGAGCATCCTCATCCACGTCCCACACACCGAGATCCGCTACGAAGCCGTCGTTCGACCGGGCCACATGCTTGACCCCGGCCCGCGTACCGATCGGGATGCCGGCGGCGTCAATCTCGGCGAGCCCCGACTCGGCGAGGTAGTGCGCGAAGACGCGGATACCGTTGCCGCACATCTCGGCCTTCGAGCCATCCGCGTTGCGATAGTCCATGAACCACTCGGCACCCAAAGCCGCGGCGGACGCACCCTCGTCGATGGCCGCCGAACGAACGACGCGCAGGATGCCGTCTGCACCGATGCCGAAGCGTCGGTCGCACAGGGCCGCGATCTGATCGTCGGTCAGCGATAGTGCGCCATCCGGATCCGCGATGATGACGAAGTCGTTGCCCGTGCCGTGGCCTTTGGTGAACGTGACGGTGCCGAGCATACCGACAAGTCTAGGGCGCGAGCTTCATCTCACTCGGTGAGCGCTCGTGCCGCGCTTGCCTCGGCCGCAGGCAACCAGAGCACGTCCGCGTAGCGGCGGAACCACGAGACCTGACGGCGGGCGTACCGACGGGTCAGAGCCTGAGTCTGCGCGATCGCCTCTGTCTGAGTGAGCTCGCCCGTCAGCTGGGCGAGGGCCTGCGCGTACCCGAGCGCTCGACGTGCTGTCGTGCCGCGCTCGAGGCCCTCGGCCCGCAGCGCTTCGACCTCGTCGAGCAGCCCCTGCTCCCACATCGACTCGACCCGCGCATCGAGTCGCTCGACCAGCACGGAGCGCTCCTCGTGCAGACCGATGACTGTCGACGGGTGCCACGGCACCGGCTCGTCCGGAAGCGCGGCGCCGTGGGTCGCGCTCCCCTGTGCCAGCACCTCGAGCGCACGCACGACCCGGCGGCCGTTGCGCGCATCGATCCGGGCGGCGGTTGCGGGGTCCTGCTCCCGCAGCCGCGCGAAGAGGATGCCGGGCCCGTGCGCCTCGAGCTCGGCCTCCAGCTCGGCGCGGAGTACTTCATCGCGTGGCGGGAACGAGAAATCGTAGAGCACGCTCGACACGTAAAGACCGGAGCCGCCCACGAGGATGGCGTGCGCCCCCCGGGCGTGAATCTGCTCGATCGCCCGCCGGGCCTCGGCCTGGTACGCGGCGACAGCGGCGTCTTCGTCGACGTTCAACACGTCGAGCAGATGGTGCGGGATGCCACGGCGCTCAGCGAGCGGGAGCTTCGCCGTGCCGATGTCCATGCCGCGGTACAGCTGCATCGCATCGGCGTTGACGATCTCGGCACGTTCGCCGCGTTCCCCGAGCGCTTCGGCCAGGTCGAGCGACAGCGCGCTTTTGCCTGTGCCCGTCGCGCCGACGACGGCGATCAACCGCGGCGTCGCGTGATCGGACCCGGCGGGCTTTACGCTCACGCCCGCGGCGGCATCACGGGCAGTCCGAGCGACACCGCGCGCGGCGCACCGGATGCTCCAGCTGCCGGAGCGGGCACGGCGCACGACTCAGACTGCGTGCGATCCCAGGCATCCCCCGCCCGCGTGCGCCGAATGCGCAGCGGCGCACCGGCTGGCGCGTCGGCGAGCAGGTAGAACGGTGCCGCGTGCGTCACGACGGCGGTCACGATGTCGCCCGGGCGGGGCGTCTCGGAGCCTGCAGGCAGCTCGACGTGGATGAGCCGGTTGTCTTCGGCGCGTCCCGTCAGGCGGTGGGTCGCGGCATCTTTCTTACCCTCACCAGACGAGATGAGCACGTTGACCTCGCGGCCGACCTGCGCTCGGTTCTCTTCGAGGGAGATGCGGTCCTGCAATGCCATCAGGCGCTCATAGCGCTCCTGCACGACCGCCTTCGGCACCTGATCGGGCATGGTCGCGGCGGGCGTGCCTTCGCGGATCGAGTACTGGAAGGTGAAGGCACTGGCGAAGCGGGCCTGCTCCACGACGCGGAGCGTCTCGGCGAAGTCTTCCTCGGTCTCACCGGGGAATCCGACGATGATGTCGGTCGTGATCGCGGCGTTGGGGATTCGCTCACGGACCCGGTCGAGGATGCCGAGGAACTTCTCGCTACGGTACGAACGCCGCATGGCCTTGAGGATGCGGTCGCTGCCCGACTGCAGGGGCATGTGCAGCTGCGGCATGACGGACGGCGTCTCGGCCATCGCGTCGATCACGTCGTCGGTGAAGGCTGCCGGGTGGGGGCTCGTGAAGCGGATGCGCTCGAGTCCGCGAATCTCGCCGGTCGCGCGCAACAGCTTGCCGAAGGCGTGACGGTCGCCGAACTCGACACCGTAGGAGTTGACGTTCTGCCCGAGCAGCGTGACCTCGATGGCACCGTCGTCGACCAGCAGGCTGACCTCTTCGAGGATGTCGCCCGGGCGACGGTCGCGCTCTTTGCCGCGCAGGGTCGGGACGATGCAGAAGGTGCAGGTGTTGTTGCATCCGACCGAGATCGACACCAAGCCGCTGTAGACCGAGTCGCGCTTGGTCGGAAGCGTCGAGGGGAACACCTCGAGGGATTCGAGGATCTCGAGCTCGGCATCGCCGTTGTGCCGCGCGCGTTCGAGCAGGCGCGGGAGCGAACCCATGTTGTGCGTGCCGAAGACGACGTCGACCCAGGGGGCCTTGTCGATCACGGCCTGCTTGTCCATCTGGGCCAGGCACCCGCCGACGGCGATCTGCATGCCGTCCTTACGGCGCTTGACGGATGCGAGATGCCCGAGCGTGCCGTAGAGCTTGCCCGATGCGTTTTCACGCACCGCGCAGGTGTTGATGATGATGACGTCCGCCTCGGACCCGGCATCCGCGCGGACGTATCCGGCGCTCTCGAGCGATCCGGAGAGGCGCTCGGAGTCGTGGACGTTCATCTGACAGCCGAACGTACGCACCTCGTAGGTGCGGGCGGCGCCGTCTTCGGCGCGTGCGGCCGCGGATGGCGCGATGAGCGTCGGGGCCGAAGAAAGAGAAGACATGATGTGTCCGATTCTACGAGCCCACGTCGCCTCGAGGCTCTGAGCAGTCCGTCCGCGAGAACGGCGTCAGCGGAAGCGGACCTTGGACGAACCGACGCCGGCCTCGTCAAGGGCCTGCTTGGCTGCGGTCATGGCCATCGATCCGCCGAATCCGCGGCGCGCGAGCTGACCGTGCAGCCTGCGCACGGCCGCGTCGCGATCGAGCGAGCCCATCGAACGGGCCTTCTGCCGGGCGAAGTCGAGCGCACGCTCGGCCTCGTCGTCGGGAAGTTCGTCGAGGGCCGCATCGACGACCTCCCGCGGGATCCCTCGACCCGAGAGCGTCTGCGAGATCGCACGACGCCCCTGGCCCTTTCGGCTGGTCGCGGAATATACGAGCTGCTCGGCCAGACGAGCATCATCGAGATACCCCCGCGCCTCGAAGTCCGCCACCACATCCTCCGCCGCCGCACTGTCGAGACCGCGCTCGGCCAACATCATCCGCGCCTCTTTTGCGGAAAGCTGACGTGTGCGGAGCCGCTTTACCAGTGCCTGCGTCGCACCCTCGACATCAACCCCGGGCTCGTCATCGTCATCCGGAAGTTCATCCCGCGTCGAAATCGCCACCGGCTTACGTGGAGCGGTCGTCAGCCCGGCCGTCGGGGCGGCCGTCGGGGCCTCGTCCTCGGCCCAATACTCGGGCGAAAAAGTCACCTTGCGACTCGGGGGCGCGACCGCCCTCTCGGGTGCGGTCTGCCCACGCTGGGGTTCCGCGCCGCGGTCCGCACCCGGGAGGTAGGTGACGGGAGCCAGATGCCCGCCCCCGTCACCGTCGTTGGTCGGCATGATCAGGCCGGCCGGCGCTGTGCCAGCTCGTCATCCGCGACCTGCGGCAGAGCCTTGGGCATGCCGATACCGAGCTTCTGCTTGATCTTGTGCTCGATCTCGTTGGCGGTCTCGGGGTTCTTCAGCAGGAAGTTGCGGGCGTTCTCTTTACCCTGACCCAGCTGCTCTCCCTCGTACGTGTACCAAGCACCCGACTTCTTCACGATCAGGTGCTCGACACCGAAGTCGATCAGCGAACCTTCGCGTGAGATGCCCGTGCCATAGAGGATGTCGAACTCGGCCTGCTTGAAGGGCGGAGCCATCTTGTTCTTGACGACCTTGACGCGCGTGCGGTTACCCACGGCATCCGATCCGTCCTTGAGCGTTTCAATGCGACGGATGTCGAGGCGGACCGAGGCGTAGAACTTGAGTGCCTTACCACCCGCGGTGGTCTCGGGGGATCCGAAGAACACGCCGATCTTCTCGCGCAGCTGGTTGATGAAGATCATCGTCGTGTTGGTCTGGTTCAGACCACCCGTCAGCTTGCGAAGCGCCTGGGACATCAGTCGTGCCTGCAGGCCGACGTGCGAGTCACCCATCTCGCCCTCGATCTCGGCGCGCGGCACAAGCGCTGCGACCGAGTCGATCACGATGAGGTCGATCGAACCCGAGCGGATCAGCATGTCGGCGATCTCGAGCGCCTGCTCACCCGTGTCGGGCTGCGAGACGAGCAGTTGGTCGATGTCGACGCCGAGCTTCATGGCGTATTCGGGGTCGAGCGCGTGCTCCGCGTCGATGAAGGCGGCGATGCCGCCCGCACGCTGGGCATTCGCGATGGCGTGCAGCGTGAGAGTCGTCTTACCCGACGACTCCGGACCGTAGATCTCGATGATGCGGCCGCGGGGCAGTCCGCCCACTCCGAGGGCGACGTCGAGGGCGATGGAACCGGTCGGAATGACCTCGACGGGAGCGCGGTCATCGCTGCCGAGGCGCATGACCGAGCCTTTTCCGAACTGGCGGTCGATCTGTGCGAGGGCCGATTCAAGGGCCTTCTCGCGGTCGGCGGGGTTGGGCATGGGATGCTCCTTCTGTCTCGCGGTCCATCGCCTGCAGTCTGTCGCGCAGCCGGATCGGCGATCCGGATACTTCGACAAGGCGTGAGCGGGGCTCGGTGTGGTTCTCACGTTAGGAAGGGCCTCCGACATCCGTCGTGCGGCCGTTCGCCTTCGTGGAGAAACTGCACCTCATCCACCTGTGCAGGAGCTTATCCAGCGACGAACATAGTTTCGACTAAAGCGCGGGCGTGTCGTCGAAGACTTCCACGAGCAATGCGTTCACAGGCGATCAGGTACGCGGATCGAGCGCCTGAGCCATCCGATCGAGAAAATCCGCTATGACGGCAAGTTGCGCCTGGTCGTAGTCGCTCGCAATCTCGCGCATGGCGCCGAGATGCCCCCCGAAGTGCCGATAGAACGTGCTCCGCGAATGCTCCGTCAGCACCACGACGCGCGCCCGGCGGTCGGTCGGATGGGGCTTGCGTTCAACATGCTCGGCAGCGACCAATCGATCGACCATCTTCGACGTCGATGCCGTAGAGATGCGGAGGTGCCGAGCGAGATCGTGCGGACTCACAGCGGTGCCCCGCCGCTCCCACTCGACCATCATGCGCAGTGCCCGCAGATCGGTGAGGTTCATCGCCATCTCGTCGCCGACCTCGCCGTGCATCCGGTCGAGGGCATCACCCAGACTGCGCAGCGCGAGGAGGGCAGAGCGCACGGATTCTTTCTGATCAGTCAATGCGTGGACACCCCCTCTGGCTCATGTGTATCATCGGAAGACAGCGATTAGCTAGCTAAACTAGCGAATTAACAGGGGAGCACGTACATGCCCGACACCGACTACGTTGTCCTCCTCGATGAGGCGGGAAACGAGATCGGAACTGCCCCGAAGGCCAGCGTCCACGGTACCGATACAGCACTGCATCTCGCATTCTCGTGCCATGTCCTCGATGATGAGGGACGCATTCTGGTCACCCGTCGCGCCCTCGACAAGCAGACCTGGCCCGGCGTCTGGACGAACTCGTTCTGCGGTCATCCCCGCCCCGCCGAGCCCGTCGTCGCGGCGGTCCGTCGACGCGCCGAGCACGAGCTCGGCATCACCGTCTCGTCCCTCGAGCTCGCGCTCCCCCTCTTCCGCTACCGCGCCGTCGATGCCAGCGGAATCGTGGAGCACGAAATCTGCCCCGTCTACACGGCGCGGACGAGCGACGAGCTTGTCCTGAACCCCCACGAGGCCGTGGACTTCACGTGGGTGCGACCCGAGGACCTCGCGCGTTCGCTCGAGGCGACTCCCTGGGCCTTCAGCCCCTGGTTGGTTCTGCAGGCGCAGCAGCTCGATCTGTTCACGGCGCATCGTTCCGTGAACGACCGTCGCCTCGCGTCATGAGTCTCGCGTCATGAGCCTCCCGTCATGAGCCTGATCGCCACCGGTCTGGTGGGCTCCGTCGCGCGAGCCGAGATCGATGCGGTGATCGACGGCGCCCTGGCCCGGATCGAGCATCGTGCTCAGCCGTTCGGCGGCGTCTTCGCCGAACTGGGCTCCGCGATCCACCGCTCAACACAGGGCGGCAAGCGCTTTCGTCCCGCGCTCGTCGTCGCGACGTTCGAGTCGCTCGGCGGCGACGCTTCCGCGAACGGCTGCGTCTATCCCGTCGCCGCGGCTTTCGAACTCCTGCACGCCGCGTTCCTCATGCACGACGACATCCTCGACCACGACACGATGCGTCGCGGCGTTCCGAACGTCTCCGGTCAGTTCCGGATTTACGCGACACAGTGGGGCGCGGATGCCTCGGGTGCCGCGCTCGTCGGCGATGCCGCTGGGCTCCTCGCCGGGGATCTCTTGTTGCACGAGTCTCAACGTTTGATTGCGCTCTGCCCCGCTTCCGAGGACGAGCGCGTGCGTCTGCTGAATCTGCTCGACGAGGCGGTGCTGGTCTCGGCCGCGGGCGAGTTCGCGGACGTCGCCCATTCGGTTCTCGATGAGGAGCCCGCGGCCGCCGACATCCTGGCGGTCACGCACGACAAAACGGCCGTGTACTCATTCGCCGCGCCCCTTCGCGCGGGCGCTCTGTTGGCCGGGGCAAGCCCCGAGGTCGAAAAGATGCTGGCGCAGTTCGGCAGCCGGCTCGGTCTGGCATACCAACTCGTCGACGACCTGATCGGCGCCTTCGGCACGGATGAGCAGGCCGGTCGCCCGGCCGGTGCCGATCTGCGCGAGGCGAAGCAGACCGCGCTGATCGCCCTCGCCCGAGCCACCGCGTCTTGGTCACAGGTGAGCGACGCGCTCGCGCTCGCGCACACGGGCCCGATCGCGGTTCGGCACGCGCAGGACATGCTCGACGGCAGTGGCGCGCGCAACGAGCTGGAACGGCTCGTGAACAACGCCCTAGCGGAGGCGCGCGCCCTCATCGTGCCCGGATACGTGCCGCCCGCGACCGCGCGGATGCTCGGCGACCTCGTGACCGCTGTAGAGGCGCGTATTCCGTGACCGACCGTTCAGCATCCCGCGACACCACCGGGCTCGACCTGTACGACCGCACGGCCCGAGCCGCGGCCGAGACCGTCATCTCCCGCTACTCGACCTCGTTCGGCTACGCGTCTCGCTTGCTCGGTCCCCGCGTTCAACCGCACGTCCGCAGCATCTACGCGCTCGTCCGTGTCGCGGACGAGATCGTCGACGGGCCCGCGCGCGAGGCGGGACTGACCGCCGAAGAGGAGGCGCGCGAGCTGGACGCGCTCGAGGCACAGACGCTCGAGGCCATTCGCACCGGATTCAGCGCAAATCTCGTCGTTCACGCGTTCGCCCTCACCGCGCGCGAGTGTGCGATCGACGAGGCGCTCGTCCGGCCGTTCTTCGCCTCGATGCGCACGGACATCACCGTCACGGAGCACGACGCGGCATCCCACGATGCCTATGTCTACGGGTCGGCCGAGGTCGTCGGCCTGATGTGCGTGCAGGCCTTCGTG
Source organism: uncultured Actinomycetota bacterium (assembly GCA_963740165.1). Classification (GTDB taxonomy): domain Bacteria; phylum Actinomycetota; class Actinomycetes; order Actinomycetales; family Microbacteriaceae; genus Microbacterium. The sequence goes on along the minus strand of CAVUDC010000008.1, from coordinate 206,018 downwards.
AACGCCGGCAGCGAGAACCCCGGACCGGCGGACCCCGAGATCGTCGCGGGCGCCCGACGACTGGGCGCGGCCTTCCAGAACGTCAACTTCCTGCGGGATGCGGGCCACGACAGCGACGCCCTCGGGCGCGACTACCTGGGACTCGACGGCTCGCCGACGACTCGGGCGGCCGTACTCGATGACATCGACGCGGACCTCGCGGCCGCGGCATCCGTCATCCCCCGACTACCGCGGGACTCGCGCCGCGCTGTGACATGCGCACACGACCTGTTCGCCGAGCTGAGCTCCCGTCTTCGGCAAGCGGATGCCTCGGTCGGTCGGGTGCGCGTGCCGAACCCCGTCAAGGCAGCTCTGTTCGCTCGGGCCGCGGCGGGGGCAGCGCCGCGCGCGCCCCGGACGCCGTCGAGGGAGAAAGCGCCCTCCCCCAGCCCGAACGTGCCTTCGACACAGGAACACCCCACCCAGGAACGACCGACGCGAGGAACACGCTCATGAGCTCCACCCAACGAGTCGTCGTGATCGGCGGGGGTATCGCGGGGCTCGCCACCGCCACCCTGCTCGCAGCGGACGGCCACTCCGTCACGCTCTTCGAGGCCCGGGATGCTCTCGGCGGCCGGGCGGGCTCCTGGGAGCACGAAGGGTTCCGCTTCGAAACGGGGCCGAGCTGGTATCTGATGCCGGAGGTGTTCGACCACTTCTTCCGGCTGCTCGGCACGAGCGCCGAGCGTGAGCTCGAGCTCGAGCGCCTGGACCCCGCGTACCGCGTCTACACCGAGGGCGATGCCGAGCCGCTCGAGATCCGCTCCGGCGTCGATCACGTCGCCGAGCTCTTCGAGGGGATCGAACCGGGAGCGGGCGCCGCGGTGCGCGACTACCTCGCTTCGGCGCAGGACGCTTACGAACTCTCGGTCACGCGCTTCCTCTACGACTCGTATGCGTCCACGAAGGGCTTGCGCGACCCCGCCCTGCTCCGCCGACTTCCCCAGTTACTCCCCCTGCTGACGCGCCCGCTGCATCGCCACATCGAGAGCCGATTCACCGACCCGCGGCTCCGCCAGGTCATGGGATACCCCGCCGTCTTCCTCGGCGGCTCGCCGTTCGACGTGCCGAGCCTGTACCACCTGATGAGCCATCTCGACCTGGGCGATTCGGTCGCCTATCCGATGGGCGGGTTCACGACGATCATCGACGCCATCGCGCGTCTCGCTCGCGAGCGGGGCGTCACGATCGAGACGGGCACACCGGTGGTCGCGATCGAGACCGCCGGCTCGCGAGCGGTCGGCGTGCGGGTTCAGGATGCTTCAGGAACGACCCGTTTCGTGCCCGCCGACCTCGTGGTGGGCGCGAGTGATCTCCACCACCTCGAGACCGAGCTGCTACCCCCGGAGCGCCAGACGTATCCGGAGTCCTGGTGGAAGAAGCGCACGCCGAGCCCGGGTGCCCTGCTCCTGCTGCTCGGCGTCGAGGGCGAACTGCCACGTCTGGCACACCACACGCTGGTGTTCACGAAGGACTGGCGCGGCAACTTCGACGCGATCTTCGGGGACGAACCGTACGTGCCCGATCCGGCGTCGCTGTACGTGTGTCGACCGAGCGCCACCGACCCCTCCGTCGCCCCGGCGGGCCACGAGAACCTGTTCGTGCTCGTTCCGATGCCGGCGGATGTGACCCTCGGCCACGGTGGCGTGGACGGCGCGGGAGGTCCCCGCATCGAGGCCGCGGCAGACGCCGTGATCGATCAGATCGCCGCGTGGACGGGTATCCCGGACCTCGCGGATCGGATCGTCGTCCGCCGCACAATCGCCCCCGCCGATTTCGCGAGCGACCTGCACACGTGGCGCGGCAACTCGCTCGGGCTGTCCCACACACTTCTGCAGAGCGCCGTATTCCGTCCGCGGAATGCTTCGCGCAGGGTCGAAGGACTGCTGTACGCCGGCGCAGACGTCCTGCCCGGGATCGGCCTCCCGATGTGCCTGATCTCGGCCGAACTCGTCCTCAAGCGCGTCCGCGGCGACGATGGAGCGGGAAGGGTGCGCGAGCCAGTTCTCGATGCCGTGGCAGACTGAACGTCGTGCCGGGCTTGTACCTTCTCGCGATCCTCGTCTCGGCGGGGGGAATCGCGCTCATCGACCGGCGCTTCCGACTGGCGTTCTGGGTGGCTCGCGGCCGGACCCTCGCAACGGTCGCGATCGGGGTCGCGTTCTTTCTCGCCTGGGATGCCGCGGGTATCGTGACCGGCGTCTTCGTGAAGGGCGGCAGCGCCCTCTACACCGGCATCATGCTCGCTCCTGAGTTGCCGCTCGAGGAACTCTTCTTCCTCGCCTTCCTCTGCTACCTGACGCTCGTGTGTTGGGCCGCGGCATTCCGCATTCTTGTTCGTCGGGACGGAACAGCGGCGCCCGCAGCGGGAACCGACGAGGGTACGCGCGGATGACCTATCCGCTGATCGTCGTCCCGTTCCTCCTCGTGGCGGCCCTCGTCACGATCCTGACCGCACGGCGCGAACGTTTCGCCCGTCGGATGGCCGCGTCGGGGCTCGCGGCGCTCGCGCTGCTCACCCTGACCGCGGTCTTCGACAACATCATGATCGCCGCGGGGCTGTTCACCTACCCGCCCGAACACTTGAGTGGCCTCTACATCGCCCTCGCGCCCGTCGAGGACTTCGCCTACCCGCTCGCGGCCGCCTTCCTGATCCCCGCTATCTGGACACTCCTGACGCCGAAGGAGCCCGCATGACCGGCGCGGAGCGAATCGGCGTCGGTCGAATCATCCGCACTCTTTTCGTGTCCTCACGGCCAGTGAGCTGGGTCAACACGGCGTTCCCGTTTGCGGCCGCGTACCTGCTCGCGACGCGCGAGATCGACGCGGTGCTGATCGTCGGCACGGTGTTTTTCCTCATCCCCTACAACCTGGCGATGTACGGGATCAACGACGTCTTCGATTACGAATCCGACATGCGTAACCCGCGCAAGGGCGGTGCACACGGGGCCGTCCTCGATCGACGCCTGCACCCCGTCACCCTGTGGGCCGCGGGGCTCTCGTGCCTGCCGTTCGTGGTGTTCCTGGTCTGGGTCGGCGGGCCGCTGTCGTGGCTCGTGCTCGCGCTCAGTCTGTTCTTCGTCGTGTTCTACTCCGCTCCCCCGCTGCGGCTCAAAGAGGTGCCGTTCGCCGACTCGGTGACATCCAGCATCCACTTCGTCTCACCCGCCGTTTACGGCTTCGTGCTCGCCGGAGTCGCCTGGACGCCGGGGCTGGTCGCGATCGTCGTGGCGTTCGCACTGTGGGGCGTCGCATCCCACGCCTTCGGCGCGGTGCAGGATGTCTCGGCCGACCGCGAGGCGGGTATCTCCTCCATTGCGACCGCGCACGGCGCCGCCTGGACCGTCCGCTTCGCGCTGGTCTGTTACGCGCTCTCGGGTCTGACAATGCTCGCGTCGGAGTGGCCGGGGCCGCTCGCCGGGCTGCTCGTCATTCCCTACCTCGTCGCCGTGTGGCCGTACCGCAGCGTCAGCGATGCCGCTTCGCACGAGGCGACGCGGGGGTGGCGTGCGTTCCTGTGGATCAACCAGCTCGCGGGCTTCGGCGTCACGCTCCTGCTCGTGTGGTGGTGGCTGCTCACGGCGTGAGTCGCCGCGCCCTGGGGCCCCTCACCCTGGGGCCTCACCCTGCGGCCCAGCCGGACCGCTCCCCTGGCACTAAATGCGGCTCCACGACGCGAGAGCTGACATCTACTGCCAGGGGAACGGGTCGTTTCGACAGGCTCAACGACCGGGCGCGGGCGTTGAGCGAGGCGCGGAGCGCGGAGCGCGGAGATGAAACGCGCCCACAGCACAAGACGGTGCCACCCGGAGGGGTGACACCGTCTTGTGTGCGACGTGGATTACTCGGCGGTCAGCTCGAGCAGGCGGTCTATGGCGTCCGTCAGACGGGCGTCGGCCTCACCGAACGCGGTCCAGTCGCCGGCCTGCAGCGCGGTGTCGCGCTCGAGCATCGCCTGGCGGGCGTCGTTCAGTAGCGCCTGCTCCTGAACGTCGACGCTCGTGCCGCCACCGTCGGACGGGTCCGTCGGTGGCGCGCTCGGGTCACCGGGCGTCGCATCCGGGTCGGGCTCGACCGTGCCGTCACCAGCATCCGCTCCCGAGTCGCCACCGAAGAGCGTGTCGAGTGCCTCGTTCAACGTGTCCTCGAAGGCGATCTCGTCGCCGAAGGCCACCAGCACCTTCTGCAGCGTCGGCAGCTGCGTTCCACCGGATGACTGAACGAAGACGGGCTGCACGTACAAGAACCCGCCACCGACGGGGAGCGTCAGCAGGTTTCCGTTCAGCACCTCGGACTGGCCCTGTCGCAGCAGGTTGATCTGCGACGAGACCACAGGGTCGGCATCGAACGTGTTCTGCACCTGACCGGGGCCGGGCACCGTCGTGTCGGCACTCACGACGAGCATTCGCAGCGCACCATACCCTTCGGCCTTCACACCGTTCGCAGATCCGGCGTCAGCGTCGACCGCGAGGTAACCCGTGAGGATGTTTCGCGAAGCCGTGCCCGTTCCCGGCGGGATGAACGTCGTGAACATCGAGAACGACGGCTCGTCCTGGCCCGGCATCTGCATCGTCAGGTAGTAGGGCGGCTGCAAGCGGGTCGAGCTCGAGTCCTGCGGGTCGGTGGGCGTGGACCACGCGTTGTCGCGCTGGTAGAACGACTGGGCGTCGTTCACGTGGTACTGGCCGAGCGTGGCGCGCTGCACCTTGAACAGATCGGTCGGGTACCGCACGTGGCTGATCAGTTCGGCGGACATCTCGCTGATCGGCTTGATCGTGGCCGGGTACACCTTCTGCCAGGCCTGGATGAGCGGGTCTTCGGGGTCCCACGCGTACAGCGTGACGCTGCCATCGTAGGCATCGACAGTGGCCTTGACCGAGTTGCGGATGTAGTTGATGTCGTCGATCGTGAACCGCGGGTTGAGGTTCGTCGTGTCGGCGATCGCATCCGACAGGCTGACGGTCCGCGAGTACGGGTAGGTCGACGCCGTCGTGTATCCGTCGACGATCCAGACGATCCGGCCGTCGACGACGCTCGGGTACGGGTCGTTGTCGAGGTCGAGGTACGGAGCGGCCTTCTGCACGCGGGTCTTCGGGTCGCGGTCGTAGAGGATCTGCGAGTCCTCGTTGACGTAGTCCGAGAGCAGGATGTCGGTGGACTGGAACTTGAGCGCGTAGATCAGCTTGTCGAACAACGTGCCGATCTTCGGGCCACCGTCACCCTCGAACGTGGTCTTCGTCTCGCTCTGACCCTCTTCCGAACCGCGCGGGTAGTCGAGCTCCACGGGGGTTGAGCCCTCGGGCGCACCCACGATCGAGTAGACCGGCGACTGCTCGCCGAAGTACACGCGCGGCTGGAAGTTCTCGCTTTCGCTGAGGAAGCCGGTTGCCGGGATTCCGCGTTCGAGGAAGACGGGATTGCCATCGCTCGTGCGCTGGTTTCCCGCGGCGACGACGAGGCCGTAGCCGTGCGTGTACACGACGGTGCGGTTCTGCCACGTACCGGCGGTGCCCAGAGCTTCCATGTCGAGTTCACGGACCGACACGACGGTGTCCTGAGACTCTCCGTCGATCTCGTAGCGGTCGACATCGAGCGGGTCGGTGAACTGGTAGTAGGCCCGGAACTGCTCGAGCTGGCGCACCGTCGGGCTGATGATCGCGGGGTCCATGATGCGGATGGATGCGGTGGTCTGCGCATCCTCGCGAAGGGCGCCGGGCTCGGCATTCGTCACGGCGGTCGTCTCAGTCTTTTCGAGACCATCGATGCCGTAAGCGACCTTCGTCATCTCGAGGTTTCGCTCGATGTACTGCTCCTCGAGCGAGAACTCATTCGGCGCGACCTGGAAACGATCGACGATCCACGGGTAGCCGACGCCCACGACGATCGCCGAGACGATCAAGAGCGCGGTACCGATGAGCGGGAAGCGCCAGCGGCCGATGACAGCCGTGACGAAGAAGAGCAGCGCGACGAAGATGGCGATGCCGGCGAGGATCGCCTGGCCGGGGATGACGGCGTTGACACCGGTGTATCCGGGTCCCGTGATCAGGTCACCCGTCTCGCTCAGCGTCTTGTAGCGGTCGAGCCACAGGCTCGCAGCCTGGACGACGAGGTACAGGCCGGCGAGGATCGCAAGCTGGATACGCGCGGACTTCGAGATCCGCAGCTCCCATCGCCCACCTTCGCGCTGACCGACACGGACCGAGCCGTAGAGGTAGGACACGACACCCGTGAGGCCTAGGCAAATCAGCAGAACGGCGGAGATGAACCCGAGCGCGGCGCTGTAGAAGGGCATCGCGAACAGATAGAAACCGATGTCCAGACCGAACTGCGGGTCGGTCGTCTCGGTCGTGACGCCGTTGACCCACAGCCACACGGTCTCCCACTGCGTGGACGTCGAGAAGCCCGCGAAGAAACCGAAGAAGACGGGGATCCCCCACATCGCCAGGCGACGGAGCGGTTCGACGACCTCTTGGTAGCGATCGAGCTGGCTCGACAGTCGCGCATAAACCGGTCGGAGCCGGTAGGCGAGCTGAATCGTCAGCCAGACGGGAACGGCCATCGCGAGGAATCCGATGACGAACATCGTCGCGCGGGCGAGCCATTGTGTCACCAGGACCGAGTCGAACCCGAGCTGCTGGTACCACATGAAGTCTGCGTACAGGGAAGCGAAGATGAAGAACCCGACAAGCAGTACGGCGATGATGACCAAGGAGATGGTCACAACGCGTCGTGTGGTGTTGGGGGCCGCTGGCTTCGGGGAAGTCGTGGTCACCCCACCAGTCTAGGCGCCCGGTTTTCCGCGACGTCCGCCCGGCGCCCGGGAAAACACCGGGTAACCGGCCACGTTTCGGTTACGGCGGCTCTCGACGCGCCCTCGGGCGCCGCTCTTATGGCCCTACGGCGCCGCGCAGGCGGGAACGGCGTCGAGGTCGCCGCCGTCGCGGATGGCGTCGAGCGCGGTGATGGCGTCGTCCAGGTCGGCGACGGAGAAGACACGTAGACCCGAGGGAATGTGTCCCACGACCTCGTCGCAGTTCGCCTCCGGTGCGAGGAAGAACTCCGCCCCCGCACCCCGCGCCCCGTAGAGCTTCTGTCGGATACCACCGATCGGTCCGACGACGCCGTCTGCGGTGATGGTGCCCGTGCCCGCGATCTGCAGTCCCCCGTTGAGTTCGCCCGCGGTCATCGTGTCGATGATGCCGAGGGCGAACATCAGGCCGGCGCTGGGGCCGCCCACGTTGTCGAGCTGGATCGTGACCTCAACCGGGAAGTCGTAGTCGACGATCGTCGACACGCCCACCTGGTAGGTCGAGTCGTTCTCGTTGAAGACGGGGGTGACGTCGACCGTTGCCTGCGCACCGTCGCGCTCGATCGTGAGCGCGACGGGCGCGCCCTCCGTCTCTTGGATGATGTCTCGCAGCTCCGTGACGTCACTCACGACCTGCCCTTCCGCCGCGAGGACGATGTCGTCCGGCTCGAGCACACCCTCCGCGGGTGACCCCTCGGGAAGCGAGTGGATCCGCACCCGCGAGTCGACCTGGTACCCCAGCTCGCGAAGTGCCGCGACCGTGGCCTCGTGCTGCGAGTCGACCATGAGCTGCGCGTTCTGCTCGGAGCGCTGTTCGCTGGTCTGACCCGCCGGGAATACGGAGTCGAGCGGCACGACCGCGCGAGAACGGTCGAACCAGGCGCCCATGAGCTCGAGCCACGTGGGCGTCCGCTCGCGGTTGCCCACGACCTGGACGGTCGTCAGGTCCAGAGCGCCCGTCGTCTCGAACGTCTCCGCGCCTTCGACCTCGATGAGCGGAACGGCCGCGCCATCCGCGCCCGTCGCCGTACCGAGCGTGTTGTAGACCGGGCCGGGCTGCTGGATCACGTACCCCGTGGGCAGGAACGTCAGCGTCGCCAGGCATACCAGGGCGATCGCGAGCGAGATGATGCCGATCCTTGTGGAACGCCGCAGGGGCGGTCGCTGCGCGGGCACGACCCGGACGTCTTCGTCGAACAGCGCCACGGTGGGACCTTTCTTCGCTCCGCAGGACGGAACGGGACTTCGGGCGCCGTTCGCGAACGGCGTAAGCGATGCCGGCTCAACCCCGGCGGGGCCGCAGTCGGCTGCGACTAGCGTAGAACCACCCACCCGAACGACGCTGAGAGGCGGCTGAAGTGCCTGGCGACGAGAACCCCGAGGACGACTTCGAAGAGCTTCTGCGGCGCATGCTCGGAGGCGGCGGACAGATCGATCCGGCGCAGTTCGAGCGGCTGACCGGCATGCCGCTGGACCCCGCCATGATGGCAATGGTCCAGCAGCAACTGCGCGGCGCGATGGCGGCCGGAGAGGGCATCCCTTGGGGTGTTGCGGAGCAGCAGGCCCTGCAGCTCGCTCGCACCGGCGGGCTGAGCGTGACCGACGGTGACCGCGTCGATCTGGACGGCGCGCTGACGCTCGCGAATCTGTGGCTGAGCGAAGCGACCGTCATCTCCGAACTCGCACAGACCCCCCGCATCATCACGCGCGCCGAATGGGTGAGCGCGACCCTGCCCGTCTGGCAGGAGTTCGCCGAACCCGTCGCGACGAGCATCACGGATGCCTTGACCCGCACGCTTGCAGAGCACGCACCGGAAGAGCTCCAGCCGCTCCTCCAGGGCGCGGGCAAGGTCATGCGCTCGCTCGGTGGATCGCTCTTCGCGACCCAGCTCGGCCAGGTCGTCGGGCAGCTCTCGACCGAGGTAATCAGCGGCGGCGACGTGGGCATCCCCGTGATGCCCGCCGGCGAAGCAGCCATCCTGCCGCAGAACTTCGCCGACTTCGGCCGCGACCTCGACATCGCGGACGATCAGCTCGCTCTGGCGGTCGCCGTGCGCGAGCTCGCGCACGCCCGCCTCTTCCGGCACGCGAAGTGGTTGCGCCTGCATGTGCTCTCGCAGGTCACCGAGTTTGCGCGCGGGATCGATGTCGACACCGATGCTCTCGAAGACCTCGCGTCCCGATTCGACCCCTCCCGCCCGGACGAGCTGCGCACCGCGCTCGAAAGCGGCGCTCTGCTGCCCGAGCACACCGAGGCCCAACGGGCGGCGCTCGCGCGCCTCGAGAGCCTCCTCGCGACGGTGGAGGGGTGGGTCGACGTCGTCACCGAGGACGCGACCGCGCGCTTGCCCAAGGCCGCGGCCATTGCCGAGACCGTCCGCCGACGCCGCGCCGCGGGCGGGCCCGCCGAACAGGCGCTCGCGTCGCTCGTCGGGCTGGAGTTGCGGCCCCGACGTCTGCGCGAAGCGGCCGCCATGTGGCGCGCGATCACCGAGGCCGTGGGTGTCGAAGCCCGCGATTCGCTGTGGGACTACGCCGACTTCATGCCCAGTTCCGAGGACATCGACGACCCGTCGCGGATCACCGAGAGCCTTCGCCGGCGCGCTCTCGGCGATGACGCCCCCGAGACGGAACTCGATGAGCTCGACGACGCGATCGCCCGGATCCTCGCCGGCGAGGAGTCGTCCGACCCGCGGGCGGATCAGGACGCGGGCGGGGACTCCGGTTCGGACGAGGACGGCGAGTCCGCGGTCGGCGGCGGAGCGCCTGACGGACCGGTGCGCTGACACCGTCCGTCCTCCACAGGGGCGGCTGAGCCCGGGCCTCTGCCCCGACCTGTGGAATCCCCTGCCGTCGACCTCCGGACACGACACAATCGCGGGATGACCGTGATGCTCCGTCTGGATCAGACCCACACCCCGCTCTGGCGCGATGCGACGACGATGCAGCTCGGCGAACATGCCCGGTCACGGTTGACGGATGTCTCGCCGTGGCAGGAGCGCCTCCTGTTCGAGCTCACGCGCGGGCTCCCCGATTCGGGTGTGGAGGTCTGGGCGGAGCTGCAGCGCGTTCATCCCCGCGAGGTCCGCGCCTTTCTCGGACGCCTGGGCTCGGCGCTCCTCCGGATCGATCTCGAAAGCCGGAGTGCTCCCGGAGGGATTGTGCTCGAGGCGCCACGGGGCGGCTCGGGCGACCCGCTCGTCGTCGCGATGCGCATGGCGCTCGAGACATCCTCGTACCGGGTGACGGTCATCGAAGAGGCCGATCCGGGCGAACACGATCGAACCGGAGATGAGGCATCCGGGGCGGATGTCGTGGTGATGCTCGCGCGGCACGTGCTCGATCCGCGGCGTGCTGCGCCGCACCTGCGCGCGGACCGCGTTCATCTTCCGGTCGTGGTCGGCGGCGCCGGCATCGTCATCGGGCCGCTGATCGTGCCGGGCGTGACGGCCTGTCTCACGTGTCTACACCTCGAGCGCCGCGATGCGGACGATGCCTGGCCCATGCTGGCGCTCCAGCTGCTCTCGGCTGGTGCGCCCGTGCCGTCACCCGAGCTCGTTCACGAGGGCGCTGCCGCCCTCGTCAGGATCCTCGCGGACCCGCGTTCCGCGGAGGGGCGCTCGGTGACGCTGAACGCGGCGGGCGAGCGGCGGCAGCAGGCGCACCGGCCGCACGATGAGTGCGGATGCCGAGCTCCTGAAGGAAACGCGAAGGCTCCCGCTCAGCTCTCCCGTTCCCGGCGGACCACGACAGCGAGACAGAACGCCGTGCCCGCGTGAGAGCGACGTAGAGCAACCTGCGCTCCTCGTCGATCTGCTCGAGTCCGCGCGCGTACGAGATCGGCAACAGTCCCTCGGACAAACCGATCACGTGGACGTGATCCCACTCGAGCCCCTTGGCCGCGTGGATCGTGGCCAGGGTGACGGTGCGCAGCCCCGGATCGTGCTGGTCGCGCGCACGGGCCTGGAGGTCGTCCGTGAAAGCGCGCAGCGTCGTGCCCGGAGGTGCATCCTCCGCCAGACGCAGCAGAGTCGCACGCGCTTCCCACGCGTCACGGAGCGCCCCGCCCGCCGGGGGCGGCGTCTCGGTGTACCCGCGAGAGCGCAGCAGATCGCGAACGATCGGAACGAGTTCGCCCGAGCCGCCCGCGACGGATTCGCCGCGGAGCACCATGACCGCGTCGCGCACCTCGGGCAGCTCGAAGAACCGCTTGCCGCCCAGAACGCTCGCGGCGATGTCTTGGGCGGCTAGCGCGCGCTGCAGAGCCGCCGACTGCGAATGAGCCCGATAGAGCACGGCGAAGCCCTCGGCCGTCTCGCCCGCGTCGAGTCGTCGCTTGATGTCGCGGGCGACCGCCACGGCCTCGGCGTCGTCGTCGGGGTGCATCGCGGTCGTGGCCTGCGCGCTCGCCCCTCCCGACACGACGCGCGAGACTTCACTTGTGTCCCGTTCCGAGGGGCCAACAGGGACATAGGTGAAGTCTGGCGCGGGTTCGGACGCCGCCACGAGTTCGAGCGCGCCCGGACGACCGCGCATGAGCGCGTTGGCCGTCGCGAGAACGGCCGGTGCCGAACGATAGTTGCGCTCGAGGCGCACCATCAGGGCACCGGGGTGGTGACGCTCGAAATCCAGCAGAAAGCGCGGGTCGGCGCCGGCGAACGAATAGATCGTCTGGCTCGCGTCGCCGACCACGCAGAGATCATCCCGGTCGCCGAGCCAGAGGGAGAGCAGCCGCTCCTGGAGCGGAGAGACATCCTGATACTCATCCACCGTGAAGTGGCGGTACTGCTCGCGGACGGCACGCGCCACGCGCGGCTCGGACTCGATCATGCCGGCGCAGGCGAGCAGGATGTCTTCGAAGTCGAGCTGGCGCCGCTCGTCCTTGAGCTTTTCGTAGGCCTCGTGTAGACCGACCACCGCGTCGGGGCTCAGGCGACCGAGACCCGGACGGCCGGCGCGCGCATAGTCCTCGATCGTGCGGAGAGTGACCTTGCGCCATTCGATCTCGGAGGCCACGTCGCGAAGCGTCGCCCCGTCGAGCGTCAGACGCAGGCGACTCGCGGCATCCGACAGCATGCGCACCTTGTTCGGCAGCACCGGCGGTGCGGACTCCCCGCCCGCAACCGTCGGCCAGAAGTAGTTCAGCTGCGCGAGCGCGGCGGCGTGGAAAGTTCGCGCCGAGACCCCCTCGATGCCGAGGGACCGCAATCGCCCCCGCATCTCTCCGGCCGCGCGGGTGGTGAAGGTCACGGCCATCACGCGCGGCGGTGAATACATCCCGCTATCGACGCCGTAGGCGATGCGGTGCGTGATCACACGCGTCTTGCCGGACCCCGCGCCCGCAAGCACGCAGACGGGTCCGCGGACGGCGAGCACCGCCTCGCGTTGATGCTCATCGAGGTCGTTCAGGGCACGCTCGGCGCCCTCCGAGACATCCGTCATCGCTCCGTGACCCGTTCGAGCCAGCGCTCGATGAGTCCGCGGGAGATGGATGACGGTCCGGGCAGCGTGACATCGCCGTCGCCGGCAAGCGCCCGGGCGATCTCGTCGGGCTCGAACCACCGCACATCCACGATTTCCGACCCGTCAGGACGCGCGGCCTCGGAGTTCTCGGTGGAGGCGAGGTACCCGAGCATCAGAGAACGCGGGTACGGCCAGGCTTGGGACCCGACGTATTCGAGCGCCGCGATACGCACGCCCGACTCTTCCTCGATCTCACGCACCAGGGACTCCTCGGCCGACTCCCCCGCTTCGACGAAACCCGCGAAGCACGAGTAGCGCCCCTCCGGCCAGGCGGCGTTCGACCCGAGCAGCAAGCGTGTGCCATCCGTGACCGCGACGATGACGGCGGGGTCGGTGCGGGGGAAATGCTCGCGGCCGCACGACGGGCAGTGCCTCGACCATCCGGCATTTCGCAGTTCGGTACGCGTTCCGCACGCGGGGCAGAAGGCGGCATCTCGGATCCACCGAGCGAGCGACAGCGCCTCGACGAAGAAAGCGGCGTCCTCGAAGCCGAGCGCGCCGCCCACCTCGCGCAACTCCGCCCACCCACCCGCGGGATCGACCGGTGCATCGTCCTCTTCCTCGAGCAGCGCCAGCAGAACGGGGCCCCTGGCATCGCGGCCGAGGAACGCCACGATGGCGTCCGCGCCCAGCGCCGACGCGGGAACGAGCACGATCACACCGGACTCGTCGAGCGGAGCGCGACCCCGCCGCAGCAGCAACACGCGGGCACTGGGCTCGGCCGCAAGAACAGCGAGACCGTCGGCAAGGTCGCGGTCGATCGCCGAGCGGTCGATCGCCGAGACCGGGGGCGTGATCACCCTGGGCAGGCCCGGGACCGTCATGGAAGACCTCTTTCGCGGGCGTGGCGCGGGTAGTGCGTGCGAGGACAGACCTACCCTGGGGGCATGACTGGCTCCCCCCTCACTTTAGCCGCGTCGGTGAGCGCAGCCCTGCCCGAGGCCGCGATCGTCTCGACGGCTGCCCTCTCCACAGGCGAGGGTGGACGCTACGACAGCGCCGTCGTCGGACTGGATGACGGATCGCACGTCGTCGTGCGCGCACCGGTGGATTCATCCGCCGCCAGCGACCTCGCCACCGAGGCGTTGGCCCTGCGCGCCCTGACCCCGGGCGCCCGAGCCCTGCTGCCCTTCGCGGCGCCGCGTCCGCTCGGCGAGGTCGCGCTCGCCGAGGGTCGGGCCCTCCTCACCGACCTCGTCCCCGGCTATCGCGTCGAGGCGGGCGACCTGCCCGCCGGACCGGGGGCGGCGACCTCGATCGGCATCGCCCTCGCGGCCCTGCACGCGCTGCCCGCATCCGTCGTTCGGGCCGAGGGACTTCCCGTCAAGACCGCTGACGAGGTGCGCGAGTCGGTCGTCGCTCTCGTCGAACGGGCCGCGTCCACGCGCCGGCTGCCCGTCGCCCTCGCCACACGGTGGCGCCGCGCGGCCGAGGACGAGGCGCTCTGGCGATTCGACCCGTGCGTTGTTCTCGGTGACGCGGTTGCATCGTCCTTCCGCTACGAAGACCGAGACGGCGTTCCGACCGTTTCGGGCGTGCTGGGCTGGAGCCGTTTCAGCGTCGGCGATCCGGCGGTCGATCTGCAGTGGCTGGCCGCCGCACCGGATGCCTCCGACGATGTCTACGCCGCATACGTCTCTTCGGCACACCGTTCGCCCGATCCAGACTTGCGCACCCGCGCTCGGCTGTATGCCGAACTGGAGTTCGCGAAGTGGCTGCTGCACGGCCACGAACAGCGCCGTGACGACGTCGTGGAGGACGCGGTCGTGCTGCTGGACGCACTCGTCGACGGACTGGGCGATGCCGCCACGCGGCTCGATCCGGTCGCCGTTGTCGGGGTGGACGACGCAATAGCCGTCCTCGCAGACACTCCCGTGACGAAGGCGAGCGCGGCGGACGACGGCAGCACCGCCATGCAGACCGACGCGTACGACCCCGAGATGGTTTCGCTGTTCGTCGCGGCGGCCCGCGAGCACGAGCCGGGCGATCGCGACGCGTCTTCGGCCGACGGCGAGCGCGCGGAACGGTCGTCTTCGCTGGGCGAACCATCCGCTGTCCCGGTTACCGACAGGGAGACCGCACCGATCGACGTGAGCAGCTGGAGCGAACTTCGTCAGTCCTCGGGCGTCGCGCCCGGCGCTGCATCCGCAGGCGACACCGGGTCGCCGGACGCTGCAGGCCCGACGGCACGGGACGGATCCGATGCGGACCCCTCGGATCCGGATGAGGAGATCGAGGCAGCACGGGCCTCGCGCGCCGCCTTCCAGCGCTGGGCGAGGTCGGCCTCGGAGTAGAGCCGGTCTCCCCGCAGGATGAGATCGTCGGCCACGTAATACAGCGCGACGTCGATCTGGCCCAGGGGGACGCCGCGGGCCTTGTGATAGGCCACTCGATAGAGGGCGAGCTGCAGCATCCGCTCCTCGCGCTCCGCGGCCGTCCGCGGCGGACGCCCCGTCTTCCAGTCCACGATCTCGATGCGGCCCTCGCGATCGTCGCGCCGGTAGACGGCATCGAGCTTGCAGATCACGACGCGGCCGGGGCCATCGGACTCGGCCAGGGCGAAGTCGATCTCGGTTTCGACCTCGAGCGGCTGCAGCGGCCCCCACTCCGACCGCTCGAAGTTCACACGAAGTCGCTCGAGGTCAGCGGCGTCTTCGGCGGATGCCTCGGATTCGGTCGGATCGTCATCGCGCTCCCAGAGCGCATCGTCGGTTGACGCACCCGCGCCACTCCGCCCCGACCGATGCTCGACCCACGAGTGGAACAGGGTGCCGAGGCGTGTCTGCCGGTAGGGCCGCTCGGGCATCGGACGCGCGATGGCGGCAACGGTTTCCGAGTAATCCGTGACGAAATCCTTGAAGCGGGATGCGGGGATGCGCGTCGGTGCCGCATGGCTCGGCCCCTGGGCACGCAGGTCGCGCTCGGCGAGCAGACGCGCGAGCAGCTCATCCGGTTCGGGGTCGGCACGCGTTGCCGCGTTGTCGACGCTCGCGGCGGCAGCGCGGACGATGGGACCCCGCGCACCCAGCGGGTCGAGCGGCCACGAAAGCACCTGTCCCCCCGTTCGTCGTACGGGTTATCGCCCGGGTCCGCGCCCTCGATCGGCGGCATCCCGAGCGCTTCCACCATCTCGGCGAGGTACGGACTAACGTTGCGCGGTTTGCTCTGCCCACCCCACTGCGAGCCCGTCAGCAGCAGGTCCGAGCGGGCCCGCGTGACGGCGACATAAGCCAGGCGCCGCTCCTCGGCCTTCTGGTGATCGCGCACCCCGTCGCGATAGGCGGCGATGGCCTTCCGCAATGCGGATCGGTCGGGATCTGCGCCCGGGCGCCAGTCCAGCACGGGCAGCGCATCCCGGTCGCCGCGGAACGCAGAGGGCAGGACGCCGAAGCCGAGCCATCCGGCAACCGAGCGTGGGGCCTTGGGCAGCTCGTCCTGCACGAGACGGACGACGGCCACCGCGTCCCACTCCAGGCCCTTCGAGCCGTGCACGGTCAGCAGCTGCACGACCCCCGGCTGGGGAGGCTCCGGACGCGGCATGAGCTCATCGGTCTCTTCCGCGTGATCGAGCCAGGCGAGCAGACTGCTGATCGAGCCGCGCTCATCGGCCGTCAGGAACGCGCGCACCTCATCGAGAAAAGCACGGAGCTGCGCCGAGGCGACGCGGGCGGGCCCGCGCGTCTCGTTCGCCGCCAGCTCGATATCGAGGCGCAGCTCGAGCTCGATCGTGCGGATCAGATCGGGGATCGGCTGGGCCACGGCTCGCCGCAACCGCCCGAGCATCTCGCCCGCCTCGCGCAGGCGAGCGCGCCCCGAGGGCGTGATGTCGGCGAGGAGGCGGTAGTCGTCGCGCACCGTGCGGACGAACTCGAGCGCATCGACGAGCGATGGTTGTTCGTCGGCGCCGGCCGATCCGCGTACTCGTGCCGCCAGTTCGGCCGGGAGCGGCACGAGCGCACCGTCGCGTCTCGCGAGCACATCCGCCAGGGCGTGCAGCGCGGCGAGGTCGGCCACGCCGATCGCGAAGCGGGGGCCCGACAGCAAACGGATCAGCGACGATCCCTGCGAGGGATCATGGACGACCCGGAGTGCGGCGACGACATCGACGACTTCGGGGGTCGTCAGGAGCCCGCCGAGCCCGAGGATGCGATGCGGCACGTCATGCCGCGCCAACGCCTCGGCGAACGCATTCATGTGGCGCTTGGTCCGGAACAGCACGGCGCCGGAGTGAGCGCGGGGACTGGCCGAGTCCGCCTGTACGAGCTCATGCCGCGCGCGTGCCTCGACAAACCAGCGCGCGACCGCATCCGCTTCGTCGTCGATCGTCTTCTCGAATCGACACTCGACCCGTCCCTCCGCGGCACCGGGTCGCGCATCCAAAGCGCCGACCGGCACCCCACGATGCTCCGCTCCCGCCACGAGCCGGTTTGCGGCGGTCAGGATGTTGAGGTCATTTCGCCAGCTGACCATCAGGCTGAATCGCCCGCAGGCGGTGCCGTGCGCGAAGGCCCCCGGGAAGGCGCCGAGATTGTCCGCGGACGCGCCGCGCCATCCGTAAATCGACTGATTGGGGTCACCGACGGCCATGACGGCGGAGTCGCGAAAGACCTCGGCGAGCAGCCGGGTCTGGATGACGGAGGTGTCCTGATATTCGTCGAGCAGCACGACGCGGTACTGCTCGCGAAGCTGGTCGGCAACCTCGGGCGCGCGCTCGATGATCTCGAGCGCGCCGGCGACCTGATCGGCGAAGTCCAGGGTGTCCTCCGCGCGCTTGCGCGTGGCGTAGTCGTTCACGAGGCCCACGAGAACGGGTAGCCCGCTCATCGCGGCGTGGAACTTCTCGATGTCTCCGGGATTGGCGAGCGCCGGGTTCGTCACAGGTTCGAGCGCCGTCGCCCATTCTTCGCCGAAACGAGCCACGCTCTCGGCGTCGGCGCGGTTGTCGAGCAGCTCACCGGCAAGGCGGTGCACGGCATCGACGACACTCGCGAAGGCCTCACCGCGCTCGGAGAGTCGCTCGTCCTCGGATGCAACCACGACCCGCCGTGCGAGCAGCCACGAGCCGGACTGACTCATGAGCGCAGCGTCCGGGTCGCGCCCGATCCGCGGCCCGTGCTCGCGCACGATCGCGTCGGCGAACGCGTTGTAGGTCGACACGCGGGGCCGCGACAACAGGGCCTCGCCCGCCACATCCTGCTCCGGCGGCACCGCCCCGAGCGACTCGGCGAGGTCGTCGACGAATGCGATCAGCTCGGCGCGTCGCGCGCGAGGCGACAGTGCGCCCGCCCTCGCCCAGAACGCCGCGAGGGTTCCGTCCGCGGCGAGGGCCTCGAGGTGCGGCAGCAGCCCGCGCCGACCGAACTCGTCGATGCCCGCCAGCCGCTGCTCGATCCGCTCGGCCAACTCGCCGGCCGCCTTGCGGGTGAACGTCAGCCCGAGCACCTCGTCGCGCCGCACGTGGCCATTCGCGACGAGCCAGACGACCCGGCCCGACATCGTCTCGGTCTTGCCGCTGCCCGCACCGGCCACGACGAGCGCGGGGCTCGGCGGCGCCTCGATCACGGCGCGCTGATCGGGCGTCGGGTCGGGCAGGCCGAGGGCCGCCGAAAGGACCGGGGCCGAGAGGCCCAGCCGGCCCGGCCATTCGGTGCTTCGCGCGGAGGAGGATGCCGGGTCAGCCGACACGATCGCACTCACGAGGCCGACACCGCCTTGATCGTGTGGATGCGGCACACGGCGAAGCGATCCGTTGTGCAATGTGTGTCGAGGTTCGCATCGAACCGCTCGGAGGACATCCCCTCGGCCACGTCGATGATGGTGCGCAGGAACGACGTCCGACGCGCGGCATCCATGGGGGCTTGACGCGCGAGGCGGTAGTGCGTGTTCTTCAGGGTCTTCGAGAGGACGAGCAGGCGGGCGCCCGCGTTGGCCGTCGGATCGGCGCCGGGCAGCAACCCCTCGAGCAGAGCGAGTTGGTAGGCCGCGAGCTGGGCATCTTCGGCGACCTTCTCGTCGGTGACCTTGTCTTCCGAGCGCCCCGTCTTGAGGTCGACGACGACAACCCGCTCCGAACCGCCCCCTTCCGCGACGTCGAGGGATTCGCCGCGGGCGGGCGGATAGACCTCGATACGGTCGACCGAGCCGCTGAGCAGCGCCAGCCTGCGGCCCTCCGGGATGTTCGGTTCCGCGTCGGGATGAGGATCGCCGTCACGGATGGCCCAGACATCCGGCGCCACCTCCCCACCCTCTGCGGCGCTCGCCGCGGAGTCCATGTCGATCGCGAGGCGGAAGCGCGCCTCGGCACCGATGGCACGACCCTCTTCGCGGTGGAAGCGCTCGAGGTACGCGTGCAGTCGGTCCACGAGCAGACCCGCCCACGCGTGCTCCTTGCGGGACATCCACGGCGCCTCGAAGTCGAGTTCACCCCAGCGCCCGTCGACGACGGCCTGCAGGGCATCGCGGTCGCCGCTCGGCACCTCTTCCATGGCCGCGTGCAGGATCGTTCCGACCCCCGCCGACCACGAACGTGTGTCCCCGCCGAGGGCGCGGATCGCCCAGTCCAGCCCGCATGCGTCGAACGCGTCGAGCTTCGACGGCGAGACGTGCACCGGCGAACGGTTCGGATCGCGCAGAGGGCCGGTCGAGGATGCTTCGGCCATCCCGTACCACTGGTGCGGCGCCGCCCCGGGCACGCCCGCGCGGGCGAGTACGACGAGTTGACCGGCCGCGTGCGCGCGCACCGGGGCGGGCGCGACGGGCGTTGTGAGCGCACGCCGATGCTGGGCCACGAGTCCGCGAAGAGTCAGCGGATGATCCGCGGCACCGGACGCATCGTCCACGTCGTCGGGTTCGGGGAAGAAGCTCAACAGCGGGCTCGGGCCACGATCATCGTCGTCGACTGCTGTCACCGCGAGGCGGGTGCGCGCTCGAGACACGGCGCGGACGAGCAGCCGCAGCTCGTCGTGGAGCACCGCACGGCGCCGATCGAGCGTGTCCGTCGCCCCGGGCCCCGGGGAGCCGTCCGTAGCATCCGCTCCCCCGGCATCCGCCATTCCCGCCACATCGCCCAGCCGCCAGGTGTCGAGCAAACCACCGCGCAGGCGCACGTTCGGCCACACGCCGTCTTGAACGCCCGCGATGACGATCCCCTCGAACTGCGTGCCCAGCGCCGCCGCCGGCGTGAGCAAGGAAACCGTCTCGGCGACATCCGGCGACGTCAGCATGTCTTCGGGCACCTCGCTGTCGACCATGCGACGGAGGAACGCCTCGGGGGCCTCATTCGGGGATGTCTCGACAAAACGCTTCGCGGCATCGAACAGCGCGACCAGCGCGTCGAGCGCGTGGCCGCTTTCGGCCGACAGCGTGCCAGGTGTCGCGGCGAGTTCGTGCCACACACGAGCAAGCGGGCGCCCCCCGCCATCCCGCGCACGATCCCACGCGACCCACAGCAGATCGTGCACCGTCGCGCCGCGCTGGGCGTCGTCATGCAGCACGCGCAGCGTCGTGGCCAGGCGCTCGGCCGCTCGGGCCTCGGGCGTGTCGAGCAGGACGAGATCGAGGGGGTTCGCCATGGCCTCGTGTAGCAGCTCGCGGGCCGGGCGGGTGCCGCCGTCGGCGAGTTCCGCATGTCGCAGACGCGCGCGAAGTCGCCGGAGTCCGACCGCGTCGAGCCCCCCGAAGGGGGAGAGCAAAGCCGCTGCCAGCGCTTCAGAATCCCGCGTTTCGGGAGCACTCATGCCGAGCCGCACGAGCTGCACGAGATCGCGCACGACACCCTCGCTGCCGAGCGGCCGCGGCAGGCTGGACGAACGGGTCGGCACCTCTCGCGCGGCCAGTTCGGCCTCGAGCTCCCCGACCTGCCGGGTGTCATGGGCCACCACCGCGAGCGCCGACCACGGGACCTCTTCGACGATGTGCCACTCCCGCAACACCCGCGCGATGCGATCGATCTCTTCGTGCGGCGAAGGCGCGATGATCGTCCGCACGCGGGCATCCGGCGGGAGTTCGGGCCCCGGCGCCCGACGATGTTCGATGCGTCCGGACGCCCCGATCGCGGACGTCACCTCGCGCGCAATCCGTGTCAGCGTCGGGGTCGACCGGTGCTGATCGTCCAACACGTGCAGCGTGCCGAGGGCGTCGCAGAGCCGCGCGAACAACTCGGGCGAGGCGCCGCGAAACGAACCGGACCCGATGTCCGGGTCGCCGAAGGCCAGTACCGCGACGCCACGTGCCCGTAGGCCCCGAAGCATCGAAATCCCCCCGCGCGTGAGCTCTTGAGCATCGTCGACGAGTACGGCACGCAGTCGTGCCGGGGGGCCGAGCAGCGCCTCTCCCGCCGCACCCGGGGGCGCCGTCGCGAGGATCGCCGCTGCCTCACGCAACAGTTCGGCCGGATCGCGGTGATCGGAGCGCATCGCGCCCACCGTGAATCGGTAATCGGTCAAGAACTCCGCCGCACCCACCCACGCCTCGCGCCCGAGCCGACGTCCCGCCGCCGCCAGCTCGGCGGGACCGATGCTGCGCTCCGTGCACTCGGCGAGGAGCGCACGGAGTTCGGCACGGAACGTGCGCGATGCCCGCACCGCCGGACCGAGGGACGCGGGCCATCGCGAGATGCCGCGCTCGGCATCCCGTTCATCCCCCGCGAGCAGCTCGGCGATGATGCGGTCCTGATCCGGCGCGGTGAGCAGACGCGGGGGTTCACCACCGCCCTGCACCGACACGGCACGCACGAGCTGGAACGCGAAAGAAGCCATCGACCGGGCGAGGGGCCCCGGGGTTGCCATGCCCCCCACGAGCGCGAGCCGGTCGCGCAGCGCGGTGGCGGTCTGGCGGGTGGGTGTGAGGACGAGAACCTCGTCGACACCCACGCTCGCTGAGGTGAGCAGCCGCGCCACACGCGCGATCAGCGCCTCGGTCTTGCCGGTGCCGGGCGCCCCGATGACGACGCCCGAGGCATCCGGCGGCAACATCATGACGGCGGTCTGCGCCTCGTCGAGGTCGCCCACCCCGCCACCATGCATGCTCATCCCCCCACGCTAACGCGGGCTCCCGACACCGACCGCCCGACCGCCGCGCGCGGCACGAAGGCGGGCGTTCGCCCTCAGCGTGACCCAGCCGGGCGGCCCCGTCCCACCCGTGTCGTAGAGTTTCAGAGCAGACGGGCGTCGCGCCCGAAGAGCAGAGAGGCAGTCACCCGTGGAGATTCGCATCGGCATCGCCAACACCGGCCGTGAGCTGAACTTCGAGACGTCGGAATCCGCCGAGACCGTCCGCGCATCCGTCGCGAAGGCACTCGACGCATCCGCTTCGCACGTATCTTTCGCCGACTCCAAGGGCAATTCCTACATCGTTCCCACGGCCTCCCTCGCGTACGTCGAGCTCGGCACCGAAGAGGCACGCCGCATCGGTTTCGTCGGCTGACATGCTGATCGTCCTCGCGCTGGTCGCGGCCGTTGCGATCGGGTTGGCACTGCACCTCGCCCTCCCGTTGCGTCCGGCACGCGGCGTTGCGCTCGCTCCTCTGCTGGACGCGGCAATCGCTGCCGTGATCTATACGAGCCTCACCTGGCTCGGCCTGGCCGAGAGCAACCCCTGGCTGTGGGTCGCGTCGATCCTCATCCCGGCCGCCGTGACCGGGATCGTGCTCGTGGTGGTCTCGCGCGCCCGCGTCGCGCGCGATGAGCGCGAGCGCATCCGTCTCAAGCTCGTCTGAGAGGCCCGCGGCCGCGCTCAAGCGTTGAGGCCGACCGCATCCATCCGTCGCGAGTGCGCGGCCATGAGTTCGGTGAACACCGGCTCGACCTTCTCTTCGGCGGCACGATCGAGACCGACGGATGTCGTCAGCGCCGCCCGCGCGACGAGCAGGGTGTCTCCGACCAGGCGCCGCCCCCACATCGACAGCAGCGAACGCCATTCCTCATCGCTCGCGATCGTCGCTCCGATGATCTCGACGATCGCGCCACGATCATCGTCGGCTTCGAGGATGACGGATACTCGTCGCCCGGTATCCCCGTAGGTCGAGGCGAGCGCGTGGTAGAAATCGTCGAGGAGCCCTGCGGTCAGGTGCACGCTCAGCAGCGTCTCCATCGCACGATCGCCGCTCGTGACGCGACGAAACGCATCGAGCTGCTCACGGAAGGGCAGCATCACGGTCGTGGGGTCTTCATTCCGATCGCGGATGAGCGAGACGATCGCCTGGTGCTTCGTGAGCGCCGCACCGGCCGCGCGCGACAGCGCCTCTTTCTGCGCCAACTCCGGCGTCGAGGTGATCAGCTGCGTGAGCGTCTCGAAATATCCCAGCTGCAAATAGGCCGCCTGGCCCAGGAAGGTCTGCACATCCGGTGCGAGTTCGGAGAAATCGACCCGGGTCGTGCCGGAGGACTCACCCCGGGACCGGAGGGTCAGCACGCGACGCGGCGTGCGCCGACGGCGCAACCAATTGAACACGGGATCAGCCTAGCCGCGGGGGCGCACGGGCGCCCGGGCAAGCGCCGGGAGTGGCGGAAGAGGCGCGTCGCGGGCCCTCGGGTAGGCTGGGCGTCGTCCCGGCGTCGGATCGGGACCCCGCGCCTGTGGCTGAGTGAAGGGCGTGGTATCCCTTCTGCCCCACTGGGGCAAGCACCCAGGCAGCATCTCACTGCCGGACAGGCTCATATTGTGACGACCTTCGCCGAACTCGGTGTCGATCAAGACATCGTCGAAGCCCTCGCGAAGAAGGGCATCGTGGATGCCTTTCCCATCCAGGAGCAGACGATCCCCCTCGGGCTCCCCGGTCAGGACATCATCGGGCAGGCCAAGACGGGCACCGGAAAGACCTTCGGCTTCGGCATCCCCGTCGTCCAGCGCCTGGGACTCGACCCCTCCCCGGGCGTCAAGGCCCTCATCGTCGTCCCGACCCGCGAACTGGCCGTCCAGGTCTACGAGGACATGGACATGCTCACCTCGAACCGCTCGACGAGCGTCGTGGCGATCTACGGCGGCAAGGCGTACGAGGGTCAGATCGACCAGTTGAAGGCCGGCGCTCAGATCGTCGTCGGCACCCCCGGACGCCTGATCGACCTCAACAACCAGCGCCTGCTCAACCTCTCGAACGCGACCGAGGTCGTGCTGGACGAGGCCGACAAGATGCTCGACCTCGGCTTCCTGCCCGACATCGAGAAGATCATCACGAAGGTCTCGCAGATCCGTCACACGCAGCTCTTCTCGGCGACGATGCCCGGCCCGATCGTGGCCCTGGCGCGTCGCTTCATGACGAACCCCATCCACATCCGCGCGACGGACCCCGATGAGGGCCTCACGCAGGCCAACATCAAGCACCTCGTCTACCGCGCTCACTCGCTCGACAAGGACGAGGTCATCGCCCGCATCCTGCAGTCGGATGGCCGCGGCAAGACCGTGATCTTCACGCGCACCAAGCGCGCCGCGCAGCGCCTGTCGGACGAGCTCGGCGATC
The DNA here is from genome assembly GCA_963740165.1 of uncultured Actinomycetota bacterium. Classification (GTDB taxonomy): domain Bacteria; phylum Actinomycetota; class Actinomycetes; order Actinomycetales; family Microbacteriaceae; genus Microbacterium. Next base: position 182,193 of record CAVUDC010000008.1, on the reverse strand, counting down.
GCGGCTTCAACACCGCCTCCGTGCACGGCGACATGAGCCAGGAAGCGCGCGAGCGTTCGATGGCGGCGTTCAAGGCGGGCAAGAAGGATGTCTTGATCGCCACCGACGTCGCCGCGCGCGGCATCGACGTCGACGACGTCACGCACGTCATCAACCACACCATCCCCGATGACGAGAAGACCTACCTCCACCGCGCCGGCCGTACCGGTCGCGCGGGCAAGACCGGCATCGCCGTGACGTTCGTCGACTGGGACGATCTGCACAAGTGGGCGCTCATCAACCGGGCGCTGGAGTTCGGTCAGCCCGAGCCGACCGAGACGTACTCGTCGAGCCCGCACCTGTTCACCGACCTCGACATCCCGGCCGGCACGAAGGGTCGTCTGACCACGGCGCCGCGCACGCAGACCGTCAAGACGCAGGAGCCCGCGCGTGAGCGTTCGGGCTCGGCGCCGTCCGGTGATCGCCCCCGCCGTTCACGTTCGCGTTCGCGCTCCGGTGATGGCGCAGAACGAACGACCTCGGCCGCCACCACCGCGCCGACCGAGAGCGCTGTCGCCGCATCCGATGCCCCCCGCACCGAGGGGGGCGGAACGCACGATGGCGGTGGCAGCGAGCACCACGATGGACGCCCCGCACCGTCGCGCCGTCGTCGGCGTCGTCGCTCGGGTGGCTCCTCTGGCGCACCCAGCGCCCCCACCGCGTAAACACCGGCGCGTCTGGATCAGATTGAGCCCCGCGGGACGGCGCCAACCGCTATCTTGAGCGGTGGCGCCCTCAGGCGCCGATCATCCGATTGAAAGGCACACCCGTGCGCATCTTCACCGAAGCCGTCACCACGTCCGGCTACGAGTACCAGGGTTTCTGGGGCTCCTTCTGGGACATCATCTGGTGGTTCCTGGCTATCTTCATCTTCTTCGCCTACCTGATGGTGCTGTTCTCGATCATCAGTGACCTGTTCCGCGACCACAAGCTCAGCGGCTGGTGGAAGGCCCTGTGGATCGTCTTCCTCCTCGTCTTCACCTGGATCGGCGCGCTCGTGTACCTCATTGCCCGCGGCAAGGGGATGAGTGAGCGAGGCGCGGCGCAGGCGGAAGCCATCCACCGCGCGCAGCAGGACTACATCAAGCACGCCGCCGGAACGAGCCCGGCCGACGAGATCGCCAAGGCCAAGTCGCTCCTCGACGCCGGCACGATCACGCAGGCCGAGTACGACCAGATCAAGACCAAGGCGCTCTCCTGATCGCCTGACCAGCACCTGACACGACCCTCGCGGCCCTCACCCCTCTCCCGGGGTGGGGGCCGCGAGGCGTTTCGCCCCCGACATTCGGCCCTCGCACCGCTCCCCCGGCAGAAATCGGGCCGCCCGCCGTCCGCGAACCCCGATTTGTGCCAGGCGAGCGGGACTCTCAGGGGTAGACGGGCGCGACACCGGTGCCGAGCGCGATGATGCGCTCGACCATGTCGTCCGAGGTCGTGTTCTCGCCCGGCAGGTTCGGCTTGCCGAGGCCGTGATAGTCGCTTGAGCCGGTGACGATCAGGTCACGCCGCGCGACGATCTCACGCAGCACGGCGACACCCTCCGGCGTGTTCTCGCGATGATCGAGTTCGAACCCGGCCAACCCCGCGTCGATGAGTTCTTCGAGATACGGAACCGGCATCATCCGTCCCCGCCCGGCGGGAGTCGGATGCGCGACGATCGGCACACCCCCGGCGGCAACGACCAGGCGCACGGCGGTGAGCGGATCGGGGGCGTAGTGTCCCTCGTAATACCCCTCGCGCGGATGCAGGATGCCCTCGAACGCCGCGGACCGATCGATGGCCAGCCCGCGCGCGACCAGCGCATCGGCGATGTGCGGGCGGCCCACGGTCGCGCCGTCGGATGTCTGGGCGACGACGTCCGCCCACGACAGGTCGTAGTCGCGCGCGATGTTGCGGACGATCCGCTCGGCCCGACCCATCCGGTCTGTACGAACGCGTTCCATCTCGGCCCGCAGAGCCGCGTTATCGGGGTCGAAGAGGTACGCGAGGAGGTGGACGCTTCGCCACCCGTGCTTGGCGCTCAACTCCATGCCCGGCAAGAGGGTCATGCCGAGCGACGCGGTGGCCTCGGCGGCCTCGGCCCAGCCGGCGGTCGTGTCGTGGTCGGTCAGCGCGATCGTGCGGAGTCCGTACCGGTGCGCCGCGCGCACGACGGTCTCGGGAGGTTCGGTGCCGTCGGATCTCAGCGAGTGGAGGTGCAGGTCGCTCGGCCCCTCGAATCGCCGCTCGACTCGCCACTGCCCGCTCACCCCATGAGCGTACCCCGCACGTTGATGCGGAGCGGAGCGGGAGCCGGCTGGGGGCCTCGCGTGGGTCGTTCTCCCAGCCTCGGCTTCTAGAGTCGGAGCGTGCTGCGTGTGCTCGGGATCCTCATCGCCGTGCTGTTCGCGATCGCGACAGCGGTGCTGACCTGGCCCTCGTTCTTCCGCGTCGAGCAGACGTTCCCGATCGTTCAGATCGTGGCCTTCCGGTCGCTCGTCGCCGTCGCCTTCGCGATCGCCACGATCCTGATGCTGCTTCTCGCGATCGCCCGGCCCCTCCGAGGGTTCGCCCTCTCGATGGCCTTGATCGCGATCGTCGGGACGCTCGGCAACGGCGCGATCGTCGTGACGCGGGGAATCGGCACCACCGAGCTCCCCGCCGAAACGGAGACGAGCGTGCGCGTCATGACCTGGAATACAGCCGGCGAGGCGACGGATCCCGTATCCGTGGCGCAGACTGCCGTCGCGATGCAGGCGGACATCATCTCGCTCCCCGAAACGACGATCGAGACCGGGGAGCAGATCGCCGTTGCCATGCGCGAACTCGGGCGACCCATGTGGGCGCACCACGTCGAGTTCAACGTGGGCGTGGACACCTGGGATGCCCGATCCACGACACTCCTGATCTCCCCCGAGCTCGGCGACTACTCGATCATCGAGTCGTCGCAGGACGGCTCGAGCAACACGGCGATCCTCCCGAGCGCCGTCGCCATGCCGGTCGACGGCGAGGGACCGATCGTGGTCGCGGTCCACGCCGTGGCCCCGCGGCAGGACGATATGGAGCGCTGGCGCGAGGATCTCCGGTGGCTGGCCGACCAGTGTGCCACGGGCAACGTGATCATGGCGGGCGACTTCAACGCGACGATCGACCACATGGCACGGCTCGGTGTCGACGGCGGAACACTCGGGTACTGCCACGATGCGGCATCCGAATCCGGAAACGGCGGAGTGGGAACGTGGACGACCGACCTTCCCGCGCTCGCCGGTGCACCGATCGATCATGTTCTCTCGACACCCAACTGGAAGGCGACGGGATCGATCGTGCTGCGCTCGCTCGACGGGTCGGGCAGCGACCACCGGCCCCTCGTCGTCCAGCTCGAGCCCGTCGGCTGAGCGAGCCGCCCTCCCGGCGCCGGCGCGGCACGCGTGCGAGACTGGAACGATGAGCACGACAGGTGAAACCAACACGGTGTCCGACGGCGCGGCGACCGACGCGGACGAATCCGCGAGCGCTCGCGACGAGCGCGAGGCGCAGGCCAACACGAACCGACGCCAGCGATTCGGCCAGGGCTTTCTCGACACGATCTCGACCGGATGGGCCGACCGCCCCGAGCCGTCTCCCACAGCCCGCCCGCAGGCCGCCTTTGCCGCCGCGCGCCGCGCGGCGCTCTCGGCGGAGTTCCCGGGCAAACGTCTCGTGGTTCCCGCGGGCGGTGTCGCCGTTCGCAGCAACGACACCGACTATCCGTTCCGCGCTCATTCCGCGTTCGCGCACCTGACCGGGTGGGAGCGGGATGCCGAGCCCGACGCCGTCCTCGTGTTCGACCCGGTCGAGGACGGTCATACCGAGACCCTGTACTTCCGCGAGCGCGCGGACCGCAACACGGCCGAGTTCTACGCGGATGCCTCGATCGGGGAGTTCTGGATCGGACCACGCCCGGCCCTCGCGGGTGTCGCCACCGACCTCGCGCTCGACACGGCGCACATCGATGCGTTCGAAGCATCCGATGACGACCTCGTGGTCGGTGAGGACGAGCGCCTGACCCGCTTCGTGTCCGAGCTGCGGCTCGTGAAGGACGACTTCGAGATCGAGCAGATGCGTCTCGCGGTGCAGGTCACGGCAGACGGGTTCGACGACATCATCCGCTCGCTCCCCCGGGTCATCGCGCACCCCCGCGGCGAGCGCGTCGTCGAGGGCGTCTTCCACCTCCGTGCCCGCACGGACGGAAACTGGGAGGGCTACGACACGATCGCGGCATCCGGACCCCACGCGTGCTACCTGCACTGGACACGCAACGACGGGCCCGTCGTGCCCGGCGACCTCATGCTCATCGATGCCGGCGTCGAGGTCGACAGCCTCTACACGGCCGACATCACACGCACCCTGCCCGTCTCGGGTCGCTTCACCGAGGTGCAGCGCCGGGTCTACGAGGCGGTTCGGGAGGCAGCGGATGCGGGGCTGCGCGCGGCCCGCCCGGGAGCCCGCTTCCGCGCGGTGCACGAGGCCGCGATGTCCGTGATTGCGGCGCGCGTCGCCGAATGGGGCCTCCTGCCCGTGACGGCCGACGAGGCCCTGGCCCCCGACACGGGCGGACAGCACCGGCGCTACATGGTGCACGGCACGAGCCACCACCTCGGCATCGACGTGCACGACTGCGCACAGGCACGACGCGAGATGTACTACGACGGCGTGCTCGAGGCCGGCATGGTGTTCACGATCGAGCCTGGCCTGTACTTCCAGATCGACGACTTGACGGTTCCCGAGGAGTACCGGGGCATCGGGGTGCGGATCGAGGACGACATCCTGATGACCACGATGGGTCCCGTCAACCTGTCGGCGGACATCCCGCGCTCGGCGGACGACGTCGAAGCATGGATGGCTCGGCTCGCGCCGCAGGTCTGATCCTCACGCTCCCAGCACGAACCTCCGCCGAGCGGAGGGGATCTGCCGAAGCGAGGGAGATCTGGCTCGAAAACTCCCTCCGCTCGGCAGTGGCCCTCCGCTCAGATGAGGGCTCAGAGCTGTCGGGCGCGGAGGAAGTCCGCGACGAGGGGCGCCAGAGCGGCACCCACCTCGTCCGCGGGGCGTTTCTGCCCCTTCACCTCGAAGGAGTGCCCACCACCCTCGATCCAGGTGAGCTGGGCATCCTGGCAGGTGGAGACGGCGCGCTCCAGCCCCTCGTGGGGCACGACGAAGGGGTCGTTGGTGCCCTCGACGAATAGTTGCGGCACGGCGATCCGCGGCAGGTGCTCGGCGCGCTCCTTGGTCGGGTCGCCGGGCGGATGCAGCGGATAGCCGAGGTACACGAGGCCCGCGATGCCGAGGGGCCGTTCGGCCTCAGTCACCGAGGCCAAGCGCCCTCCGTAGGACTTACCGGCCGCCCACACGGGCTCGCCCGCCGGCGCTTCGCCGCGAGCACGGTCAACGACCGCGCGCCAGGTGGCGATCGCGTGGGACGCGGGCCCCGGCATCCGTCGTCCCGCCTCGCGATAAGGGAAGTTGAACCGCACCGTGGCGATGCCCGCGTGCGCCAACGCCTCCGCGAAGCCGACGAGGAACGGGTGGTCGAACCCCGCACCGGCACCGTGTGCGAGGACGAGCGTCGCCCAGGCCGCCGTGGGACGCTGCGAAGCGATGCTGACCTCGGTCTCGCCCGTCGGAAGCGTGACGGGCCAACGCTCCACGCCGCGCGCTGCGGAGGAGATCTCGCCTTCGGAGGAAAGAGGCACCGGTGTCCGTCCTCCGAAGCGGGGATCTCCTCCGTTCACGAGCCGCTGCGGCGGTCTGCTGCGGGGTCGGCCGTGTCGTGGTCTGTCGAGTCCTCGGAGGCGGAGTCGGATGCTTCGGAGGGGGCATCGCCCGACTCGGCGGGCGGAGCAGACGCGACACGCTGGCCGTAACGCGGGGGTGCCTCGGGCGCTGCCTGCTCGATTCGCTCGCCGTAGCGCGGGGGCGCGGCGTCCGGCGGCAGCGGGGGCCGCTCGCCCGGTCCGGCCGTACCACCGGGCGCGGGCGGTGCCGGCGGTATCACGCCGGACCCGGGGGCCGGGGAGACGGCGGAGGGAGCGGGCGCGGATGCCGAGGCCCCGCCGCCGACACCCAGCACCTGCCGCGCCTTCGCGAGACTGTCACCCCCGACCGTGACCTCGTAGTGGTCCGCGAGCACCTGCATGACCGAGGCGAAATCGCGGCGTCGACGAATGAACGAGTACGTGATGATGCTGAGCAGCATGCCGACGGCCACGCCGACGAACAGCACCCCGACGAACGCCTGGATCGGAACGGACGGGCTGCCGAGCACGAGGATCGCCGAGAAGAACAGTCCGATGAGCAGGCCGTTCACGGCACCCGAACGTGCGGCGGTGGCATACCCCAGGCGTCCGGTGACTCGTTCGATCGAACGAAGACCCTGCCCGACGATCGCGATATCGCGCGCGGGAACCTCACCCGCGATGAGCGCCGAGACAGCCTTTTGCGCACCCTCGTAGGTCGGATAGCTCGCAATGGTCTCGCCGACGGCTTCGGCACGTTTGCCCGTGGGGGCGGGTCCCAACATACTCATCCGCCCATTGTCCCACGCGCTCCCTAGGCAGCATCTGTGTCGGGGCTACGCTGGAGCAGTGAGCACGCAAAGGGTCTTTGTCGCGCGCCTGGCCGGGTGCGCCGTCTTCGACCCCGCGGGAGACCGCCTGGGCCGTGTCCGCGACGTCGTCGTGGTGTACCGAGCGAGCGATCCGCCGCGTGTGGTCGGGCTGGTCGTCGAGATCCCCGGGCGCCGGCACGTCTTCGTGTCGATCGGACGCGTGACGTCGATCGCGACCGGGCAGGTCATCACGACGGGCCTGATCAACGTGCGCCGGTTCCAGCCGCGCGGCGGTGAGGTGCGTGTGCTCGCCGAGCTGCTCGGACGGCGCGTTCACCTGATCGACGGCTCGGGCGAAGCCGTGATCGAGGATGCGGCGATCGAACGTAATCGGCTCGGTGAGTGGGCCATCGGCCAGCTGTTCCTCCGCCGCCCGAAGACGAGTGCCAGCCCCTTCGCGAAGGGTCCGACGACGTTCGCGAACTGGACCGACGTGCGCGAGCGGATGGCGCCCGGCGAGTCGCAGTCCGTCGAGCAGCTGGTGGCGTCGTATTCCGAGCTGCTGCCCGCCGACCTCGCCAACACGCTGCTCGACCTGCCCGACGCGCGGATGATGGAGGTCGCGGGCGAGCTCCCCGACGATCGTCTCGCGGATGCCCTCGAAGAGATGCCCGAGGACGACCAGGCGCACATTCTGGAACAGCTCGGCGACGAGCGGGCCGCGGACATCCTCGATGCGATGGAACCGGATGACGCGGCCGACCTGCTCGCCCAGCTTCCCGAGGGCCGCTCCGAGCAGCTGCTCGATCTGATGGAGCCCGACGAGGCCGACGACGTGCGCGCACTGCTTGCCTACGGTCCCGACACGGCGGGTGGTCTGATGACGCCCGAGCCGATCGTGCTCTCGGCCGACGCGACGGTCGCCGAGGCGCTCGCGCTCATCCGCCGACACGAGCTGCACCCCGCCCTCGCGGCCGCCGTGTTCGTCACCCTCCCGCCCTACGAAACCCCGACCGGCCGCCTGCTGGGTGTGGTGCACTTCCAGCGGATGCTGCGCTATCCCCCGCACGAGCGCCTCGGCGCCATCATCGACGACTCGGTCGAGCCCGTGCACGCCACCGCCTCGGCGGCCGAAGTCGCCCGTCTGCTCGCGAGCTACAACCTCGTCTCGCTGCCCGTCGTCGACACCGCCCACCGCCTGGTGGGCGCGGTCAGCGTGGACGACGTGCTCGACTACCTCCTGCCCGATGACTGGCGCTCGCACGATGCGGATGCTTCAGCATCCGGTCCCGCGAGTCGTTCGGCCGGATCGAGGCGCCGCTGATGGCGCGCACGTCTCGTCGGGTCACGCTGGACGCGCCACGCGGGCGCGCCGGCGTGCTGTCGCGCACCCCGCAGCCCTCGCGTGACCGGTTCGGGCGCGCGACCGAGTGGATTGCCCGCAAGATGGGCACGCCGTGGTTCTTGCTCGGGCTCAGCCTGTTCTGCGCCCTCTGGATCCTCTGGAACACCATCGGGCCGGTGCGCTTCGACTCCGCGTCCAACGGCTTCACGGCCCTGACCCTGGTCCTCTCCCTCCAGGCCTCGTATGCCGCTCCGCTCATCCTGCTCGCGCAGAACCGCCAGGACGACCGCGACCGCGTCCAGATCGAGCAGGACCGCCAGCGCGCGGAACGAAACCTCGCCGATACCGAGTACCTCGCCCGAGAGATCGTGGCTCTTCGGCTGGCGCTCACCGATGTCAGCAGCGATGTCGTCACGAAGGACGTTCTCCGTCATGAACTCCGCAACGAGCTGAAGACGCTGCTCGAGGGTCTCGAGGCACGCAGCGACACATCCGATGCGCAGACCGCGGCAACCGATGAGCGCTGACAGCGATGACCCCGGATTCGGGCTCGGCGTCGATCAGAATCTGACCGACGCCGTGCGAACGGCGGTGGGGGCGGTGACCGACCCTGAGCTGCGCCAACCGATCGGTGACCTCGACATGCTGCGCCAGATCGCGGTCACGGATGGAATCGCGGATGTCGGGATCGCCCTGACGATCGTCGGATGCCCCGCCGCGACCCGGATCGAATCCGACGTGCGCCGGGCCGCCGCATCCGTCCCCGGCGTGCTCGATGTGCACGTGGACGTCGGCGTGATGACCCCGGCCGAGCGCGCCGCCCTCACCGACCGCCTCCGAGCAGGTCGTCCCCGTGGCATCCCGTTCACGGCCGAATCCCTCACCCGGGTGATCGCCGTCACGAGCGGCAAAGGCGGGGTCGGCAAGTCGACCGTCACGGCGAATCTCGCCGTGGCTCTGGCCGCGCGGGGGCTCCGAGTGGGCCTCATCGATGCCGATGTGCATGGCTTTTCGATCCCGGGCCTGTTCGGGCCTGGTCGATGCCGAGGGCCGAACGGTCCGCCCGACCCGCATCGACGACCTGATCCTGCCGCCCGTGGCCTACGGGGTGAAGACCGTGTCGATCGGCATGTTCCTGCGCGAGGGCGACGAGGGCGCGGCCGTCGCGTGGCGGGGACCCATGCTGCACCGCACGGTGCAGCAGTTCCTGACCGACGTGCATTTCGGCGACCTGGACATCCTGCTGCTCGATATGCCGCCCGGCACGGGCGATGTCGCGATCTCGGTCGGTCAGCTGCTCCCCCACGCCGAGGTCGTGGTCGTGACGACGCCCCAGGCCGCGGCATCCGATGTCGCGATCCGCAGCGCTCTCGTCGCGCGCCAGACGGGGCAGCGCGTCATCGGGGTCATCGAGAACATGGCCGCACTCACCCTGCCGGATGGCACGGTGCTCGACCTCTTCGGTTCGGGTGGGGGTGCGCAGGTCGCGGCAGCACTGTCCGCATCGGAGGGACCGGATGCATCCGGTGACGTCCCCATGCTGGCGTCGATTCCCCTCAGCCCGGCGCTGCGCACAGCGGGCGACGCGGGCACTCCGCTCACGGCAACGGGCGACGAGACGGATGCCGCGGCGGATGATCCCGCTCGGCGTGCCCTCATCGACCTGGCCGCCCGGCTCGCGGCGGTCCCCCGCGGTCTGGCCGGGCGCCCCCTCACCGTGACTCCGCACTGACCCCGAAGACCCCGCACCGATTTCGAAGACGCCGCACTGATCTCGAAGGAGAGCCATGGCATCCGACACGACCATGACCATGACCACGACCGTCACCACGACGCATGGACCGGTGCGGGGCGACACCGACGGCACCGTTCGGTCGTGGAAGGGCATCCGGTACGCCGCCCCGCCGATCGGTCCGCTGCGCTGGCGCGCGCCGCAGCCCCCGGAGCCGTGGACCGACGTGGCCGACGCCACCCGCTTCGGGCCCATCCCCGTGCAGACGGCATCGCCCGCGATCCGCCTGCCCGAGGACGCCGTGCAGAGCGAGGACTGCCTGACCCTGAACGTGTGGGCGGCAGAATCGGTTACGCCGGATGACCCCCGCCCGGTCATGGTGTGGGTGCACGGCGGCGCCTACATGTTCGGCGCGACATCCCAGTCGTTGTACGACGGCCGCTCGCTGGCGGCGAGCGGCGAGATCGTCCTCGTCACCGTCGGGTACCGCGTGGGCGCGCTGGGTTTCGCCGACCTGTCGGCGTTCTCGACCGACAGCGAGACGTTCGAGACCAACGTCGCACTCCGCGACATCCTGTTCGCCCAGGAATGGGTTCGCGAGAACATCGCGGGCTTCGGCGGCGATCCCGCGAGCGTGACGCTGTTCGGCGAATCCGCGGGTGGTGGCATCGTCACGACGCTCATGACGTCGCCCGCCGCGCGCGGCCTGTTCCACCGCGCGATCGCCGAAAGCTCGCCCGCGACCTCGGTGTACGGCCGGGTCCGCGCGGAACGCGTGGCGCGGGAGCTCCTGCAGACCGTCGAGGCCGACCCCGCGGACATCTCATCGTTTCGCGAGATCCCGGCCGAGCGCCTCGCCGCCGCCGCGATGACCGTGTACGCCGCCACGCCCGTGGACGAGCCGGGAACCCTGGCGTTCACGCCCGTCGTGGACGGCGTCCTGGTGCCCGAGCATCCCGTCGACGTCTTCTCGCGCGGCGACGCTCTGCCCGTGCCCTTGTTGATCGGCACCAACCGCGACGAGACATCGCTGTTCACGAGGATGAAGTCGCCTCTGATGCCCGTGTCGCGCGAGGCGATCTTGGAGATGTCCGCGGATCTGCGGACGGACCGCCCCGATCTCGATATCCCCACCGATGCCGAGATCCAATCGGCGTACGCCGGCCTGCGCCTGAAGCAGCAGGGCCCGGCGATCTCGCGCGATCTCGGATTCCGGATGCCGACGCTCTGGGTCGTCGAAGGCCACGCTGCGGTCGCACCAACGTATCTGTATCGCTTCGACTGGTCGACCCCCATGCTGCGGGTGCTCGGAATCGGCGCGACCCACGCGACCGAACTGCCGTACCTGTGGGGGAACATGCACGGCAGCAAGAAAGACATCACCTTCCGCCTGGGCGGGATGCGCACGGGCCACCAGCTCTCGCGACGCTTCCAGCAGCGCTGGATCGGGTTCGCGGTGAGCGGCTCACCCCAGGCGGAGGACTCCGTGACGTGGACGCCCTACACAGCGGCGGAGCGCGCAACGCTCGTGATCGACCGCGTCGACCGCGTAGAGCCGGATCTCGACCAGGACCTGCGCGCGGCATGGGGGGAAGAAGTGCTGTCCTTCACCTGACTCATCCGCGCCGTCCCGCCAGCGGTTCGGTGCTCAGCGGCTCGGCGCTCAGGTGGCTTCGGAATCGTAGGGTGTCGCGTCCGATGCGGAGGGGGATGCGGATGCCGTGGCCGTTGCGGCCGCAGCCGCTCCCCCACCCCCGAGGGCGGTCGTCGCCGGCCGGGGCGCCCCGGGACTGACGGGCTTCAGCGGGGGCTCATCGAGCAGCGCCTCACGGATGATGCGCCGCGGGTCGTACTGGCGGGGGTCGAGCTGGCGCCAGTCGACGTCACCGAAGTCCTCACCCATCTCATCCCGCACGCGCGTCTTCGCGCCGCGCAGGAACTCCCGCAGCCGGTTCAGCAACTTGGCCAGACCCTCGGCGTACCGAGGCAACCGCTCGGGTCCCACGAGCATCGCGGCGATCACGCCGATCAGCAGAAGCTTCTCGATCGTCAGCCCGAAGAACATGACTACAGGTTACTCGCCGCGCCTGCGGTCAGAGTCCGCAACTGCCGCGTAATCTAGGGAAAATGGACAAGCGCGTGAGCGGACAGCAGGCCAGCTGGCGATACGCGACGGAACAGGTCACCGAGCCCGATCCGATCGCGAAGGCCCGCGCGCACTCGCTCGAGTTGGGCATCATCCCCATCGATCCGGCGATCGGCGCACAGTGCGCCGTGCTCGCAGCCGCCTCGGACGCCCTCAATCTGGTCGAGATCGGCACGGGGGCCGGGGTGTCGGGCATGTGGCTGCTGCGAGGCAGCTCCCGAGGAATCCTGACGACCATCGACGCCGAACCCGAGCACCTCGCCGCCGCGCGCAAAGCGTTTGCAGACGCGGGTATCCCGCCCGCACGCGCACGCTTCATCACCGGACGCGCCGCGGATGTCCTGCCGCGCATGAACGAGTCGGCATACGACATCGTCCTGATCGACGCAGATCCCGAGCACATCTTGGAGTACGTCGCCCACGGCCTGCGTCTGGTGCGCGTCGGCGGGACGGTGCTCATCCCCCGTGCGCTGCAGAACGGGCGCGTCGCGGATCCTGTCCAGCGCGACCCGATCACGACCGCCTTCCGTTCACTCATCCAAGAGACGCAGGGCTCTCAGGCGGTCATGCCCGCCCTGTCGATCGTCGGCGACGGCCTGCTGCAGCTGACCAAGATCACGGAGTAGCGCCGCACACGTCGCCGAATGTACGGCTTCCGCGCGAGTGCACGACCTCCGCACCGTCCCGAAGGCATGCATTCGCGCGAAAGTCGTGCGCTCGCGGATATAGGGATCCGGATGCGGGTGCCCCGGGGACGCAGAAAGGCCGGTCCCGCGAACGGAACCGGCCTGACGACGAACTCTACGCGGAGACAACTCCGGAGAGCACGTCGTGAAGCTCCTTGGCTTCGGCGTCATTGACCGAGACCACCAGACGCCCCCCACCTTCGAGCGGCACCCGCACGATAATCAGGCGCCCCTCCTTCACAGCCTCCATCGGTCCGTCGCCGGTCCTCGGCTTCATGGCTGCCATAGCGGCCCCTTTCGTCGCGAAATCTAGCTCGGACTAGTTTATCGTGCCCACCGACACAAATCGGCCGAGCGGTATATCAGGGGACCTGCCAGTACATGTTTGCCAGCCCATACATGTTCCAGATCCACCACCATTGCCCCACGAGGCACACGGCGAGCGCTCCGATCCGCCAGATGATCGAGCGTGGGGCAGCGACCGCGCCCCAGAGCGGCGAGAGCGGAAACAGCAGCCGGAAGACGCTCGACTGGGGGAAGAACACCGCAAACAGGTAGACCAGGTAGCTCGCCGCCCACAGCCGCACCTCGACCCCGAGACGCCGCACGTGCGGCTCGAACAACAGCAGCGCGGTCGCACCGAGCATCAGCACGACCGCCGCGACGATCCCGACTCCCGCGGGCGCCCCCCACGACCGCAGCCAGAACTCGGCACCCGCGAACCAGCCGTGGAAGGGGATGAACACTCCCCCGTCCGCGACCCAGTTGCGCCGCCAGGCCAACTCCGTCGCCAGATATCCGCCTGGGTTCCCCGTCACGATCGCGACGATGACCTGCCACGCGAAGCCGGTCAGAACGGCCAGGGCTCCGAGCGCCAGGATGTGCGTGATCTCGATCCTGCGGAGCGGCTCACGGTCGCGCCGAAACCACCGCCAGAGACCGAACAGTCCGAGGAAGAGCGCGAACGCGAGCACCCCCGGTCGGGTGAAGGCCATGAGCGGGATCAGCGCATAGAGCCATCCGTAGCGCCGTCGCTGCACGCACCAGATCGACAGGAGCAGCCACAGCAGGAACAGCGACTCGGCGTACGCGACCTGGAACAGGGCCGCCAGGGGCGCGGACGCGAACAGGGCGACCGACCACAGCGCGGTGGTGTCACCGATGCGCCCGCGCGTCATCTGGAACAACACCAGGCAGCAGCCGAAGCCGGCCGCGATCGCAACGAGGAACGCGCCCGCCCCCCAGTAGCCGAAAGGGATGCCGACCACATTCGAGAGGAAGGCGTAGATCGGCATGAAGGCCCAGGCGTTCTCGGCGACGGCGCCCGTGTCGGTCAGCGGGAGCTGCGCCGGGTAGCCACTGACCGCGATCAGCCAGTACCACTGGGCATCCCACCCGATGACGAAGGCCCCGAGTCCCGGGCCCGTCCCGAAGCGCGAATCCGGGCCCGACATCGCGGACGCGAGCAGCATCAGACCCGTTGTGACCAGCCGCGCGGCCAGGTAGATCAGCGCGACCCAGACGACCACCCCCGGCCCTCGCGGCGGGCGTAGCAGCAGTGCGTCTTCGTCGGGGTCGGGGGCCTCGCGCCCGCTCACGCCGTCAGCCACGCCCGCAAACCGCGCGCCACAGACTCGATCTGGGCGATCGACACCCGCTCCTCGTCGTGGTGCGCGAGGTGCGGGTCACCGGGGCCGTAGTTGACGGCGGGCACCCCGAGCGCGGAGAAACGCGCGACATCCGTCCACCCGTATTTTGGTCGCGGTTCGGCGCCGACGGCCGCGACGAACTCCCGGGCGAGCGGGGCGTCGAGTCCCGGGCGTGCGCCCGGCGCGAGGTCGACGATCTCGACCTCGAAACCCTCGAATACAGCACGAACGTGCTGTTCTGCCTCGAGTTCGGAACGGCTCGGGGCGAACCGGAAGTTCACCACGACCTCGCAGAGATCGGGGATCACGTTGCCGGCGATCCCTCCCGAGATCGAGACGGCGTTCAGCCCCTCCCGGTAGTCGAGCCCTTCCACCGCGATCGTCTGCGCGCGATAACGAGAGAGCCGTTCGAGGATCGGAGCGGCCTGATGGATCGCGTTCTCGCCGATCCACGAACGCGCCGAATGCGCCCGCATGCCGTAGGTACGGACGATCGCCCGGAGGGTGCCGTTGCATCCACCCTCGACCTCTCCCTCGGACGGCTCCCCGAGGATCGCGAAGTCCGCCTGAAAGAGATCCGGCCGGCTGCGCGAGAGCCGATTGAGTCCGTTGAGGCTCGAATCGACTTCCTCGTGGTCGTACCACATCCAGGTGATGTCGACCCGGGGTTCGGCCAGCTCGGCGGCGAGCACGAGTTGCACCGCCACGCCGGCCTTCATGTCGACCGTGCCGCGCCCCCAGATGCACTCCACACCATCAACCACCACATCGCGCGTCGGCAGGTTGTCGTTGATCGGCACCGTGTCGATATGGCCCGCGATCACGACCCGCTGGTCGCGGCCGAGCATGGTGCGTGCCACGATCGTGTCACCGTCGCGGAACACCTCGAGGTGCGGCAATGCCGACACCGCGGCATGGATCGCGTCCGCGAGGGGGGTCTCATCCCCCGAGACGCTCGGGATGTCACAGAGCACCCGGGTGAGCTCGACGGGCGATACGGACAGGTCGAGCTGCGGCATCCCCCGAGTGTACCGGCGCTGTCGTGGCCGCCCCGGGCCCGCGCGATTCGGTAGCGTGGGAGGCATGACTAGCGAGCGGTGGGTGTGGGGCGAGGGACTCGCCACGATGTCGAGCAATGGGACGGTGCTCGACACCTGGTACCCGAACCCGCAACTCGGACGTGTGCCGACCGGGCGCGATGCGGCGATCGCGGACGACAACGTCGACCGCCTGGCAGCCCCCGACGACCGCCGCGGCGTCACGGTCGAGGCCGTGACGGTCGAGATCGACCTCGATGCACCTCCCGCATCGACCTCCGACGCCTACTTGCGTCTGCACGTGCTCTCGCATCTCTTGGCGGCGCCGAACGAGGTCAACCTCGACGGGATCTTCGGGCACCTGCCCGTGGTGGCGTGGACGAACGCCGGTCCGATGCATCCGGATGATGCCACCCGACTGCGTCCCCTGCTGCTGCGCGATGGCATCCAGGTGGGCTCGCTCGATAAGTTCCCGCGCCTGACCGACTACGTGACTCCCGTCGGCGTGCGGATCGCGGATGCCTCGCGCGTGCGCCTGGGCGCGTACCTCTCTCCTGGCACGACGGTCATGCACGAGGGCTTCGTCAACTTCAATGCGGGCACGCTCGGATCATCGATGATCGAGGGACGCGTTTCGCAGGGCGTCGTCATCGGCGACGGCAGCGACATCGGCGGCGGCGCGTCCATCATGGGCACACTGTCGGGCGGCGGCACGCATCGCATCTCGATCGGCGCACGCACCCTGCTCGGTGCGAATGCGGGGGTGGGCATCTCGCTCGGTGACGACTGCGTCGTCGAGGCCGGACTTTACGTGACCGCCGGGACCAAGGTCGCGCTCGTCGATGCCGCGCCTAGGGCCGACGGCACCGTACCCGTGGTCAAGGCCGCCGAGCTCTCGGGCAGCGACGGCATCCTGTTCCGACGCAACTCCGTCTCGGGTGCTGTCGAGGCGGTGCGTCGCGCGGGCGTCGGCGTGACGCTGAACGAGGCTCTGCACGCCTGACCCCTCCCGCGGCCGCCCTGCGAGCCACAGCGACGGTCCCTGAGCCACAGCCACGGTCCCTGAGCCTGTCGAAGAGTCCGGCCCCCGATCTGCGACATGACACACGCCGCGACGGCGTGCCAGAATTATCGCGTGGTGGGCGGTCGTCGCCCATGGGAAACCAATGGCTACGTTTTTCGATGCGTCACCGATGGTCGGTAGCAGCGAAGTGAGGAGCATCGCGTGGCATCTTCCCGAGCGCGTGCGAGTGCGGCGCTGCTGCTCCTCGCGGCCGCAGTCTCGGTCGTCGTCGGAGCCGGGTTCGTCAGCGCCAACGGACGCGCCGACCTGACCGCGCTCGGCGCATTCAACACCGCGCGCAATGACCTCATTGACGCGCGAGACACTCTCGCATCCGAAGTGGCTCGCTCCGCGCGAACGAAAAAGACCGCAACGGATGTCTACGCCTCGGCGCGAAGCGTCGTCGATGTCGCCGACCCCGCCCTGTTGTCTGATGCCACGACCCGCGACGCGGCTCTCACGGCGCTCGAATCGCTCGTCGCTCATGCCGGTCTGACTGTAGCTGTCGATGGAACCGCCACCGTGTCGATGTCGGTGAGCTCCAACTCTGCAGCGTCCTCCGTGCCCGTGCCGCCACATGATCGAGACGCTCGCTACCGACAGGCAGCCGACATGCACGCCGAGGCGATCGACACGTGGGACGACGTCGATACTCTTCGTGCCGAATCGGCGGCCCTCAGCGCAGAGCTCACCGGGGTGCGAAAAGCCGCGGAGGACATCGTGACCTCCGCGCACGCATACGGTGCGGCGACGGCGGTGCCCGAACTCACGGCGCCCGAAGCCGCCGCAGCCTATGCCACAGCCGTCGCAGCCCTAGAATCCGCGGCTCCGACCGAGTTCGTGGCGGCGCTCCGGTCTTATCAAGAATCGTGGCAGGCCGCCGTCGCTTCGCACGATGCCGAGACCGCGAAGCGCGCTGCGGCGGCGGCAGCGGCAGCAGCCGCTCGTGCCGCGACGAGTGCGGGCGGGCAGCGCGCATCGTGCACGGACGGCCCGACACCCACGTACATCCGCGGGATCCTGGTCGTCAACAAGTCCTACGCGATTCCGCCGTGCTTCGGCGGCGGGCTGACGGCAGAGACACGAAACGCGTTCGAAGCGATGCGCACCGAGGCAGCGGGGCTCGGTTTGCGGCTGGTCATTTCGAGCGGGTACCGCTCCTACGCGACGCAGCAGTCTCTCTATGGCCGCTTCGTTGCTCGCGAGGGCGTCGCGGGAGCGGATCGACACTCGGCGCGACCGGGGCACAGCGAACATCAGTCGGGTCTGGCGTTCGACCTCAACTCGATCAGTGAAGCTTTCGGATACACCGGCGAGGGAGTGTGGGTGCGAGACAACGCGCACCGCTTCGGCTTCATCGTTCGTTACCCTCCGGGCAAAGAGGGCATCACCGGGTACATCTGGGAACCGTGGCACCTGCGGTATGTCGGCGCTGCCGCATCCGACATCTACGCCAGCGGACTTTCGCTGGAGGAGTATCTCGGAGTGTCGTCGCAGTACGCGGGATGACGGGTCGGGCATATCTCTCTCACAGGCTCAGCAACCGGGAGGGCCCTTTCGGTGACCGTCCTGAGCGGCCACAGCGACGGTCCCTGTGCCTGTCGAAGGGCGCGCCCGAAGCGCCGCGCGCGTAGGGTGGCGCCATGAGCAAGCGGATGCCGAAGGCCCTGTACAAGAGCGAATTGAAAGCCCTCCAGGCGCGCCTGGTCGACATGCAGGCCTGGGTGCAGGCAACGGGAGCGCGCATCGTCGTGGTCTTCGAGGGGCGGGATGCTGCGGGCAAAGGCTCGACGATCAAGCGTGTCTCCGAGTACCTCAATCCGCGTGTCACGCGCATCGTCGCGCTGCCCACGCCGACCGAGCGAGAGAAGACGAGCTGGTACTTCCAGCGCTACGTCGCGCATCTGCCGGCGGCCGGCGAGATCGTCCTGATGGATCGGTCCTGGTACAACCGCGCGGGCGTAGAACACGTGATGGGTTACTGCACGAACGCCGAATACCACCGGTTCCTTCATCAAGCACCGATCTTCGAGCGGATGCTCGTGGAGGACGGCATCATCCTGCTCAAGTACTGGTTCTCGGTGTCGGATATCGAACAGGAACGCCGGTTCCACGACCGCGCCAGCGACCCGATGCGCCGCTGGAAGCTGAGCCCGAACGATGTCTCATCCATCACCAAGTGGGAGGACTACTCGCGGGCCAAGGACACGATGTTCGTCCACACCGACATCCCGGAGTCGCCGTGGTTCGAGGTCGACAACGAGGACAAGCGGCGCGGGCGTGTCAACATGATCGCGCACCTGCTGTCGCAGATTCCGTCCGAGCCCGTCTCGCGCGAGGACATCGTGATCCCGGAGCGCCCGGCGTCGGGTGGCTACGAGCGACCGCCGCGGGACGACGACAATGTCGTGCCCGACTACGCCGCCGAGGTCATCTCCCGCGAGGGCTGATCAGACGCCTGGGTAGTTGCGCTCGGGCGCACCCGTGTACAGCTGCTGCGGGCGGCCGATCTTCGTCTGCGGGTCGAGCTGCATCTCGCGCCAGTGCGCGAGCCAGCCCGGCAGACGACCGATCGCGAACAGCACCGTGAACATGCGGGTCGGGAAGCCCATCGCTTTGTAGATCACGCCGGTGTAGAAGTCGACGTTCGGGTAGAGGCGACGCTCCTTGAAGTAGTCGTCGCTGAGCGCCAACTCTTCGAGCTCCTTGGCGAGATCCAGCAGCGGGTCGCTGACGCCGAGCGCCTCGAGCACCTCGTCCGCCGATTCCTTGACGAGCTTGGCCCGCGGGTCGTAGTTCTTGTAGACGCGGTGACCGAAGCCCATGAGCTTGACCCCGTCTTCTTTGTTCTTGACCCGCTCGACGAATCGCGCGACGCTCTCGCCCGAGTCGCGGATCCGCGCAAGCATGTCGAGCACGGCCTCGTTCGCGCCGCCGTGCAGCGGCCCGTACAGTGCGTTGATGCCCGCCGAGATCGACGAGAACTGGTTCGCTCCGGTCGATCCGACCAGGCGCACCGTCGAGGTCGACGCGTTCTGCTCGTGGTCTTCGTGCAGGATCAGCAGGCGCTCGAGCGCCCGCGACATGACGGGGTTCGGCTCGTAGATCTCGCTCAGAACACCGAAGTTGAGCTTCAGGAAGTTGTCGACGAAGCTCAGCGTGTTGTCGGGGTACAGGAAGGCCTGGCCGACGCTCTTCTTGTGCGCGTAGGCCGCGATCACGGGGAGCTTGGCCAGCATCCGGATCGTGTTGAGCTCGATGTGCTCGGGGTTGTTGGGGTCGGACTCGCCCTCGTAGTACGTCGAGAGAGCCGACACCGCCGACGACAGAACCGACATCGGGTGTGCCGTGTGCGGCAGCGCCGAGAAGAAGCGCTTGAGGTCTTCGTGCAGCAGGGTGTGATGACGGATGCGGTCATCGAACGCCGCGAGTTCGTCCGCGCTCGGCAGCTCACCGTAGATGAGCAGCCACGCGATCTCGAGGTAGCTGGAGTTGCCCGCAAGCTGCTCGATCGGGTAGCCGCGATAGCGCAGGATCCCCTTGTCACCGTCGATGAACGTGATGGCCGACTTGGTGGCGGCGGTATTCACGAAGCCGTAGTCGAGGGTGGTGTGCCCGGTCTGGCGCATGAAGGTCGAGATGTCGACACTCGGCGTGCCGTCGCTCGCCTGCAGGACGGGGAATTCCGCCGTTCGATCAGCGATGGTCAAGAACGCCTTCGTGGGCTGCGGTGCTTCCGTCGTGCCCGATTCGTTCTGCGTGGCGTCTTCATTGACATCGTTGCTCACGGCGCCTCCTTGCGATTGTCGTCGTCTGGGGGTTCAGCCGCGGCGGGCGGCTTTCGTTCGGTGCGACGCTGATGGAGCGGCGACCGGAACGGCGGCGTCGAGGCTGATGGGCCCCAGACATCCGCGTCGTTACAGCCTAGTGCGCCACCGCGCCTACTATCGAACTACCCAAACCGTCGGCGGATTCAGTGGTGGATGTCTACGAAACAGTCGAGCGGAGCCGAGAAGCCGCGCTGGCGATGCGCTCGTCCGTCGCGGTGAGCGAGAGCCGCACGTGTTGCGGAAAGTGCTCGCCATAGAAGACGCCTGGGCCCGCGAGGATGCCGAGATCAGCCAGTCGCCCCATGCTGTCCCACGCGTCGAGCCCCTCGGTGGCCCAGAGGTAGAGACCGGCCTCGCTGCGGTCGATCGTGAACCCGGCTGCCTCGAGCGCCGGCTTCAGTGCGGCACGGCGGGCGCGATACAGCGCCTTCTGGGCAGCGACGTGCGCGTCGTCGCCGAGGGCCACGAGCATCGCCGCCTGCACCGGACCGGGCAGCATGAGCCCGAGGTGCTTACGGACGTTCGCGAGGCGCGCGATGAGATCGGGGTCGCCCGCCAGGAATGCCGCGCGATATCCGGCGAGGTTCGACTGTTTGCTGAGCGAGTACACGGCCAGCACGCCCGTCGGATCGCCTCCCGTGACTCGGGGATCGAGAATGCTGGGGATGGGCTCGCTCACCCACGGGCCGGCCCAGCCCAGCTCGGCGTAGCACTCGTCGCCCGCGATGACGGCGCCGAGTTCGCGGGCGCGGGCGACAGCGTGAGCGAGCTGCTCGACACTTAGCACCCCGCCGTCGGGGTTGCCGGGCGAATTGAGCCAGACGAGGCGCGTCCCGGCGGGCCACTCGTCGGGTTCGTCCGACGCGAACGGAATCGCGCCAGCGACGCGGGCGCCGATCTCGTACGTCGGATACGCGGCGCGCGGATGGATCACCACATCGCGTTCGCCGAGCCCCAGGAGCGTCGGCAGCAGCGCGACGAGCTCTTTCGAGCCGATGGTCGGCAGCACGTTGCGGAGTTCGAGCCCGACGACACCGCGTCGGCGGTCGAACCACTCGGCGATCGCCTCCCGAAGGGCGGGCGTCCCGACCGTCTGCGGGTACGCGTGCGCATCCGTGGCGTCGGAGAGCGCGCGACGAATGATGTCGGGCGTGGGATCGACCGGTGAGCCGATCGAGAGGTCGGCGATACCATCCGGATGCTGCCGTGCCCGTGCCGCGTAGGGCTCGACCTGGTCCCACGGGTAGTCGGGGAGGCCCAGGACCCCCACGCTCAGTGCTCCTGCGGAGGGAGCGCCTCGATGACGGGGTGATCCTTGTGGATCACACCGACCTTGGCCGCGCCACCGGGCGAGCCGATGTCGTCGAAGAACTCGACGTTGGCCTTGTAGTAGTCGCTCCACTCGGCGGGCAGATCATCTTCGTAGTAGATGGCCTCGACCGGGCACACGGGCTCGCAGGCGCCGCAGTCGACGCACTCGTCCGGGTGGATGTACAGCGATCGTTCGCCCTCGTAGATGCAGTCGACGGGGCATTCGTCGATGCAGGCACGGTCCTTCACATCGACGCACGGGAGGGCGATCACGTAGGTCACCCGACCAGTCTATGTCGGCGTGGACGACCTCAGATCCGGCCGGCGCCGCCGTCGACGGACGCGTCGACCGCCGAGACTGCGGCGGGCCGGGTCGACGTCGGGAACTCGGGCCAGGCCACGATCAGCACGGCGACGAGTGGACACGCGACCGTCCACACCACCGCGGCCATGCCAGCGGGGGCGATGACGGATCCGCCGGGCCCCTCCCCCGAGAACACGATGACGGCCAGCGTTATCCCCACGCCGGCGGCGACCGAGGCCCACCGATCGGCGAGCAGACGGATGGCGAGCATCAGCGCCGCGGCGCCGACGATACCCAAGACGAGGCCGACCGGAATGCCCCAGATCGTCGCCGCGTGGGCGACCGTGCCTACGACGCCGAATACGGCGCCCGCGAGCGCGGCGATGAACAACGTCGGGATACGTGAGACGAACTTCGGCATGGGCTCGACGATACCCCGCCTGAGTCAGGGCTCAGACGGCCCAGCCCGCGAGCCTCAGCAGGGCTGCCGTCACTGCTGCCGCCGCGACCACCACCAGGAAGGGAGCGCGGATGGCGAGCAAACCTCCGGCGACGAGCACGGCAGGCACCCGCGCATCTACGGCGAGTGCCTGGCCCGCGCCGAGGGTCTGCACGGCGACCAGGGCGGCGAGCAATGCGACGGTGAGCAGGTCGGCGATTCGCGCGGGCCGGGGGGCCTGCACCCACGCCGCGGGTAAGAGGTACCCGACCGCTTTGAGGGCGAGACAGATGACGGATGCGAGCAGCACCGCGGTCCAGAGCGTCATGGCAGTCCCTCACGTTCGGCCACGTCGAGCGGCTCCGGCGGGGGCAGGTCGTTCCGTCCGAGCCAGTTGAACCAGCCCACGACGATCGCAACTATCGCCGCGAGCAAAACCGGCAGTCCGGGCATCAGACCGGGTGTCAGGGCCGTTGCGACGACGGCCGCAGCCGCACCGACCGCGATCGCCTGTCGGCCCCGCAGACGCGGCCAGAGAAGGGCGAGGAAAGCGGCGGCCGCCGCCGCGTCGAGGCCGTAGGCCCGCGGATCGCCGAGAACATCGCCGAGCAGGGCTCCCAGCAAGGTCGTGACGTTCCAGCCGAGGTATATCCCGATTCCCGTCAGCCAGAAACCGAGCGTGCGGGCGTGGGGCGTGGTCTGGGCCAGCGAGACGGCGGTCGACTCGTCGATCGTGAAGTGCGCTGCCCCGGCGCGGGTGAGGACTCCGCGGCCGATGACCGGAGACATCCGCATTCCGTACGCGACGTTGCGCACCCCGAGCAGCGCGGCCGAGGCGATCGCCGCGGGCGCCGCCGCGAGTCCGCCGGCCCCGATCACGCCGACGAACGCGAACTGCGAACCGCCCGTGAACATCACGAGGCTCAGCACGCACGTCTGCCAGACGTCGAGCCCGGACGCCACCGAGAGCGCACCGAACGAAACCCCGTAGACGCTGGTCGCGAGCGCGACCCCGAGCGCCTGTCGGCGGGCACGCCGGGCCTCGGGATCCGGGTGGGCACGCATACCCCGAGCGTATCCGCGTCGAGCGTTCGCGCTCGCGGTCCGATCACGACCCGGTGGCCCGCGGCGAGAGGACTTCGGCGCGAAAGGAGGACTCTGCGTATGCAGCCGCCCTCCCCCGGCGCCGAAATCCTCCGGAGGCGGTGAAGCTCAGCCCTGGCGCTTGAGGCGTGCCGTGGCGCGGGCGCGCTCGTTCGCGTCGAGAGCAACCTTGCGGATGCGGACGATCTCGGGCGTGACCTCGACGCATTCGTCGTCGCGGGCGAACTCGAGGCTCTCTTCCAGCGTCAGCAGGCGCGGCGGCGTCATCGACTCGAAGGTGTCGGAGCTCGCGGCACGCATGTTGGTGAGCTTCTTCTCTTTCGTGATGTTGACGTCCATGTCATCGGCACGCGAGTTCTCGCCGACGACCATGCCCTC
The DNA here is from genome assembly GCA_963740165.1 of uncultured Actinomycetota bacterium. Classification (GTDB taxonomy): domain Bacteria; phylum Actinomycetota; class Actinomycetes; order Actinomycetales; family Microbacteriaceae; genus Microbacterium. The sequence continues at coordinate 158,565 of CAVUDC010000008.1, read as the reverse complement.
GTAGACCTCTTGCGTGGGCTGCACGAAGAACGACATGCGCTCTTGCAGCGCAATGATCGCGAAGGGGGTGACGACACCCGAGCGGTCGGAGACGATCGAACCGTTCTGGCGCGTGACGATCGCGCCAGCCCAGGGCTCGTAGCCGTGCGAGATCGCGTTGGCGATACCCGTGCCGCGGGTCGTGGTCAGGAACTCCGTGCGGAAGCCGATCAGGCCGCGCGAGGGAACGATGAACTCCATCCGCACCCAGCCGGTGCCGTGGTTGGACATGCTGTCCATGCGGCCCTTGCGGGTCGCGAGCAGCTGCGTGATCGCGCCGAGGTACTCCTCGGGTGCGTCGATCGTCAGGTGCTCGAACGGCTCGTGCGTCTTGCCGTCGACCTGCTTCGTGACCACCTGCGGCTTGCCGACGGTGAGCTCGAAGCCTTCGCGGCGCATGTTCTCGACCAGGATGGCGAGGGCCAGCTCTCCGCGGCCCTGCACCTCCCAGGCATCCGGGCGTCCGATGTCGAGGACCTTGAGCGAGACGTTGCCGATCAGCTCGCGGTCGAGGCGGTCCTTGACCATGCGTGCCGTGAGCTTGTGGCCCTTGACCTTGCCGACGAGCGGCGAGGTGTTGGTGCCGATCGTCATCGAGATCGCCGGGTCGTCGACCGTGATGGCCCGGAGGGGACGGATGTCGTCGGGATCGGCGATCGTCTCACCGATCGTGATGTCGGGGAAGCCCGCGATAGCGACGATGTCGCCGGGACCGGCGTCGTCGGCCGGGTAGCGCTCGAGCGCGCGGGTCTTGAACAGCTCGGTGATGCGAGCGTTGCTGGTGCGAACCATCTGCTCGCACCCAGGCGACCGTCTGGCCCTTCTTCAGCGTGCCGTTGAAGACGCGCAGCAGCGCGAGACGGCCGAGGAAGGGGCTCGAGTCGAGGTTCGTGACCCACGCCTGCAGCGGGGCGTCGTCATCGTAGGACGGCGCCGGAACGTGCTCGAGGATCGCACCGAACAGGGGCTCGAGGTCGTCGTTGTCGGGCAGGTCACCGTTGGCGGGACGGTTGAGCGAGGCAGCGCCCGCGCGACCGCTGGCGTAGACCACCGGCACGTCGAGCAGGGCATCGACATCGAGGTCGGGCACGTCGTCGACCAGGTCGGACGCGAGCCCGAGCAGCAGGTCGTGGCTCTCCTCTTCGACCTCGGCGATACGCGCGTCGGGGCGGTCGGTCTTGTTGACCAAGAGGATGACGGGGAGCTTGGCCTCGAGTGCCTTGCGGAGCACGAACCGGGTCTGCGGGAGGGGCCCTTCACGAGGCATCCACCAGCAGCACGACACCGTCGACCATGGACAGGCCGCGCTCGACCTCGCCGCCGAAGTCGGCGTGGCCCGGGGTGTCGATCACGTTGATCGTGACGGGACCATCGGTCGCATGCACACCCTTGTAGGTGACCGCCGTGTTCTTCGCGAGGATCGTGATGCCCTTTTCGCGCTCGAGGTCGTTCGAGTCCATCGCGCGCTCTTCGGTGTGCTCGTGCGAACCGAACGATCCGGTCTGGCGGAGCATGGCGTCGACGAGGGTGGTCTTGCCGTGGTCGACGTGCGCGACGATCGCGACATTGCGGAGATCGGAACGAAAGGCACGCGCCATGAAAAGGTCCTTGCAGTGATGGGAAGTGTGAGAGACGGTCCCTGTGTTCGACAGGCTCAACAGCCGATGTCGAAGGGTCCAATCCCCCTGAGCCTATCGCAGGCGGCTGTGAGCCCGGCGAGCGCCCTGTTGGGCTCCGCGCGAGGGTGCCTCTTTGTTCCCGCGAGGGTGCCCCTTTGTTTGCGCGAGGGTGCCTCTTGTCTAGCCCAGTTCCCACTCTCGTGGTGGAAAGGGGCACCCTCGTGGTGGAAACGGGCACCCTCGCGGTGGAAACGGGCACCCTCGCGGTGAGAACGAGAGCGGGGCGAGACCCCGAAGGATCCCGCCCCGCCCGGACAATGAGCGCAGATTACTCGGCGGCCCAGCCCACGAGCGTCCAGTCGATCGTCTCGAACTGCGTCGCGCCGTAGTTGACGAGACCGTCCTGCACGGCCCACACGTTCGGGAGCGGCGCGATCGGGAACATCGGGACGTAGCCCCAGATGGTCTCGTTGATCTCGTTTGCGATCTCGATGCGCGCTTCGGGGTCGAGTTCGGCGTTTGCCTGATCCCACAGGTCACCGAGCGCTTCATCGGTCGTGGCGGTGAAGTTCTGCTCGGAGTCCAGCGGGTAGAACAGCGGTTCCGATGACGAGATCGGGAACGCGGTTCCGACCCACGAGAAGCTGACCATCTCGAAGTCGCCCGGGATCACGTAGTCGCTGAAGTAGCCGGCGACAGGAACCGAGACGAGCTCGACGGGGATCCCGAACTCACCGAGGTCGGCCTGGACCTGCTCGGCGCGCTGGATGTTCGTCGCGGTGTCGGCGGGAACGGTGACGCTGAGCTCGAGCGGCTCGCCGTCCTTGACCCACGAGTCGCCGTCCTTGGTGTAGCCCGCCTCTTCGAGGAACGCCGCACCCGCTTCGGTGTCATACGGCAGAGCCGCGTCTTCGTAGCCTTCCTGGCCAGCCATGAAGATGTAGTCGCCCTGCGTGACGGCAGGCACCCCGACCGGCGTGTTGGCCGCTGCCGAGATCTGCTCGCGGTTGACGATCGAGGCGACCGCCTTGCGCACGTTGACGTCGGAGAGCGGGCCCTCCTTGGCGTTCATCGTGACGTGAGTCCATGTCAGGCCGTTCGTGGCCTGGATGTCAGCGCCGTCGACGGTCTGTGCCGTCTCATACAGATCGGCGTTCGACGAGATATAGAGAGCGTCGACCTCACCGTTCGCAAACGACGAGCCCTGCTGGTCCTGGCTCACAGCCTTGAACAGGATGCGGTCGAGCTTGGGGGTCTCGCCCCACCAGAGCGGGTTGCGCTCGAGCGTTATGACCTGCGCGCGGTCACGTCGATGTTCGTGAAGACGAACGGGCCACTCGATGGCATGCCCTACGCAGCGAACCCCTCGTTGAAGACGGCGGGGTCGCTCGCGATGCTCTCCTTGAGAACGCCCGTTAGCAGACCCTGCCAGTCGGCGAAGAGCGACGAGAAGGTCACCAGGACGTCAAACTCGTCCGCTCCCCCTGCTCGACCGAGGCGATCTGATCCCAAGCCCACCGTCGACGCCGGTCGATGTACGTCCTCGTCGGACCCGTTGAGGCCCGCCAGGTCGCCGCGTAGTCGGCGACGTGATGGGCGTGCCGTCCTCCCAGACCGCGCTCCGGATTCAGCTCGATCTCGACAACCTGTGGGTCTTCGCTCGTCACTCTCAACCGAAGACGCGTAGTCCTCGTCGAGCTCGGCTACCCCGTACTCGTCGATCATGAGGGTCCGCCTGTGCGTCGGCGCGACGATGTCCGTTGGTGTCGGCCTCGATCCCGAGACGGATAGGTGTTGAACGTTCGCGGGAAGAGCCGATCACGGCGAGGTTCAGGTCGCCGCCGTCCGGACACGTCGCAGCATCCGCACGAGTCCAGGCCGTGGACGGGAGCTCTGCGGCTCCGTCGGAGGAGGAGGAGGCGTGGGGCCGTCGCTCGGAAGGTCGGTCCGCCGCCTGATCCAGCCGGTCAGCGTCACGTGAAAGGGTGGCGACCGCGCCACTGAGGCCGAGCGCTCTCGCGATTCTCATGGGCTGTTATCTCCTCTCGACGATGCGACCGAAGTACATCACGGCGACGTCGTCGGCGATCTGCCGGACGACGGCGAGGTCGTGCGCTACGAAGAGGAACGACAGCCCTAAGCGGTCTTTGAGGTCTTCGAGCAGGTTGATGATGCCGGCCTGGATCGACACATCCAGTGCCGAAACGGGCTCATCGAGCACGATGATCGAGGGGTTCGTCGACAGCGCGCGGGCGATGCCGATGCGCTGGCGCTGCCCGCCCGAGAACTCGTGCGGATAGCGGTCCGCCATCGCGGGGTCGAGTCCGACCAGTTCGAGCAGTTCGACGACCCGCTTGTCACGCTCGGCCTTGGGTGTGCCCGCTACCCACAGCGGCTCGGTGATGACCTCGCCGATCGGCAAGCGCGGGTCGATCGCACCCATCGGATCCTGGAAGACGATCTGGATGTCTTCGCGCAACGAGTGGCGCGCTCCCTTGCCGAGCTCGCCCACGTCTGTGCCCATGATCTCGATCTTTCCGGCCTGCGGAGCGACCATCTCCATGATCTCGAGGATCGTGGTGGTCTTGCCGCATCCGGATTCGCCGACGAGGCCGAGCGTGCGACCCGCCTGGAGGGTGAACGAGACACCGTCGACGGCACGGACCGTCCCGATCCGGCGAGGGAAGATCGATCCCTTCATGAGCGGGAAATGCCGCACCAGATCGGTGACCCTGACAACCGGCGCATCCGCCGTCTGGGCGCGCTCCTCCTGAGGCAGCGGCTCGGGCCGCGGAAACACCTCGGCCCGCGGCAGCTCACCGCGCGCGATCTCACCGGCACGGATGCACGCCGAAACGTGCGGCGGAACCGAACCCGGGTCGTGGTCGATCAGCTCGGGCTCGATGTCGTGGCACGCGGCGATCGATACGGGGCAGCGCGGCGCGAAGGGGCAACCGCGGGGCAGGGCGTTCAGCGACGGCGGTCAGCCCCTCGAGCGGCACCAGGCGCTGCGTGCCGGCGGTGAGCATGTTCGGCACGGAGCGCAACAGGCCGATCGTGTACGGCATGTGCGGCTCGTGGAACACTTCGTCGGTCGTGCCGAGCTCGACGAGCTTGCCCGCGTACATCACGCCGACGCGATCGGCATGACCGGCGACGACGCCGAGGTCGTGCGTATGAGCACGACCGCGGAGCCCGTGATCTCGCGCGCTGTCTCGAGGACCTCGAGGATCTGCGCCTGGATCGTCACATCGAGGGCAGTGGTCGGCTCGTCGGCGATGATCACCTTCGGGTCGTTCGCGATCGCCATCGCGATCATGGCGCGCTGGCGCATGCCCCCCGAGAACTCATGCGGGAAGGCGCGGGCCCTGCGCTCGGCGTCGGGGATGCCGACGACCTTCAGCAGCTCGACCGCGCGTGCACGCGCCGCCTGAACCGACAGCGACGAGTCGTGCAGGCGCAACCCCTCCGAGATCTGGTCGCCCACCGAGTAGACGGGCGTCAGGGCCGACAACGGGTCCTGGAAGACCATCGCGAGTTCCGCGCCGCGGATACGCGACAGCTCGTTGTCGTTCATTCCGAGGAGCGAGCGTCCCTCAAATTCGATCGCGCCGGTGATCAGTGCCGACGACGGCAGCAAGCCCATGACGGCCAGCGACGACACGGACTTGCCCGAGCCGGACTCGCCCACGATCCCGAGGAACTCGCCGGGATGCACGTCGTACGAGATGCCGCGGACGGCACGCACCGGTTCGGCTCCGCGTTGCGGGAACGTCACGCTCAGGTCGCGGACGGACAGCAGCGGCGCGCCCACGACGGGTGCGCGCGAAGCACCCCGGTGACCGACCTGGAACTCAGGCACGGTTCACCCCCGAGGTCGGGTCGATGGCGTCGCGCAGGGCGTCGCCGATCAGGCTGATGGCGAAGAGAAGGATGATGAGCACCGCCGCAGGGAAGACGAATAGCCAGGGTCGGGTCAGCGCCGCGGCGGTCCCGTCGGCGAGAAGTGTGCCGAGTGACACGTCCGGCTTCTGGACGCCGAACCCGAAGTAGCTGAGCGATGTCTCGGCCATGATCGTGGCGACGACGCCGAGGGTGGCGTCGATGATCAGCAGCGAGGCAATGTTCGGCAGGATGTGGCGGCCGAGGATCTTGCGCGTCGGCATGCCCATGTAGCGCGCGGCTCGCACGAAGTCCCTGTTGCGGAGGGACCTGGTCTGGTTGCGGACGACCTGCGCCATGATCATCCAGCTGAAGATGGCGAGGAATAACGTCAGCGCCAGCCACGAGAGTCCGCGGGTGAGGGGGCTCAGCAGCACGAGGATGAAGAACGACGGGATCACGAGCAACAGGTGGATGAACCATCCGATCACGCTGTCCGCCCGGCCGCCCAGGTATCCTGCCACCGAGCCGACGATCGCCGCGATCAGCGTCGCCCCGATTCCGGCGATCAGGCCGATGATGAGCGACTTCTGCAGGCCCGAGAGGGTCTGCGCGTAGATGTCTTGTCCGATCGCGTTAGTGCCGAACCAGTGACGCAGGGTCGGCCCCATGCCCATGTTGAGTGCATCCCGGTCGGCGATGCCCCAGGGGTAGGCCAGTGGGCCGAGGATCGACCAAAGCACGATCAGCACGAAAACGGATGCGCCGACCCAGAATCGCGGCATACCGCGCAGGCGCGCCCACACGAGGCGGTTGCGCGAGAGCGGCTTGCGCTGCCGGGTGACAGGGTCGCGGGGTTCGAGCGGCGCTTCGAGCGCCTCTTGCTGCATGGTCATTGTCAGGCCCTCACCCTCGGGTCGAGCGCCGCGTAGAGCACTTCGGACAGTGTCGATGACAGCAGGACGAGCACCGCAACGAACAGCGTGGAGCCGGCCACAGCGTTGATGTCGTTGCGTACCACCGCCTCGAGCTGGAACTGCCCCATGCCGCGCCACGAGAAGACGATCTCGAGCATGGCGGAGCCGGCGATGAGCGTGCCGAAGCTATAGGCGAAGAAGGTCGACATCGGGATGAGCGCGATCCGGACTCCGTGGCGGACGAGCGCCTTCGAACGCGGCAGGCCCTTCGCCCGCGCCGTGCGGATGTAATCGGCGCCCAGCACGTCGAGCATGACGCTGCGTTGATATCGCGAGTACGACGCCGCACTGATCAGGACGAGCGCGATCGTCGGTAGCAGCAGATGGATGGCACGGTCGAGCGCGATATCCCACCAGCTACCCGATATCCCAGCCGTGTATTCGCCGGTGAAACGGATGACCTGCGTGCCCACCGCGTTGTTGAACGACGTGGCCGCGATCATCAACAGCACGCCGATCACGAAGGTCGGCGTGGCGAACACGATGTACGACGAATACGTGACGATCTGGTCGCTCGCGCGGTACTGGCGCACGGCGCCCCAGACACCCAGCAGCACGCCCACGATCGCGCCGAGGATCGAGCCGATCAGCAAGAGGCGCAGGCTCGCTCCCGAGCGGGCCGCGATCTCAGCGGTGACCTGAGCGCCGCCAACCGTCTCACCGAGCGAGAACTGCGTAAACAGATTGACGAGCCAGTTCCAGAGTCGCACGAGCACCGGGACGTCGGGGTTGACGCCGAGGGCGTTGAGGCTTGCCTCGATCGAGGACTGCGGCGGCCGCGGGTTCATCCCGTAGAACCGGTCGGCCGGCTTCAGCAGGACGCTGGCCAGGATGTAGGCGAGGCATGTCGCGATCAGACTGAGGATCGCGTAATGGATGAACCTGCGGACCACATAGAGCGTCACTGCGCGGGCCTGGTGGGCGTGTCGCGGTATGCAGCGGGGGAAGGTGCGTACGTCATCGTAGATCTCTCGGAAACTGTTCCGGGTTGGAACTCGGGTGTCACGCAATGCTGGTTCTCAGCCCACCGTGGGGACCGGCGGTTCATAGACCCTAACCCGATGCCTCGATTCGGCCACCCCCCTATCCGCGTGTCTTTTCACGAACGTAACAATCCCGTCCTGTGCAAGAAATGCACGAAGGGCGACTTACCCCTTGCCCATTTCGGTCATCCGAATGAGTTCACGGTTATCAATGCGCTCACGGCCCAGATGGCGATGGCGACGAGCGCGATCAGAGCCGGAACGTCCCAGCTGCGACGGACGACGGATGCTGCACGCGCGGCCCCCGGCGCCGGCAGCTCAGGCACGGGATCACCCTCCGTCGCCGAGATCCACTGTTCGCGTATCAGCTCCACGTCACGCAGGGCGGGAGGCTCGCGCCGCTCTCCCCCACCGAGACGAAGTCCCGGCCGGGCGGGCCGTCCGGCGACTGGACCGCCGAAACTCGCGATGTTCTCGCCCGAACTCAGGCCGAAGCGCACCTGCCAGCGCAGCTCGATGTCGCGCACGGCGCTCCAGGGAAACTCCACGATCCGCAACAGGTTGTGCACCCGAACGCCCTCGGAATCCGTCCGGATGTGCGGGGCGTAGACCAGCACGTAAACGAACCAGAGCACCAGCAGCACCCAGGGCGCCAGCAACATCATCTCGCCCAGCCCGGCACGCACGGCCGCGTCGACCAGCAGCGCCAGCGCGACAACGGCTCCGGCGATCGCCCCGATCGTGGCCGAGGGGGCGCGGAAGACCCGCACATCCCTGCGTCCGCCGACAGGTTCGTTCGGCGCAGACGGAGAGGACATGCCCGTCACACGCCGCCCAGCGGAATCGATGCTCCCGGGATCGCCGCGAGCAGTCGCCGCGTGTACTCCTCGGCGGGATTCGCGAAGATCTCATCCACCGTGCCCTGTTCGACGACCTTGCCGCGCTCCATGACGCACACCATGTCGGCGGCGACGCGGACGACGGCGAGGTCGTGCGTGATGAACAGGTACGTCAGCCCGAGTTCGCTCTGCAACTCGGCGAGCAGCTGCAGGATCTGATCCTGCACCAGCACATCGAGTGCCGAGACGGCTTCGTCGAGCACGACGACATCCGGCTTGAGCGCGAGAGCGCGCGCGATCGCGACGCGCTGCCTCTGCCCACCCGAGAGCTCGTTCGGATAGCGCGACTCCAGCGACTGCGGAAGAGAGACCTGGTCCAACAGCTCTGCCACACGAGCTCGACGCGACGCGCGGTCGCCCACCTTGTGGATGTTGAGGGGCTCCGAGATGGTGTTGCCGATGTTGCGGAGCGGATCGAGCGATCCGTACGGGTCCTGGAAGACCGGCTGCATCTGCCGACGCACACGGAAAACCTCGCGGCCACTGAGCTTCGCGATGTCCTGGCCGTCGATGAACACATCGCCCGACGTCGGATCCTCGAGCTTCAGCACCATCTTCGCCACGGTGGACTTGCCCGAGCCGGACTCCCCCACCAGGGCGAGCGTCTTGCCGCGCGGAATCTGGAACGAGACGCCGTCGACGGCACGGAAGGCTTCGCTGCGGAAGCCACCGAGGCGGATCTTGTACTCCTTGACGAGGTCGCGGACCTCGATCGCGGGAGCGGCCGGCGCAGCATTCGCGCTGGCCTGTTCGCGCGGGCGCGTCTGGATGCGCTTGGACGCCAGGCTCGGCGCCGCGGCGACGAGACGCTGGGTGTACGGATGCAGCGGGTTCTCGAGAATCTCGCGGCTCGGGCCCATCTCGACGATCTCACCCCGATTCATCACGACGATCTTCTCGGCCCGCTCGGCGGCGAGGCCCAGGTCATGCGTGATGAGGAGCACCGACGTGCCCTTGTCTCGCGTCAGCGTGGCCATGTGGTCGAGAATCACCCGCTGCACGGTGACGTCGAGGGCCGACGTCGGTTCGTCTGCGATCAGAAGCTTCGGGTCGGCGGCCAGACCGATGCCGATCAGGGCACGCTGGCGCATACCCCCGGAGAACTGGTGCGGGAACTGGTGCATGCGCTTGGCAGCATCCGGAAGTCCCGCCTGCTTCAGAACCTCGATCGCACGCGCCTCGACGTCCTTTCGGTCGGACGCGATCCCGTTAGCCCGGATCGCTTCCTTCACCTGGAAGCCGATGCTCCACACCGGGTTCAGGTTCGACATCGGGTCCTGCGGGACGTAGCCGATCTCACGCCCGCGGATGCGCTCCATCTGCGTGGCGTTGAGGTCGGTGAGTTCGCGGCCGTCGAGCTTGATGCTCCCGCCTGTCACCAGACCGTTGCCCGGGAGGAGGTTGACGACAGCCGAGGCGGTCGTGGACTTGCCCGAGCCGGACTCCCCCACGATTGCGACGGTCTCGCCGGGGAAGATGTCCAGGCTCACGCCGTGCAGCACTTCATTCGCACCGAATGCGACGGTCAGGTCGCGGATGCTGAGAAGCGGGACGTCGGTTCGCTCGCTCATCGGCGGGCCCTCGCCTTCGGGTCGATGGCATCTCGGAGAAGCTCGCCGAGCACGATGAAGGCGAGCACGGTGACCGTGAGCGCGATCGACGGATAGATCAGTGCCATCGGCGCGACACGCAGGGACTGCTGCGCCTGGCTGATGTCGTTACCCCACGACATGGTCCCGCTCCCGAGGCCCACACCAAGGAACGCGAGTGTCGCCTCGGCGACAATGGCAGCCGCGAGCGAGATCGTGGCGACGACCAGCACGGGGGGAAGGGCGTTCGGGACGACGTGCGCAACGAGCGTCCGGAAACGCGACTGGCCGAGCGCGCGAGACGCCATCACGAAGTCCGCCTGGCGCACACGCAGGATCTCGGCCCGGATGATGCGCGCCGTCGACGCCCAGGCAAACCCACCGATCGCGAAAGCGAGCGTGAAGACCGTGCGGTTCTGCGAAAAGACGCTCATGACGACGATCGCGGCGAGGATGTAGGGGATGGCGAAGAAGATGTCGCCGATGCGCGAGAGCAGCGAGTCGAGCCATCCGCCGTAGAAGCCGGCAAGTGCGCCGAAGATCAGGCCCACGACCGTGCCGATGACGGTGGCGATCAGGCCGACCGAGATCGAGGTGCGCGCGCCCCAGACGATGCGCGACCAGACATCACAACCCTGGAACGTGTAGCCGAGCGGGTGGCCTGCGGCCGGTCCACCGTTGCTGTTCTCGAGGAAGCACTGTGAGTTCGGCGGGACTTGCGTGAACAGGGTCGGCGCGAAAGCCATGATCACGATGATCACGACGACAACGCTCGACACCCAGAAAGTCGGCCGGCGACGCATGTCTCGCCAGGCATCGAGCCACAGGTTGCTGCGCTTCGCGGCAACCTTGACCTCATCGACCTTGATCGTGGCGTCGCGAACAGGGGCGACGAAGTGCGGGGCAGGAGTGAGATCACTTGGCATAGCGGATCCTCGGGTCAAGCAGACCGTAGAGCAGGTCGACAACGAGATTGACGAGCACGTAGACGACCACGAAGACGGTCACGAACGAGACCACGGTGGGACCCTCCTGACGCGTGATGGCCTCATACAGCGTGTTTCCGACACCGGGGACGTTGAAAATACCCTCGGTAACGGTCGCACCGACCAACAGCACACCGAAATTGGTGGCCGAGTTCGTGATGACGGGCAACAGCGAATTGCGCACGACGTGCACGGGCACAACGCGTCGCCGCGACAGGCCCTTGCTATACGCGGTGCGTACCCAGTCCTGATTGAGTGTGTCGATGGTCGAGGCACGCATCAATCGCATGCTCGTGGCGTACAGGCTCACCCCCAGCACGATGGCCGGGAGCAGCAGGTCGAGCCATCCGTTCCGCGCCCCGACCGTGGGTCGGAACCAGCCGAGCTGGATAGCCAGGAAATACTGCGCGAGGAAGGCGAGCACGAAGATCGGCACTGCGACGAAGACCAACGCGACGACGAGCGATGCGTTGTCGAACAGCTTGCCCTTCCGCAGAGCCGAGAAGGTGCCGATGATGATGGCCAGCGCGAATTCGATGACAAGCGCCATGATCGCGAGTCGCGCCGTCACCGGGAAGGTGCGCAACAGGATGTCGCCGACCGGCTGACCCGAGAAGCTGACGCCGAAGTCGCCCCGCAGCACACCGGTGATGTAGTAGAAGTACTGCACCAGGAACGGGTCGTCGAGGTGGTATTGCTCTCGAATCTGAGCGAGCAGAGTGGGGTTCGGGGTCCGGTCGCCGAAAAGGGCGAGGATCGGATCCCCGGGCATGGCAAAGACCATGAAATAGATCAGCAGCGTCGCCCCGAAGAACACGGGTATCACCTGCAGCAGTCGTCTGAGGATGTACGCGAGCACCCTCACTCCCTCCGGATACGGGGCGAGCGCTTACCCTGTTGGCGCGCTAACCCGCTAAGAGCATCGTGCCGCGTCGGGTGGGCGAACGCGAGCCCTGGGGAACATGTCGCGAGGCGGTGACGTCGCCGCCACCGCCTCGCGAGTGAGATCGGGAGTTAACCCTTGGTGATCTCGTGGTACAGCGGAACCGAGTTCCAGCCGAATTCGACGTTCTGGACCATCTCGGTGTAGCCACCGGTCACGTTGGAGTACCAGAGCGGCGTGGCGGGCAGGTCCTGCAGCAGGATCGACTGTGCCTGCTGGAACAGGTCGTTGGCCTCATCCGGGTCCGTGGACGAGATGCCTTCGGTGAGCAGCGCGTCGAACTCTTCGTTCGAGTAGTCGCCGTCGTTCGAGCCCGCGTTGGTCGCGTACAGCGGTCCGAGGAAGTTGTACAGACCGGGGTAGTCGGCCTGCCATCCGGTGCGGAACGCGGTGGTAATCGTGCGGGAGTTGACGAGCTCGCGCAGTTCGGCGAAGGTCGGATAGGGAGCACCCGACGCCTCGATGCCGAGCACGTTCTTGATCGAGTTGGTCACAGCGTCGACCCAGGCCTGGTGGCCACCGTCGGAGTTGTACGCGATCTGGAACGTACCCTCCCACGGCGAGATGGCGTCAGCCTCGGCCCAGAGCGCCTGCGCCTCCTCCTCGTTGTATTCGAGCACCTCGGCGCCCTCGAGCGAGTCCGACCATCCGTCGATGACGGGCGACGTGAAGTCGCTCGCCGGCGTGCGGCTGCCCTCGAAGATCACGTCGGTGATCTCGGGACGGTTAATGGCCATCGAGATCGCCTGACGACGGAGCTGACCCTCTTCGCCCTCGAAGTGCGGGAGGTACTCCGGCACCGTGAAGGACTGGAAGACCGCGGCGGGCTGGTTGACAGCCGTGCCGCCGACGCCCTCGAGGTCGGACTCGAAGGTCGCGAGCGCGCCCGTCGGGATCTGGTCGACGACGTCGACCTCGCCCGCAAGCAGGTCGGCGTACGACGCATCCTGCGACGCGTAGAAGACGATGGTCAGGCCACCGTTCTGCACCTCACGCACCCCCTGGTAGTCGGGGTTCTTGACGAGGTCGATCTGCACGTCGTGCTGCCACGCGCCCTCACCGTCGAGCATGTACGGGCCGTTGCCGATCGGGTTCTCACCGAATGCGGCCATGTCGTCGAACGCGACATCCGGCAACGGGTAGAAGGCCGAGTAGCCCAGGCGCAGCGCGAAGTCCGAGGCGGGCTTGTTCAGCGCGATCGTGAAGGTGTAGTCATCGACCTGTTCGAGGCCCGTGAGTTCCGAGTCCTCGTCGTAGCTGAAGCCCTCGATGTCCTCGAAGAAGTAGCTGTTCAGCTGCTCGTTCGATGCGAGCGCACCGTAGTTCCATGCCTTGATGAAGTTGTCGGCGGTGACTTCCTCGCCGTCCGTGAAGGTCTGACCTTCCTTGATCTTCACCGTGAGGTTCTGCGGGTCATCGACCGTGATCTCTTCCGCCATGTCGTTGACGGGCGAACCATCCGCCTCGTACGAGACCAGGCCCGCGAAGATCGCGTCGAGGATCTTGCCGCCGCCGACCTCGTTGGTCGTCGTGGGGATGAGCGGGTTCTCCGGCTCAGAACCGTTCGTGGTGATGATCGCGTCGCTTGCGCCGCCACCGTCGGTGTCGCCCGAGTCATCGCTGCTCGCGCAGCCGGCGAGCGTGAGCCCTCCGACGGCGAGGAGCGCGATCCCCGACAGGGCAATCTTGTTGCGCTTCACTTGTCCTCCTGTTAAGAGTGCTGTTACGCGCAGGGTCATAGTTGTGATTCTGCGCGGGATAGGGAAACCCTAGGCATCCTGGTCCGATTGCTCCAAATCATGAGCAAAACCGTTACATAGCCTTAACTCAAGCTGCCATCTATATGGCAATCTGTGGAAGTGGATCCCGCCAGCCCTACATCACTCGACCGCAGCGCACGGGTTCGACTGTGGTGGGAGATCGGCATCGTACTGGCCCTATCGGTCGGACGCTCGGCTCTCTATTCGGTGCTGCAACTCGTGCAGTCGTTGGAGCGCGAGGAGTCGCTCGGTCAGCAGTCGACCTCGGTCAACCCGGGGGCTTCCGTATCCGAATTCTGGCCCGTGCTCTACCAGTTCCTGTCGCAGTTCTTCGCGCTGGTGCCGGTGGCGCTCGCGATCTGGCTGCTGTGGGAGCCGGGGAAATCGGCATTCACGCGCATCGGGCTCGACTTCCGTCGCTTCGGTGGAGACTTCGGGCGCGGTGTTCTGCTCATCGTCGTGATCGGCGTGCCGGGTCTGGGGCTCTATGCGCTCGGGCGGGCGCTCGGGATCACCGTGCAGGTGGATGCTTCGCCATTGGATGCTTCGTGGTGGACGATTCCCCTGCTGCTGCTCGCGGCCGTGCGCGCCGGCCTGACCGAAGAGGTCATCTTCATCGGGTACCTGTTCGACCGGCTGCGTCGGCTCGGGTGGGGGTGGTGGACGATCATCCTGTCGACCGCTGCGCTGCGTGCGGCGTACCACGCGTACCAGGGGTTCGGTCCGATGATCGGCAACTTCGTGATGGGCGTCGTGTTCGGCTGGTGTTACCGGCGCTGGGGGCGCGTCATGCCGCTCGTTATCGCCCACACGCTGATCAACGTGATCGCGTTCGTGGGGTACCCGCTGGCCGCAGCCCTGTGGCCCGGGGTTTTCGGGGTTCCCGCCGGCCCGTCGCCCGCGCCGACCGGATCCCTGTCGCCGACCCCGACCCCCTAACCCGCCGGCCCCCGCGCCCCGCGCCACTTTCCCCGAACCGGCACATTCGTCGCGAGCCGGGCCGGATTCCGTTCCGGTTCGCGACGCAATTGCCGGTTCGCGCACGGAGACGGGGCGGGAGGGCGGACGCAGCACACGGGTCCTCCACCGGACGGGGATCGTCCGGTGTTTCCGCCGATCGCGACCGAGGGACCGGCGGACGGTCGCCAGCTCACCAAGGTGGGCGGATGCGAACACCACCTCGAGCGCCGCAACGCACAGCATCCCCGCTGCTGCTCTCCCGCGATCAACGGCAACTTGGCGATCGGCTCTACGCGCGAGCCCATCGCGGAGAGCTCGTCGCGGTGCGACCCGGCGTCTACGCTCCGGCGGACTGGTGGGCAGACCTCAAGCCATACGAGCGCTATCGAGAGCGCGTTCATGCCGCCGTCTTGGCTTTCCCGGATGCGTTGTTCTTCCGCGAGTCGGCAGCCGCTCTACACGGTCTGCCACTTTTCGGCGAGGCATCCCACATTCATCTCTTCGACGGGCAAGCGAGAGCGACAACGACGTTCGGCGATGTCGTCGTGCACGCCTCGAAGACCCCTCGCGCAGCGGTTCGCATGGAGGGCGAGGATGCACTCGCAACGGGACTACTCGAGACGATCGTTGACACGGCACGAGCGTTACCGCCGGCGTACGGGCTGGCTCTTGTGGATGCCGCGCTGCATATGGGGGTGTCCCTCGACGCCCTGAGCGCGATTGTTGCCTCCGACAGCAACCGACGGGGCACGCGGAAGCTGGCGTGGGCGTTCGAGTTCGCCGATGCGCGCTCGGAGTCGGTCGGCGAATCCGTGAGTCGCGCCGTGATCCATTGGCTCGGATTTCCCGTACCGACGCTGCAGCAGAGGTTCTGGTCGGAGGGCCGCGAGGATCGAACCGACTTCTGGTGGCCGGATCATCGAATCATCGGCGAATCGGACGGGTACGGGAAGTATGCGGCCCACACGGCGACCGAGGCAGTACGAACCATCGTCGCGGAGAAGCTCCGCGAAGATCGATTGCGTCGTCAAAGCCGGGGATTCGCCCGATGGGACTGGAGCGATGCCCACCGCGTGAGGCCCGTGCGAGCGAAGCTGCTCGCCGCGGGGCTGCCGGTCATCGGTCCGCCGAACACCGCGATGCTCGCGACGCTCCGCGGCCGCACCCCCTGACCTCCACCCCGCCCATCTCTCACCGAACCGGCAGATTTGTCGCGAACCGGTGCGGATTCCGTCAAGGTTCGCGACGGATCTGCCGGTTCGAGGGCGGGGCGGGGTGGGCGCGGGGCTAGGCGAAGGCCTCGACCGGCGGGCAGGCGCACGCGAGGTTGCGGTCACCCCACGCGTTGTCCACTCGGCGCACCGGCGGCCAGTACTTGTTCCGCACCAGCGCGTGCGTCGGGTACACCGCGCGCTCGCGGGAATACGGATGCTCCCACTCACCCGCAATCGCCGACTCGGCCGGTATGCGGGGCGTTCACCAGCGGGTTGTCATCCGCCGGCCACCCCCCCGCCGCGACGGAATGCGCTTCGGCGTGGATCGCGATCATCGCCTCGACGAAACGCTCGAGTTCGGCGAGATCCTCGCTCTCGGTCGGCTCGACCATGAGCGTCCCCGCTACGGGGAACGACATCGTCGGCGCATGGAACCCGTAGTCGATCAGACGCTTCGCCACATCGTCTACCGTGATCCCCGTCGCTTCGCGAAGAGGCCGCAGGTCGAGGATGCACTCGTGCGCGACCAGCCCGTTCTCGCCCGTGTACAGCACGGGGAAGTGGGCACGCAGCCGCGCCGCGACGTAGTTGGCGGCGAGCACCGCGGCGGCCGTGGCATCCCGCAACCCCTCGGCCCCCATCATCCGCACGTAGGCCCACGACACCGGGAGGATCCCCGCCGACCCGTGCGGCGCGCCCGAAACCGGCGCACCGTCGAAGACGAAGCCGCCCGCGTGGTCGGGACGCGGCGAGAACGGATGCCCTGGCAAGAACGGTGCAAGGTGCGCTTTCGCCGCGACCGGCCCGACGCCCGGCCCGCCGCCGCCGTGCGGGATCGCGAACGTCTTGTGCAGGTTGAGGTGCGACACATCGCCGCCGAGGTCGCCGAACCGCGCGTACCCGAGCAGGGCGTTGAGGTTCGCGCCGTCGACGTAGACCTGGCCGCCCGCGTCGTGCACGGCCTGCGTGATGTCGAGCACATCGTGCTCGTACACGCCGTGCGTCGACGGGTACGTGATCATCAGCGCCGCGAGGGTCGCGGCGTGCTCGGCGATCTTGGCGCGCAGGTCGCCGAGGTCCACGTTGCCCGCCGCGTCGCACGCCACCACGACGACCCGCATGCCGGCAAGCACCGCCGATGCCGCATTGGTGCCGTGCGCCGAGGACGGGATCAGGCAGACATCACGCCCGAGGTCGCCGCGCGAACGGTGGTACCCGCGGATCGCGAGAAGTCCCGCCAGCTCGCCCTGCGAGCCCGCGTTCGGCTGCAGCGACACAGCGTCGTATCCCGTGACCTCGGCGAGCCAGGTCTCGAGCTGCTCGATGAGACCCAGGTATCCGCGCACGTCCGCTTCGGGGGCGAACGGATGCACCCGCGCGAACTCGGGCCACGACACGGCCGCCATTTCGGTCGCCGCGTTGAGCTTCATCGTGCACGAGCCGAGCGGGATCATGCCCCGATCGAGCCCGTAGTCGCGGTCGGCGAGCGTCTTCAGATAGCGCATCATCGCGGTCTCGCTGCGGTGCGCATGGAATACCGGATGCGTCAGGTACTCGTCCTCGCGGAGCAGATCGGTTGGGAGTGCGCCGATACAGGCACCTTCGGCGCCGGAACGGGCACCCTCGCGCGTAGAACGGGCACCCTCGGGTGTGGTGGAGACGGCTCCGTCGGGCAGACCGAATGCCCAGGCGACCGCGGCCAGATCGGCCGGGGTGGTGGTCTCGTCCACCGAGACCCCGACTGTCGCGTCGTCGACCCACAGCAGTTGGTAGCCGCGCGAGCGGGCGCGCTCGATCACGCGAGCGGCTTCCCCCGGAACGAAGACGCGGAGTGTGTCGAAGAACGAATTCGACGCGAGCGTGAGACCGTACCCCCGCAGCACGGTGGCGAGTGCATCCGCCTTGCCCGCGACATCCGTTGCGATCGCGCGAAGCCCTTCGGGACCGTGATAGACCGTGTACATCGCCGCCATGACGGCCAGCAGCACCTGAGCGGTGCAGATGTTCGACGTCGCCTTTTCGCGACGGATGTGCTGCTCACGCGTCTGCAACGCGAGACGGTAGGCGGGGTTTCCGGCGGCATCGCGAGAGACACCAACCAGGCGACCCGGCAGCTGGCGTGCCAGGCCTTGGCGCACGGCGAGGTAACCCGCGTGCGGTCCGCCGTAGCCGAGCGGAACGCCGAAGCGCTGCGTCGTGCCCGCCGCGATGTCCGCGCCGAGCGAGCCGGGCGAGGCGATGAGCGTCAGCGCGAGCAGATCTGCCGCGACGACCGTGAGCCCGCCCTGCGCCTGCACGGCGGCGATGATGCCAGACGGGTCCCAGACTCGGCCGGACGCCCCCGGGTACTGGATGAGCGCGCCGAAGGTCTCGGGAAGGACGGATGCTTCCGTCTCTGAAGCGAAGTCGATCGTCCGCACCTCGATCCCGAGGGCGGTGGCCCGCGACGCCAGCAGAGCCCGCGTCTGCGGCAACGCGTCGGCATCGACCAAGAACACCTTCGACGTCGATTTCGATCCGCGCCGGGCGACGAGCATCCCCTCGACCACGGCGGTGGACTCGTCGAGCATGGACGCGCCGGCGATGTCGAGGCCCGTCAGGTCGGTCACCATCGTCTGGAACGTGATGAGGGCCTCGAGCCGACCCTGCGAGATCTCGGGCTGATACGGCGTGTAGGCCGTATACCAGGACGGATTCTCGAGCACGTTCCTCTGGATGACCGACGGCGTGAAGGTGTCGTAGTAGCCGAGCCCGATCATCGGGCGCGCCGCGCGGTTCGTCGAGGCCAGTTCGCGCAGTTCGGCGAGCGCTTCGGCCTCCGTCGATGCGGGCGGGATATCGCTCGTCGTGCGCTCGCGGACGCGGATCGCGCCCGGCACGGCGGCATCGAGCAACGCGTCGACGCTCGGATACCCGAGGACATCCAACATCGCAGCCTGGGCCGCCGCATCCGTCCCGATATGGCGCGCGGCGAAAGCGCCCGGCACCGTGCGCCCGGCGGGCTCTCCGTGCGACACGGTCATGAAGCCTGGCCCGTCAGGCCGATGTAGGCGGCGCGGTCGAGCAGCTCGGCCGGCGCGGACGCGTCGATGCGGATCTTCAGCAGCCACCCGTCCTCGAAGGGCGACGAGTTGATCAGGCTCGGGTCATCCGCGACCGCGTCGTTGACCGCGACGACATCGCCCGTCAACGGCGCGTAGAGCTCGCCGACCGACTTCGTCGATTCGATCTCACCGCACACCTGCCCGGCGCTCACGCCCGAGTCGACGGTCGGGAGCTCGACGAACACGACGTCGCCCAGCTTCTCGGCGGCATAGTCGGTGATGCCGACCGTCGCGATATCGCCGTCGATCGAAATCCACTCGTGTTCGGCGGTGTAGGACAGGGCGGTGAGATCGGTCATTTTTTCCTCCGATAGAACGGGGTGGCTGTGACGGTCGCGCGGATGCGCGTACCGCGGACATCTATGTGGAGCACGGTCCCCGGCGCCGAAACGGCCGGGTCGACGTAGGCGAGAGCGATGGGATGCCCGAGCGTGGGGCTGAGCGCACCGCTCGTGACCTCGCCCACCTCGGTCGCGACGGCATCGCCGCCATAGAACACGGCATAACCCGCGCGCCCGGCTCGGCGGCCTTCGGAAGCGAGGCCGACGAGCACACGAGCATCCGGAGCCGAAGGCGCGCTGGCGCCCTCTCGACCGACGAAGTCTCCGTCGCTCGCAACCGCGCGAGCGAGTCCGGCCTGAGCGGGACGGATGCTCGCCGACAGCTCGTGACCATAGAGCGGCATTCCGGCCTCGAGCCGGAGGGTGTCCCGCGCGGCGAGCCCGGCCGGCACGAGTCCGAGCGGTTCGCCGGCCGCGAGGAGTGCGTTCCACAGTTCCTCGGCGCGCGCGACAGGCACTGCGAGCTCGAATCCGTCCTCGCCGGTGTAGCCCGTCCGTGCGACGAGCACCGGGGCTCCGTCGAACCGTGCGGCCGCGGCGGCGTAGTAGCCGAGGTCGTCAAGGCTCGGCGCGAACTCGCCGAGGCCCTCGGTCGCGGCGAGGATCGCGGGCGAAGCCGGGCCCTGCACCGCGATGAGCGCGAGGTCATCGGACACATCCTCCACGCGAAAGCCCGCGGCGCCCGCCACGAAGCCGAAGTACGAGTCGGCGTCGGGCTCGGATGGCGTCGGTGAGGCGGGAGGCGGGACGGATGCCGCGCGCTCAGCGAGTGCGGTGGCCACGGCATCCCGATTCCCGGCGTTCACGATGACCACATAGTGGCCCTCCGCCAGGCGGTAGACGATGACGTCGTCGACGATTCCACCGCCCTCGGTCAGCACGAGACCGTACGAGGCCTTGCCGACGCGCATAGCCGACGGACGACCCGACAGGGCATAGTCGAGGAACTCGCCCGCACGGGCCCCGCTCACGATGAACTCGGCCATGTGCGAGATGTCGAACAACCCGGCGGCCGTGCGCACGGCGTGGTGCTCGGCGAGTTCGGAGGTATAGCGCACGGGCATCCACCATCCGCCGAAGTCGGTGAACGATGCGCCGAGTCGCTCATGCGCGGCGGCGAGGACGGTGCGCCGAGGCTCGGACGGCGAGCGCAGGGCATCGCCCGGTGGGGCCGTTGTCGGCGGGGTGGGGTCTGGCATGAGTTCTCCCGTGGTGGTGCGGGCGGGCGCCGATCGACGCCCGGTGAACTCCCCCTCTGTCATGTGCCTGAGAGTTTCGCCGAGACATCGATCAGGATGACTCGGTTTTCACCGTCGGCGGATCCGCTCGAAACGGATCTCTTTCCAGAGTGGCCCGACCCCCGCGGTACGCAATACCTGAGAGATTGGCGGGGAGGCTTGCTCCTTCGGTGCCCGGCGCGAAGCGGTGCCGGGGCTCTCCCGCAAGGGGTCATAGGGCCGATGTTCAGTTATCGCCGTGCAGTTATTGCCGACCATGGATGGTCTGACGCGGCCAGCATACCCACCGCGGGGCCTCGCGACGCACGTGGAGCGGCGCGGCGCGGGCAATCGGTCGCTGAGCCTGTCGAAGCTACGCACGATACTGAGGATCCGCTGCTCCCTTCGACAAGCTCAGGGAGCGTGACGCCGGGCCCGTCAGCGGGTGCAGGTGCCGGACGACACCGGGCTCTGCCATCCCGCGGCGCCCGCGACGATCGGGGCGAGTTCGGTGGACGTGGACGCGTAGCCGCGGCTTTCCCGCTCTCCGCCGCGCGCGAAAACGAGGCCGGCAACATCGCCATCCGCGGTCAGCAGCGGCCCTCCCGAGTTGCCGGGCCGCACATTCGCATCGAGCGTGTAGATCTCGCGAAGGTTCGAGGATTCGTCGTAGATGTCCGGCACCGGCACCGTCCCCACCGCGAGGACCGCGGCCGACATGGACTCGAAGGGTCCGCCGTGCGGATACCCCTGCACGGCCGCCGACGAGCCCGCGGACAGCACGGGGGCGACATCCAGGGGTTCCGCGTCAAGATCGTCGACGGCCACCACCGCAATGTCACCGACCGGGTCGAAGTAGACGACCCGTCCGTCGCGCGCCCCGCGTCCGGGCAGCTCGACAACCGGCCGATCGACGCCCGCGACGACGTGAGCGTTCGTCACGACACGGTCCTCGGAGATGACAAAACCCGAGCCACTCGAGCTCAGGCCGCAGGCGTATGCCACTCCGGTAATACGAGCGACGGATGCCGCGGCCTCCGCGAGTTCCGGATCGTCGAGCTGCACGGGGGGCTGGACCGCCGCGGTGCCCGGCAGCAGCAGACCCCCGAGCGTGGGGATTGCGTCGCCGAGCACGGCGCCGCGCAGCTCTGCGAGTCCCGCTTGGAGGGGACGCGGCACGATGCTCTCGATGACGGTGAGTACGCGCGACGAGGCGATCGCGGTCGAGACGACGGGCGTTCCGGTCGCCGCGAGTCCGGAGCCGACGAGCGACACGGCGAGCGCCGCGGCCACGAGCGTCAGCCCCCCGCCCAGCAAGCGATCGACGCCGCGCAGTGGGGTGCGGTCGACGCCGCGCCGCAGGGCGTTGCCCGCCGCAGACCCGAGCGCCGCGCATCCGGCCAACAGCAGCAGCGTGGCCACGATCACGGCGAGCGCGCGCCACATGGGCCAGGGCAGAGCGGCCGTCACAAAGGGCATCAGCCAGTACGCCGCGACGGCTCCGATACCGAGCCCGACGAGAGTCCCGAGACTTGCGAGCAGACCCCGCTGGAACCCGATGATCAGCGCGACGAGGAGCAGAACGAGCACGACGACGTCCACAACCTGCATGCGCCTGCCCCTCTCCGCCTCCGGTCTCGCACATCGAGCGGCCGGGCGCCGGACTCAGGATAAATCGCGTCGCTGAGAAGTCCCGGCAGGTGTCGCCGCGCGCCTGCTCGCCACTCGATCGTCGAAGTCGCCGCATGTTGCCGAGCCAGCCCCTTGTGTGCGGGCAACACCGGCGCTCTCGAGATCAACCGGCGCTTTCGGCACGAGCGGGGCTCAAGCCGGGAGCGGACACCGGGCGGCGGGCGGCGTCGCACGAGGTTTGCCTTCGAGTCGACATGACACTAAGATCGTCGAAGGTTAGAGTCACACTGACTCGAACAAGCCTCGCCCTCGAGATTACGAGTCAGCACACCATGAACACAGCACCCGCAGCCACGGTCGCTGAGTCGCGAACGCCCGCAGGTCCAGCCGTCGCCACCGCTCCTGCCACCGCCGGCGCCGGCACCGGCACCGCCGCCGCCGCTCCTGCCACCGCCGCCGCCGCCGCCACCGAAGCCACGCGTGTCGCGGTCTCGACCGTGATCTTCACCCTGCGGCGTCGTGCCCAGGATGACTCGGCAGCACTCGTCCTTCCCCTGGTGCGCCGCACACGCGATCCCTACGACCGGCTCTGGGCGTTGCCGGGCGGATGGCTCGACGCGACCGAAGGACTGGATGCCGCGGCATCCCGAACCCTCGGCGAAACCACGGGTCTCGCACCGAGCTACCTTGAGCAGCTCTACGCTTTCGGCGACGTCGACCGCTCCCCCAGCCGCGTCGTGTCGATCGTGTACTGGGCCCTGCTGCGTTCCGCAGAGGTGGACGCACAGGTGGCGGCCCACGCCGCGGGCAAGGACGCACCCGAGAACGTGGCCTGGTTCGACGCGGCTGATCTACCGAAGCTCGCCTTCGATCACAACCAGATCGTCGACTACGCGCTCTGGCGACTGCGCAACAAGGCCGGCTACTCGCGCATTGCGCACGGTCTGCTTGCCGACGAGTTCACGCTCGCGGAGTTGCGCGAGGCATACGAGTCGATCCTCGGCCGCAAGCTCGATCCCGCGAACTTCCGGCGTCAGGTCGAGAACTCCGGAACCCTGATTCCCACCGACGGCTTCCGCACCGGCAGCCACCGTCCCGCCCGCCTATACCGCTACAACCAGGATGTCGAGTTGGCCGAGCGCGGCCCGCTCGCCGCACCCGCACCCGCACCTGCGCCGTCGCCGGCACCGAGCCGCGCATCCTTCGATTCGAGGACGACATGAACGCCACACCCCTCACCCTCAGCCCCTCGGTCACGCTCGACTCGTCGGTCGATCATGAGATCCAGCGGATCACCGCGGGACTCTCGGATGCCGAAACGTGCAACACCGACCTCGCCGCGGGACCGTGGAACTTCGACGGGCGCCCCGGATACGGTCCGGGGTCATCGATGGGCGATGTGATTCCCGCCGGTTCGCCGCGACAGGGTGAGCTACCGGTCGCGTACCGCGAGGCATCCGAAGCCGACCTACACGAACGCATCCTGGCCGCCAAACGCACACTCGGCGACCGCGTCGTGATTCTCGGCCACTTCTATCAGCGCGAAGAGGTGGTGGTCCACGCGGACTATGTGGGCGACTCGTTCCAGCTCGCCAACGCCGCCCAGGCACACCCCGAAGCCGAGGCGATCGTCTTCTGCGGGGTGCACTTCATGGCCGAGACCGCGGACCTTCTCTCGCGCCCCGAGCAGGCGGTCATCCTGCCCAACCTCGCCGCTGGCTGCTCCATGGCCGATATGGCGAACATCGATCAGGTCGAGGAATGCTGGGAACAGCTCGAGGATGTCTATGGCCCGATGGATGCCGTGGATGCGGACGGCCTGGTGCCGGTCATTCCGGTGACGTACATGAACTCGTCGGCAGCCATCAAGGGGTTCGTCGGGCGGCACGGCGGGATCGTCTGCACCTCGTCGAACGCGCGGACGGTGCTCGAATGGGCTTTCGCGCGAGGCCGTCGGGTGCTTTTCTTCCCCGACCAGCACCTCGGCCGCAACACCGCCAAGGCCATGGGCGTTCCCCTCGAGCAGATGCCGATGTGGAACCCGAACCGCCCGCTCGGCGGCAACGACGAGGCCGCGCTCGACGACGCCCGCGTGATCCTGTGGCACGGGTTCTGCTCGGTGCACCGCCGCTTCACGGTCGATCAGATCGAGAAGGCGCGGGCCGAGCATCCGGGCGTCCGCGTGATCGTGCACCCCGAGTGCCCGATGCCCGTCGTCGACGCGGCGGACGAGGCCGGGTCGACCGATTACATCCGCAAGGCGATCGAGACCGCTACCGAGCCGATGACCTTCGCCATCGGTACCGAGGTCAACCTCGTGCAGCGGCTCGCGGCGGAGCATCCGCAGCACACCATCTTCTGCCTCGACCCGGTCGTCTGCCCGTGCTCGACGATGTATCGCATTCACCCCGGTTACCTCGCGTGGGTGCTCGAGGAACTCGTCGGCGGCTCTGTCGCTGGCTCGGGCACGGTCGTCAACCGCATCACGGTCGCCGCCGACGTCGCTGAGCCCGCACGCATCGCGCTCGAACGGATGCTGGCGGCCAAGCCCGCGCCCCAGGTGACGGCATGACGAGCGCCATCGTCGTCGGCAGCGGCATCGCCGGACTGACCGTCGCGCTGCACGCCGCACGCGCGGGCGTCGAGGTCACGCTCGTCACGAAGGACGTGCTCGAGCACGCCAACACACGGTACGCGCAGGGCGGCATCGCGGGCGTCATGTTCGCCGACGATCGGGCAGCGGATCACGCACGCGACACGCTGTCCGCGGCCGCGGGTCTCGGCGACCCCGCCGCGGTCGACGTACTCGTCACCGAGGGGCCGGAACGCATCCGCGAGCTGATCGCGCTCGGCGTCGCCTTCGACCGTGACGCCTCGGGCGCCTTCGTCAAGGGCCTCGAGGCCGCGCACTCGTACCCGCGCGTACTGCACGCGGGTGGAGACGCCACGGGCACGGCGATCGAGACCGCGCTCGTCGCGGCCGTCCGCGCCTCGGTCGTGGAGATCATCGAGCACGCATTCCTCGTCGATGTGACGCTCGACGACGGACGCGTGAGCGGTGTCGACCTGCTCACGAGGGAGGGCCGGCGGATGCTCCGGGCCGACGCCGTCGTTCTCGCCACCGGAGGTGCGGGTCAGCTTTTCGCCCACACCACCAACCCCTCCGTGGCAACGGGCGACGGCATCGCCGCGGCGCTCCGGGCCGGAGCCGAGGTTGCGGATCTCGAGTTCGTCCAGTTCCACCCGACGGTGCTGGCAGAGGGCGAGCCGTTCCTCATCTCGGAGGCCGTTCGCGGTGAGGGCGCAACCCTGATCGACGACGACGGCCGCCGCTTCGTGTTCGACACGCACCCCGACGGCGAACTCGCGCCGCGCGACGTCGTCGCCCGCGCCATCGCCCTGCGCATGCTCGAACAGGATGGGCGGCCCGTCCACCTCGACGCAACACGGCTGGGCTCGACGGGACAGAGTTCGACAGGACAGGGCTCGACAGGACAGGGCTCGACAGGACTGGGCTCGACAGGACAGGGCTCGACAGGACAGGGCGCGACGGCATCCTTCCTGACACGTCGCTTCCCGACGATCGACGGAGCCGTCCGCGAGCGGGGCCTCGACTGGGCACGCGAACCCATCCCGGTGACACCCGCGGCGCACTACCTGATGGGCGGGATCGTCACGGATCTCTCCGGGCGGACGAGCCTGCCCGGCCTGTATGCGGTCGGCGAGGCGGCGCGCACGGGCGTGCACGGCGCCAATCGTCTGGCGTCGAACTCGTTGCTCGAGGGCGCGGTGTTCGGCGCGCGGGCCGCCGCCGCCCTCGCGACCTCCGGTCCCACTCCCACCGCCCCCCGTTCCGCTCCCCTGGCAGTAGATGTGGCTCGAAAGCCCGGAACACCCCAACTACTGCCAGGCGAGCAGCCCGCGACCTTCACGCGGAGGGCGCTGCAGCGCGTGATGTGGGAGAACGTGGGGGTGGTGCGCGATGAGCGCGGCCTGCGGCGAGCGCAGGACGTCGTCGACGGATGGCTCGCGCAGCCGCGGACTCCGCGCTCGCAGGCCGAGTTCGAGGACGAGAACCTGTTGCAACTCGCGGCCGCGACCATCCGTGCCGCGATCGCGCGACGGGAATCTGTCGGCGCGCATTACCGCAGCGATGACCCGAGCCTCTCTTCCCCCGTCGACATCGCATTCCCCGCTCTCGTCGCAGGCGCAGGATGCTGACCCGCGCCGCGATCGATCGCGCCGTCTCGGCGGCGCTCGAAGAAGACGCACCCTGGGGCGATGTCACGAGCCAGTTCCTCATCCCGCCGACCGCGGTCGCGCGCGCCGAGTTGGTCGCGCGGGACCACGGCGTCTTCAGCGGCGGTGAGGTCTTCGCGGCAGCGTTCCGGCTGACCGATCCCGCGATCCGCGTCGAGCTCACGGTGGCCGACGGCACTGAATTCGCCCCGGGCACCGTCCTCGCGGTCGCGGAAGGCCCCGCGCGAGGCGTGCTGACCGCCGAACGTGTCGCCCTCAACTTCGTGCAGCGGATGTCGGCGATCGCAACGCTCACGGCGCGATTCGTCGCCGAAGTCGCACACACAGGGGCCCGGATCGTCGACACGCGCAAGACAACGCCGGGGCTGCGCGCGTTCGAGCGGCACGCCGTCATGAGCGGCGGCGGCCACAACCACCGGCACTCGCTCTCGGACGCCGTGATGGCGAAAGACAACCACCTGGCTGTGCTGCAACGCAGTGGCCTCTCGGTCACGGCCGCGCTGCAGGGCGCGATCGCACGACTGCCGCACACGACGCATGTCGAGGTCGAGGTCGATCGCCTCGATCAGATCGAGCCCGTGCTCGCCGCCGGCATCGGCACGATCCTGCTCGACAATTTCTCGCTCGGGGACCTGCGTCGCGGTGTTCAGCAGGTCGCGGGTCGCGCGCTCGTGGACGCGAGCGGCGGCGTGCGGCTGGACACCGTGCGGGCGATCGCCGAGACGGGCGTGGACATCATCTCGGTCGGCGCTCTGACCCATTCCGCACCGGCTTTGGATCTCGGGCTCGACATCCTCGTGGACGATCCGCACCGATCCGAGGACTGAGACCGGATGCTCTACCTCGACAACGCGGCGACGACCCCGGTGCGGCGCGAAGCCCTCGAGGCGATGATTCCGTACCTCACGACCGAGTTCGGCAACCCCTCGAGCCACCACACGTTCGGCGAACGGGCGGCCGCCGCGCTCGCCGACGCGCGCGGCACCGTCGCTCGCGTGCTCGGGATGCGGCCGAGCGACGTCGTCTTCACATCCGGCGGCACCGAGGCGAACAACCTCGCGGTCAAGGGCATCTCCATCGCCGCGCATCTCGCCCGACCCGCCGACAGTGCAGCTGACGTGCGTGGTCGCCGCCACATCATCACGACGCCGATCGAGCACGAGTCGATCCTCGAGTCCGTCGACTACCTCCGCAGGGTGCACTCCTTCGCGGTGACGCAGCTGCCGGTTGACGCGGTCGGCCGCGTCGATCCGGGCGATCTCGAAAAGGCGCTCCGCGACGAGACCGCACTCGTGACCCTCGGGTATGCCAACAACGAGATCGGCACGATTCAGGATGTCCCGGCCCTGGCCGCCATCGCGCGCGCCCGGCGTGTTCCGATCCACGTCGACGCGGTGCAGGCCGCCGGATGGCTCGACCTGTCGGCCGCGACACTCGGCGTCGACGCGATCTCGATCGCCGGGCACAAGGTCGGCGCTCCCCCCGGCACCGGGGCGCTGGCCGTCCGCGGACGCGTTCCGATCGAGCCCCTGCTCCACGGCGGAGGTCAGGAGCGCGGTCGTCGAAGCGGCACCGAGAGTGTCGCCGGCGCGGTGGCGCTCGCAACCGCGCTCACCCTCGCCGACGCCGAGCGTGTCGAGGCATCCACCCGAGTCGCCGGGTTCCGCGACGCGTTCATCGCGAAGGTTCTCGACGCCGTCCCGACGGCACGTCTGACCGGCCACCCCGTGCACCGCCTGCCCGGCACGGCCAGCTTCACCTTTGCCGGAACGAGCGGGGAGGCCGTTCTGCTCGAACTCGAACGGCGCGGCATCGTGTCCTCGAGCGGGTCGGCGTGCGCCGCCGGCAGCGACGAGCCCTCGCATGTGCTGCTCGCGATCGGGATACCGGGCGAGGTAGCCCAGACATCCGTCCGCTTCACCTTCTCCGCCCGGATCGGGACGATGGATGGCGTTGCCGACGCTCGGACTCTGGGTGACGCCGTCGCGGCATCGGTCGCGGCCGTACAATCAGCCGCGTGACAATCAGCCGCGTGACAATCAGCCGCGTGAGCACGACGAACGATTCCGCGGGTCGCCCCGACGACGCGGTGGTCACTCTCGTCATCGCGGGATTCGACGTCGCTCCCTACGCCCGCGAAGCACTCGAGTCCGTCCGGGGGCAAACGTTCCCCGGTTGGCACGCCATCCTGATCGACGACCACTCAACCGACGGCACGCGCGAGATCTTCGCGGACGCGGCCGCATCCGACGACCGGTTCGCCTTCGTTGCGCAGCCCGAGCGTCGGGGCCTCGGCGCGGCACGCAACGCAGCCCTTGATCGCGTGCGCACCCCGTTCGTCGGATTCTTGGATGCGGACGACGTGCTCGTTCCGGGGGCGCTGGAACGCCTCGTCGGCACCCTCGAACGCACCGGGAGCGACTTCGTGGTGGGTGCGTACGCGCGCCTACGCCCCCGATCGGGTGTCGAACACGACGCCGACATGAGCACGGCGGCCATCTCCCGCACCGCCTACGAGGTCGGTACGGTGCAACCATGGGTCGCGGCCGCAACAGATCCCGAACGCACGGCGACGACGATCGAGGAGCACCCCGAAGCATCCGGCAACATCGTCGCCTGGTCGAAGGTCAGCCGCACCGACTTCTGGGTGCGGTCGGGACTCCGCTTTCCGGAGGGGCGCCTCTACGAAGACCAGGTCTTGGCCCAGGCGATGTACGCCCGCGCGCGTGCGTTCGACGTGATCCCCGACGTGGTGGTGCACTGGCGGGTGCGACCGGATGGTTCATCCATCACGCAGCGCGAAGCCGAACTGCCCGTGCTGCGCGACGCGCTGGACGCGATGAGCGCGGGCCTGGGGGTGTTGCGCGAGGCATCCGCGACCCGAGCAGTGCAAGCTCGTGCGGCGCTGATCCTCGCGATGGACGTGCCCCGTCTCGCGTCGATCGCGCGAGAGCACCCGGACGATGCCTATCGCCGCGCCCTCGGGGCTTTCGTGCGGGACGTCTGGGACGTGGCCGACGAATCCACCCGCGGACGCGTCGACCGCGATGTCGCGATCACCATCGACGCCGCGTCGCTCTGGTAGCCCCCTCGGTCGTTGAGCGAGCGCAACGAAACGAAACGCCCCGCGCGCCCCGGACCGGGAGCCGATCAGTGCGCGATGACCGGCTCAGCCGTCGTCGCCCCCGGACGTCCGTGCGCCAGCGAGATACCGTCGCCGCGGCGGCGGTAGAGCAGCGCGGCGATCACGAATCCCGTCGCGAAGAAGCCCGCACCCCACCAGTACGCCACGGTGTAGCTGTGGATCGCAGCCTCGGCGAGCACCTCCGGGCTCTCCGGCCCGTTGGCCGCGACGTACGCGGTCAGGGCGGTCGCGGCCAGCGTGTTCAGCAGCGCGGTTCCGATCGAGCCCCCGACCTGCTGGCTCGTATTGACCATGGCCGAAGCGACGCCCGCGAACTGCGGGTCCACTCCGAGCGTCGCGGTCTGCATCGCCCCGGGCATGATCGACCCCATCGCGAGTCCCATCACCATGAGTGCGGGCAGGATGTCGCTGGCATATCCGCTGTCATGGCCGAGACGCGTCAGGAGGATCATCGCGATCACGCCGAAGATCATGCCGATCGGCACGATGATCTTCGGTCCGAACCACGGCAGGAAGATGTTCGTCGAGAGCTGTGCCGCCAGCACCAGCATGACGATCATGGGCAGGAACGACAATCCGGTCTGCATCGCCGAGTACCCGAGCGAGACCTGGAGGTAGTACGTGACGAACAGGAAGACGCCGAACAGCCCGGCTCCCGCGATCAGCACCGAGATGTAGGACGCACCACGGTTGCGGTCCAGCACGATCGGGAGCGGCAGCAGCGGGTGGCGCGAGCGGCGTTGCCACAGCACGAAGACGACGAGCAAGACGCCCGACCCGGCGAGCATCCCCCATGACAGGGGCGAGTCCCATCCATCCGTCTCGGCGTTCGAGAACCCGTAGACGAGCAGGAACAGGGCACCCGACACGGCGAGCGTGCCCGGGATATCCAGGGTCGGACGGGGACCCGTGCGGGTCACGTGCCCGACGAAGAGGATCGCGCCGATGATCGCCACGAGGGCGATGAAGACGTTGATGTAGAGGTTCCAGCGCCAGTCGAAGTACTCGGTGAGGAATCCGCCGAGTAGCAGGCCGATCGCTCCCCCGGCGCCGGCGATCGCCCCGAACACACCGAAGGCACGGGCGCGTTCGCGCGGGATCGTGAAGGTCGTCGTCAGCATGGCGAGCGCGGTGGGGGCGAGCATGGCGGCGAAGACACCCTGCAGAGCACGGGCCCCGACGAGAACCCCGAACGTCGGCGCGGCACCGCCGAGCGCAGACGCGATCGCGAATCCGATCAGGCCGATGATGAACGTGCGCTTGCGTCCGATCAGGTCGGAGAGCCTGCCGCCCAACAGCAGCAGGCTGCCGAACGCGAGGGCGTATGCCGTGACGACCCACTGGCGGTCGCCGTTCGAGAACCCGAGGTCGGCCTGCGCAGCGGGCAGGGCGATGTTGACCACGGTCGCGTCGAGCACGACCATCAGCTGTGCGAGCCCGACCGTCGCGAGGGTCCACCACCGGCGGGACGAGGGCGCGGTCGCCGCGGGAACGGCGCTCGTGGAGGAGGAAGTCTGTGCCATGCGGAAACCATATACGAGAATCATCCGTTCCGGATACCAAACGTTCTGGATTAGGATGGAGAACAGCAGGAGAACGGTCACGCAGTCCGTCGACACCCGCGACCCGAACAGGAGAGGACCGCAATGACGCAGCCCGCACCCGCCCACGGAGTCACAGCAGCGCCCCGCCCGGGCCGCAAGAGGGACCACTCTCGAGACCCCGAGATCCTGCAGGCGGCGATCGACATCCTGGCCGAAGAAGGATTCGACGGCATGACGATAGACATGGTCGCGACTCGCGCGAAAGCCGGCAAGGCGACCCTCTACCGACGTTGGCCCTCGAAGGCTGAGCTCGTCCTGGACGCGA
Organism: uncultured Actinomycetota bacterium; assembly: GCA_963740165.1. Classification (GTDB taxonomy): domain Bacteria; phylum Actinomycetota; class Actinomycetes; order Actinomycetales; family Microbacteriaceae; genus Microbacterium. The sequence goes on along the minus strand of CAVUDC010000008.1, from coordinate 127,146 downwards.
TCGGATGCATGAAGGCGGCCGACCTCTCCCCCGACAAGCTGCCCGACACGGGCACCCTGCGCGGCGACCTCATCGGCATGATCACGTCCCGCACCGCCGAAGATGCCGAGCGACGGCTGCGCGTCATGGCGGGGGTCGCGGCGCTGCTCACCCGCGAGCCCGAACTGACCGATGCCGCGAGTGCCGTCCTGATGGCACCTCGCATCACGGCGATCCGGGGGCTACTGCAACGCGCGCTCGCGCGGGGTGAGATCCGAGCGGACGCGGATCTGGATGCGCTCGCCGAGCTCTTGCCGGCCATGGCAGCGTTCCGGGGGCTCGTTGAGCGCAAGCCCATCGACCGGGAGTATCAGATCTCGTTGATCGACGGCATCCTGCTGCCCGCCGCAGGAGTTCTGCGCCGCACGCCCTGACGGCGTTCGCTCAGACGAGGCCGCTGGATGCCTCGACCTGCCGTATCGCCAGCTCGGCGTACAGCCCACCGTCGGCCATCAGCTCCGCGTGCGTGCCGCTCTCGACGATGCGACCACCCTCGACGACGTGGATGACATCGGCGCCGACGACCGTCGAGAGGCGGTGCGCGATCGACAGCGTCGTGCGACCCCGCGCCGCAGCATCCAGTGCACGTTGCACGACCCGCTCCGAAACGGTGTCGAGGGCGCTCGTCGCCTCGTCGAGCAGCAGCACCGGCGGATCCTTCAACAGCACCCGCGCTATCGCGATCCGCTGCTTCTCGCCACCGGAGAGGCGATATCCCCGCTCCCCCACGACAGTGTCGTATCCGTCGGCGAACCCCTCGATCACGTGGTGGATGTTTGCGGCGCGGCAGGCATCTTCCAGCTCTGCCTGCGTCGCGTCCGGCTTGGCGTACGCGAGATTCTCACGCACCGTCGCGTGGAACAGGTACGTCTCTTGCGACACGATCCCGATGTTCTCGATGATCGACGCCTGCCGCAGGTCGCGCACGTCCGCGCCGGCGAACAGCACGGAGCCGGAGGATGCCTCGTACAGCCGCGGCGCCAGGTACAGAATGGTCGTCTTGCCCGCCCCGCTGGGCCCCACGAAGGCCACATGCTGGCCCGGCTCGGCGACGAAGGACACCCCGTCGAGCGTCGGTCGTGTCGTGCCGGCGGCGTCGGGGTAGCGGAAGGTCACATCACGGAACTCGACGCGCCCGAGCGGACCGGGAGCGGCCTCGACATCCGTCGCCACGGGCGACTCGGTGATCGCGGGGTCGAGATCGAGGTATTCGAAGATGCGTGCGAACAGCGCCTTCGACGTCTGCAGGTCGAGCGCCACGCGCATGAGAGCCATCAGCGGGAACAGGAGGCGCGCCTGCACGGTCGTGAACGCGACGATCACGCCCGCCGAGATGTCCGCGCTCCCGCCCGTGATGAGCAGACCCGCGACGAGGTAGATGATCGCCGGGACCGACGACATGATGATGCTGACGATGCCGAAGAACCACTGGCCCGACATCGCCTGCCGAACCTGCAGCACGACCTGATTGCCGTTCTCGACCGTGTAGCGCTCGATCTCGGCGCTCTGCCGGTGGAACGCCTTGGCCAGCAGAATGCCCGAAACCGACAGCGTCTCTTGCGTGATCGCGGTCAACTGCGAGAGCGACTCCTGCGTCTCGGCGGCGATCTTGGCGCGCACCTGGCCGACTTTGCGCTGGACGAACACGAGCCCCGGCAACAGGCCGACCGCGATCAAGGTGAGTCGCCAATCGATCAGAACCATCGCCACCACCGAAGCGATCACGGTGACGGTGTTGCCGAGGATGCTCGTCAGCGTGTTGGTGAGCACTCCCGCCACTCCGCCGACATCATTCTGTAGCCGGGACTGGATGACGCCGGTTTTCGTCCGCGTGAAGAACGACAGGTCCATGGCCTGCAGGTGGGCGAACAGTCGAACCCGCAGATCTCCGGTGACGCGGTTTCCGACGGTCGAGGTGAGCCAGGACTGCAGCACGTTCAGACCCGCGGATGCGACGAACAGGCCGATCATGAGGGCCACGAGTTCGACGAGCAGACGAAGGTTCGGCCCGGCGTCGCCCGCCGGAAAAAGTGCCGAGTCGAAGATGACCTCGATGATCAGTGCGGGGACGACTCCGATCGCGGCACTGACCACAACAAGGGCGGCGGTGACGGCCAGGCGCGCTCGATACGGCCGGAAGAGCGCGACAATGCGCCTCCCCAGGTTCGGGATATCGGGGGCGTCGGCATTGCGTTCGCGCTGTGCGTCAGCGTCCACCCCACGGGTCAGACCCCCGCCGAAGCCCCCGCGTGGCATGCTCATCCGCTCAGCCTAATCCGGCCCGCGGACGCTGGATCGGGCGCGGCTAGGATGGCGGCATGAGCTCGACACCTGACATCCCCACGCCCAGCGATGACGACCAGCTCGACGATCTGCGAGAAGAGAGCCGCGACGAGATCGAGGCGCCCGAAGAGAAGCTGCTCGAGGGTATCCTTCCGGTTCCCGAACCGACCGACCCGATCGGCTCCGCTTTCGAGGACGATTCCGACCGCGCGTAGGCAACACGCGTCGGCGCGCTTTCATCGCGCGTCAGAAATAGTATGCGTGAGCGGGAATTCTGCGCGCGTGGTCGCCGTTGCTGTCGTAGCTCGCCATCCTCGGATGGCTGGCTCGCTCTGCCTCGAAGGCCACGGCGACGATGCACGTCCTCGACGAGAACCGGCCCCGTCCCCGCTTTACCCGAAGGAATCCCTTGACGCTGCAGGACTCACCCCCGGAAACCGCGTCCGCGCCGACCACCCCCGCCGTGAAGACCGGACCGGTCATCGCGCTGCTCGTCGTCGCCGCGTTCGTCGTCATCCTCAACGAAACCGTCATGGGCGTTGCGTTGACGCCCATCATGGAACACCTCGGCGTCACGGCCGCGACCGGGCAGTGGCTGACGACCGGCTTCCTTCTGACGATGGCCATCGTCATCCCGCTGACGGGCTTCATTCTCGAACGCTTCCCGCTCCGCAACGTCTTCTTCGCGGCGATGATCCTCTTTTCCATGGGCACGTTGATCGGCGCTCTCGCACCCAGCTTCGAGGTGCTGCTCGCGGGTCGAATCGTTCAGGCTTCGGGAACGGCCATCATGATGCCGTTGCTGTTCACGACGGTGCTCAACGTCGTGCCGGCCTCGCACCGCGGCCGGATGATGGGTGTCATCACGATCGTCATCGCCGTGGCTCCCGCGGTCGGTCCGACGGTGTCGGGGCTCATCCTCTCCGTCGCGACCTGGCACTTCTTGTTCTGGTCGGTCCTGCCCATCGCTCTGATCGTGCTCGCACTCGGAGCGGTCTGGGTGCGCAACGTCACCAAGACCCGGCCGGAGGCACGTTTCGACGTCCTCTCCGTGGTGCTCTCCGCCGTCGGTTTCGGTGGTCTCATCTTCGGCCTCAGCAGCATCGGTGAGGCCGCCGCCGGTGACGCGCCGGTGCCGGTGTGGATCCCGCTGGTCGTGGGAGCTGTATCTCTCGTGGCGTTCGTGCTGCGTCAGCTTCAGCTGCAGAAGGTGGACGGCGCCCTGTTGGACCTGCGCACCTTCCAGAGCAAGACGTTCAGCCTCGCTGTCGTGCTCGTGGTGATCGTCATGGCCAGCCTGTTCGGTTCGCTGATCCTTCTCCCGATCTACCTGCAGCAGGTGCTCGGGCTCAACGTCCTCAGCGTCGGCCTGATGCTGCTCCCCGGCGGCGTCCTCATGGGCGTGATGGCTCCTTTCGTGGGAAGCGCATTCGACAGGTTCGGCCCGACCCCGCTCGTCATCCCGGGCATGGCCATCGCCGCCGCCTCGCTGTGGGGCATGGCGACCTTCGACACGGGGACCACGATCGGCTGGGTCATCGCCGTGCACCTCGGCCTGAACCTCGGCCTCGGTCTCGTCTTCACCCCGCTCCTGACCTCGGCGCTCGGATCGCTTCCCCCGCGCCTGTACCCGTACGGCAGCGCGACCGTCGGCACGATGCAGCAGGTCGCCGGGGCCGCGGGCACCGCACTTTTCGTCACGCTCATGTCGGTCACTGCCGCGGCAGCCCTCGCGGACGGAACCGATCAGGTCACCGCGACAGCGTCAGGCGTGCACACAGCGTTCTTCGTCGGCGCAATCCTCGCCTCCGCAGCAGTCCCTGTCGCCCTGTTCGTGCGCAAGCCCGCCGACATCGTCGACGCCAGCAAGACACCCACGCACTGAGGCGCCTCACGCGAGTTGCAGGTGCTGTCAAGCCCCTGGGGGCATGTGGCGAACCCCGCGTAGCGTCGCCCGCATGACTGATCTCACAGGAAAACGCATCGCCTTTCTCGCAACCGACGGCTTCGAGGACAGCGAATTGACCTCACCCTGGGCGGCTGTCACGAACGCGGGCGCGGCCGCCCTCATGATCGCACCGGAGGGCGCTTCGATCGAGGGCAAGAACGGCCACAAACAGGATGTGGACGAGACCTCCGCCTCAGCGGATGCAGACTCGTTCGACGCGCTCGTGCTCCCGGGCGGCGTCGTCAACGCGGACCACCTGCGCATGGACGAAGCATCCATCGCCTTCGCGAAGGCCTTCTTCGAGGCATCCAAGCCGGTCGGCGTGATCTGCCACGGCTCGTGGCTTCTCATCGAAGCCGGTGTCGTGGACGGACGCACGATCACGAGCTACCCGAGCCTGAAGACGGATCTGAAGAACGCCGGCGCCGAATGGGTGGACGAAGAGGTAGTCGTCGACCAAGGTCTGGTGTCCAGCCGAACCCCGGACGATCTCCCCGCGTTCAACACACAGGTGATCGAGGAAATCGCGGAGGGCGCGCACGCCGGGCAACACGCCTGACCGACTGAGGGTAGCCTCGGCCCACGAACTGCTCGCCGAGCACTACGGGATGCCGCGACTCAGCTGCAACAACCACCGCCGCAGCACGAGGTCGCGGCATCCTGAGTGTTCGCGGCGAGCAGGTTCTGCTCGTCCGAGACCGGCCGGAGGGTCTGGAGGGGCGCGCTCTGCGTGGCGTTCTGGGAGGTGGTCATGGTGTCCATGCTAATCACGCAATACCGATCGGGGCGCGTCGAGGCTCTAGCACGACGCATCCGCTCCGCACCAGACCATGCGTGAGACGGCGTGGCCACCCTAGGGTCGCCTCATGGATGACACGACGAACGACGGCAATGCCGACGGCACGGAGATGACGAAGAAAGAGAAGCGACGCGACCAGCTTCTCGCCGCACCCGACGCGGTGGAATCCGACGCGGCTCCGCGCATCGAGGTCTCGGAGCACGACGGCAACACCCGAATCGATATCGCGGACGCGGCCGCGGTCCGGCCCGGCCCCCCGCCGACGTCCGAGGAAGACGCCTGACGGGGAGGCCGGACGCGACTCGCGCCGGACGGATGCCTAGGGCTCCAGCACGACCTTGATGCAGCCGTCTTCCTTCTTCTGGAACGTCTCGTACATCTCGGGCGCACGCTCGAGCGGAACGCGGTGCGTCGTGAGGTCCATGACACCGAGCGGATCGCTCGAATCCTCGACCAGGGGCAGGATGTCATCGATCCAGCGCTTGACGTTGCACTGGCCCATGCGCATGCTGACCTGCTTGTCGAAGAGTGTCTTCATCGGCAAGATGTCCGCGTCGCCCGCATACACACCACTCAGCGAGACCGTGCCGCCACGACGGACGATGTCGATCGACGCGTGCAGCGCCGCCATCCGGTCGAGCCCCGCCTTCTCCATGAGAGGTCGTGCCACCGCGTCGGGAAGCAGCCCGATCGCGCTCTGCGCGGCGTGCACGCCCGGATTTCCGTGCGCCTCCATGCCCACGGCGTCGACAACCGCGTCGGCCCCGCGCCCGTCCGTGAGGTCGCGGAGCTCGTCGACGATGGTGTCGGTGAGATCGTAGGTCAGCGCGCCGTGACGCTCGGCCATAGCCCGGCGTTCCGGCACCGGGTCCACGGCGAGCACCCGGAAGCCGTGGTGCACACCCACGCGCGCCACGAATTGCCCCACGGGTCCGAGACCCATGACCGCCAAGGTGCCGCCGTCGGGAACATCGGCATACTCCACGCCCTGCCACGCCGTGGGCAGGATGTCGCTGAGGAACAAGTAGCGATCGTCGGGAAGCTCGCTGCCGACCCGGATGTGGTTGTAGTCCGCGTGGGGCACGCGCAGGTACTCGGCCTGCCCGCCCGGCACCTGGCCGTAGAGCTTGGTGTAGCCGAACAGCGCGGCGCCACTTCCGTACTCGCGCACCTGCGTCGTCTCGCACTGCGACTGCAGCCCGCGGCGGCACATGAAGCAGTGCCCGCACGAGATGTTGAAGGGCACGACGACGCGGTCGCCCACGGCGAGGTTGCTGACCTCGGAGCCGACCTCGACGACGACGCCCATCGGCTCGTGGCCGAGGATGTCACCGCGGCCGAGGAACGGGCCGAGCAGTTCGTACAGATGCAGGTCCGAGCCGCAGATGGCTGTGGAGGTGATCTTCACGATCGCGTCGGTGGGGAATTCGATGCGGGGGTCCGGGACCTCGTCTACCGACACGGATCGCTTGGCCTGCCAGGTGAGCGCCTTCATGATTCCTTCCTTCGCACAACGGGTATCGATGAGTCCCCCACGTTCGCTGCTGCAAAAAGACTTGGCCAGGCGGTTGCGTCGACGGACTGGGGCAGCGACAATCCCCCGCGCCCGAGTCGGAGCACCGAACGGGCGCGACTCGCCGTCGCCTCGCGCGGCCAGCGGCGAGTCGCGGCCGCTAGACCCGCACCTCACGTGTCAACCCCCGCACGCACCCGCGCAAAGCGCGCAACAATCGAGTACCGCCCTGATCCGGAATGAGGATGATGTCTCGCAACGTCCGCGTCATGCACTGCCCGCCCGAAGCCGTCTTCCGCGTGCTCGAGGACGGTTGGCTCTACCCGGCGTGGGTCGTCGGAGCATCCCGTATGCGCGATGTCGACGGCCCGTGGCCCGAGGCAGGTGGCCGTCTGCACCACTCCGTCGGAGTCTGGCCCGCGCTCATCGACGACGAGACCGCATCGCTGGAGTGGAACCCGCCGCACCGCATGGTCATGCGGGCCAAGGGCTGGCCGATCGGTGAGGCCCGAGTGACGATCGACGTCAAACCTCGGGATGAAGGATGTGTCGTCCGCATCCAGGAGCACGCCGTTGCCGGTCCCGCGACGCTCATTCCCCGCCCGATCGCCGACGCGATGCTGCGCTGGCGGAACAAGGAGACGCTCCACCGCCTCGCCTACTTGGCGGAGGGCCTGAGTTCCTCGTCCGAAGAGTCCACCGCGGACGAAGAGGGCACGGGCGCCGTCGACGGCGACACCGACCCGCGCGGCGGCGATTCGGCGTGAGTGGGACGCGCGGGGTCAGCGGCTCAACCGAGGTCGATGCGGTCATCGTCGGGGCGGGCCCGAACGGACTTGCCGCGGCGGTAACGCTCGCTCGCGCGGGGCTCTCGGTGCGTGTCTTCGAGCGTGCAGACCGTGTCGGCGGCGGCAGCTCCTCCCGCGAATTGACTCTGCCCGGTTTCCTCCACGATGTCTGCTCGGCGGTGCATCCGCTCGCTTTCGAGTCACGCTTCTTCCGGGAGTTCGACCTCGCCGACCGCGTCGAGTTCTACACACCGGATGTTTCGTTCGCCCACCCTCTCGACGGCGGCGCCGCGGCAATCGCCTATCGCGACCTCGAACGCACCCGCGAGGGACTGGGATCGGATGGCGCGGCGTACGCGTCGCTGATGGGACCGCTCGCCACTCGGTCCGGCCACGTCGCCGACCTGACGGGCAACTCGCTGCTGCGGGTGCCGACGAGCCCCGTCACGGCACTCGCGTTCGCCGCCGCGACACTCGAGCAAGGCACTCCGGCCTGGAACGCCCGGTTCCGGGGCGACGCCGCGCCCGCACTCCTGACCGGCGCGGCGGCGCACACCTCGCTCCCCCTGCCGAGCCTCGCCTCGGCGGGCGCGGGACTCGCGCTCACCGCATACGCCCACGCGCGAGGCTGGCCGATCCCGCGCGGCGGCAGCCAGGCAATCGCGGACGCGATGCTCGACGACATCCGGGCGCATGGCGGCATCGTCGAGACGGGCGTCGAGATCACCAGCCTCAACCAACTGCCGCGAGCCCGAGTGACGATGCTCGATCTGACCCCACGCGCGCTCGTCGCCCTCGCGGGTCCGCGTCTGCCCGACCGCTACCGTCGAGCGCTCGCGAACTTCCGGTACGGCAACGCCTCGGCCAAGGTCGACTTCGCGCTCTCCGAACCGGTTCCGTGGACTCATCCGGACGTGCGTCGTGCCGGCACGGTGCACCTCGGCGGCTCGCGTGCAGAGATCGCCGCCAGCGAGAACGAGGTTGCGAACGGACGTCTGAGCGGACTGCCGTATGTCCTCGCGTCGCAGCCCTCGATCTTCGACGACACCCGCGCGCCCGATGGCATGCACACCCTGTGGACGTACACGCACGTGCCGGCCGGCAGCACGGTCGACCGCGCCGAAGCCGTGATTCGACAGATCGAGCGATTCGCGCCGGGATTTCGGGACACGATCGTCGGCATGTCGTCGTGGACCGCGGCGGATCTGCAGCGGCACAACCCGAATTACCCCGGAGGAGATATCGCGGCGGGAACGCCGGACCTGTTCCAGCTCATCCGTCGCCCGGTGCTCAGCACCGATCCGTGGCGCACCCCGCTGCCCGGCGTGTACCTGGCCTCGGCATCCGTCGCCCCCGGGCCCGGCGTGCACGGACTCGGGGGCTGGCTCGCCGCGCGGAGCGCCCTTCGCCACGAGTTCGGGCTCGAGGCCTGGCCGGACCTCTCGCTCGGCGCCTGAGCGCGACGGCTGCGCTCGCGCCGATAGGCTTCGGCGTGTGGATGAGATCGAGAACTTTGCAACACAGCTCGAGAAGCTGACGGGCGATCCGCTTGCGGATGCCGTGCAGGGTCATGTGATGATCGCGTCGGTCTCCGAGCCCAGCGGCCGCGCCCGGTATCAGGCGTGCACACTCGAGATCGTGGGCGAAGCACCGGGTATCCCGCCCGTCCGCGTGACGACGGAGGTTGTCACATCGCAGAAGCATTGGCCTCGCGTCGGCGAGGTCCTGCCGGCCCGGATCTCGACTTCTCAGCCCGAGCGGATGGACATCGACTGGGACGCACTCGCGCGAGACTGAATCTGCCCTCACCTCGACCTCAGCCGAGCGCCGCAATCGGCACGAGCGTCACATCGCGCAGCACGCCTGCGTCCACGGTGAGCGTCATCATCGTGCGGTGCGGCTGGCGTCGACGATCGGTCGGTGAGCCCGGGTTCAGCAGGCGAAGACCGCCCGGCGTGACGGTGTCCCACGGGATGTGGCTGTGCCCGAAGATCAGGACGTCGGTGTCGGGGAACGAAGCATCCGCCCACGCGTGACGACGTTTCGCGTCGCCGGTCTCGTGGATGACCGCGAACCGCACGCCCTCGATCTCGCGTCGTGCGATTTCGGGGAGCCGTGCGCGCAGGTCGGCGCCATCGTTGTTGCCGTGCACACCGATCAGCTCGCCGTGTTGTGAGAGATCGTCGAGGACGGAGACTTTCGTCCAGTCCCCGGCGTGAATGATCAGGTCGGCGGCGTCAGCGGCCACCCGCACCTCGTCGGGAATGCCCCGGGACCGATCGGGCACGTGCGTGTCCGAGATCAACAGCATCCGCGTCGCCATACGTCGACGCTACGCGGTCGCTGCCGGCGGCCGGTCGGCACCGACGACGCCGGCGAGCGCCGAGCCATCACCCAGTTTGCTCGCGCTGATGACGCTGACCCTGCCGTTCGTCTCGAGCACGACGGCCGCGACATCTGCGATGTCTCCCGTTCCGGAGCTGCGGATCGCCTGCAGCACCTCGGACTCGGCGAGCCGTGCGCGCCGCAGGGCATCGGGCCGCACGGCGCCGTCCGAGAAGAGCAACATCGGCTCCGAGGTCAGGAAGCGGCGAGCCCCGCGCCAGTGCGAAGAGATCCACGCGATGGCAAATTGCAGGGCGGCGATCAGGGCGAACGCCGTCGCGCCGTCCGCCCACGACACCGTGGAGCTGAGCAACGCCGTGGCGAGAATGGACCCGAGCGCAACCGTGACCACGAAGTCGAAGACGTTGAGCTGTGCGAGCGTGCGCTTGCCGGAGATCCGCAGCACGACGATGACCGTGACGTAGGCCGCCGTTCCGAGAACCAGGATGCGTCCGAGATCGGACCAGGAATCGAACCACATGCGTGTCGCCTCCGTTCGGTGAGGGGGTTGGCATGCTCCAGAGTTCCGAAAAACTGCAGGCGGCGCACGGGGGTTGCCCTCGATCCCGGGCCGTGCTTCACACCGAGCGGTAGACCTCTACGGATTCCGGACGCTGCTGCGCGGCAAGCACGAGGGCCAGGATGCCGAGGCCCAGGGTGCCGGCGAGGCCCGCAAGCGTGCTCATCAGCACGTAGAGATCGGCCAGATTCGCGATCGCATCCGAACCGAGAGAGACGAACACGATCTGTGGGACCGCCCACGCAAACGCCTGGAAACCCAGAATCACCAGCGGCGCCCAGCACCATGGGGCCGGCACGACACCGGCGCGGCCGATTTGCGTTGCGGCGACGAGGGCGGCGCCCGTCTGTACGACCAAGGCCACGTACGCGTAGGTCGTCCACGCCCCGAAGGTCGATTCGTCCTGCGAGAACACCAGGTTGGCGGCGGTGTCGACGAGCGGCCACACAGCCACGATCGCCATGGTGACCACACCGAGTGGCCGGCGAGCGACGACACTCCCGTGCGCTGAGGTCCCGATGGCGAACAACAGCACCGCGGCGGCGTAGATCACCCCCGTGACGATCACCATCATGTTCCAAGCCGAGAACGGACCGAATCCTCCCGGCAGGCTCGTGCGCAGCATGCCGAGCACGCCGCAGGCGATGAGCCCGACGCCGCCGATCATCCAGGTTCGTCGTCGATCACGCATACGACCAGGGTAGTCACGGCCTACGCGGCGCCGCATGCGCCCGGAGGCACGGCGCCGCGCGGTGCGTTGGTCGTGGCGGCGGTAATTCTCAAAGGAATATCGAGCTCGTGGGGCCCAAGAACCGCGCTTTTCGGACCCGGAGAGCCCGACACTCCTTTCAGAATTACGGCGTCCGGACCCCAGCAGGACCATGCGCCCGAATCGACCGACGGATGCGTCAGGCCGTGCGCACGCGCCTCCGCACGACGATTGCAGTCAGGCCGGCGAGCATCAGCAGGAGCGCGATGCCGAGCGCCGAGCTGTCCGCGCCCGAACCGGTCTCGGCGAGCGAGCCGTTCGTGACGATCCGGATGCTGGTCCAGCCGAGCAGTTCGCCGTCCGCCGCGTAGACGGCCAGACGGTGCATCCCGAGCGTCGCGTTCGCCGGAATGGTGACCGTGATGCGTCCGGCGCTGTCGAGCGTGCCCGACGCGATCTGCACGGGCGTCGAGTACATCCAGACCGTGACCGACGTGCCGGCGTTCTGCGCTCCCGTGTTGATGCTCACGCGCCCGCCCGGCTCGGCGGACATCGGTGCCGTGACGTCGCCGTTGTTGGCCTCGACCAACTGTTCACCGGCGAGCGGCGCCCCAGATCCCGTCTGCGGCAGACCGGGCGTTCCGGGGGTGCCGGTGCCCGGGTTGCCTGCGCCCGGGTTCCCCATGCCCGGGTTCCCCATGCCCGGGTTCCCCGCGCCCGGGCCTCCCGGGGTCCCGGGATCCACGGCGCCGCCAGGAACCGTGCCGGTCCGCAACGACCCCGACGGTTCGCCGTCCTTGAGCCACCAGGCGGCTCGGGCGAACCCGGCTACAGACGAGGGCGCCGTCGCGAACCCCTCGTTGTTGCCGTTCGGCATGCTCGCCGGGCGGGCGAAGTGCGCGATCGAGGGTTCGGCCGTGCCGTTGAGCGTGATCTGTGCGGCCGTACCGTCACACCCGTCGTCGCACACTGCCCAGAGGACATCGAGCACCGTGTCGTAGTCGAGCGCCATGACTCCGCTGAGGCCCGGGTCGAGCGTTGCGACGAGCTTCGATGTGCCGTCGGAGTTCAACGCGAAGGCGAACACGCCGCCGCCGTCCTCGACCGCGACGAAGAACAGCCCGTCGCCGTGGCCCGGGTAGCGGCTCGGGTCGTAGGTCGTCTTCGTGTCGCCGTCGACCAGGCCCGTCAGATCGCCGTCGGCAACCCACTCGACCGCCTCGATGCCGAGGTTCGCTCCGACGCTGGGCAGCTGTGCCGTGAGGTCCCATTCCTGGGTGGCCACGACATCCGGTCCGGGCGCGTTCGGGTCGACCCGCAGGACGACGTTCTGGTTGACGCCCTTCGCGCTGTTGTCGCGCTCGGAAGCGAGGTACACCCAGCCTGCGCCGCCCACGGTGATGCCCTCCGTATCGGGGCCGGCCGCCGAGGGGTTCGACGCGTCGCGCTCGAACCGGGCGCGTTTGCCATCCGCCCAGCCGTCCGCGAAGGTCACGGACCCGTTCGCCCCGACCTTCAGCTTCCAGAACGTGCCCGTGCCGTTGTCGACAGCCCAGAGGAGGGTTCCCTCCGACGTCGCCTGGGTGTCGAGTCCCGAGCTGTCCACGAGGAACATGGGCGCCTCGTCGAGGACGGTGACATCGGCCGACCCCGGCCAGGCTCCGACCGGGATCTCGCCGACACAGACGTTTGCGGCGCCCTTGGTCGACTCATCCGTGACGGCGAATGGACCGGATGTGTCGGGGCAGCGCCCCCACGTGGTCGCAGCGTGGTCGGCACCCCAGGTCGTGGAGTCGCGCAGCGCGTCACCCTCGAACAGCCGGACGGTGTCGTCCTTTCCGAGTCCGAAGCCCAGGGTCTCGCCCTCGATCACGAGGTAACCGAAAGCGGGGATCGTGGTGTCGGCCGGGATCTCGTATGCGTGGGTGTCGTCGTCGTCCTTCACGACGATTCCACTGACGTCGAGCGGGGTCGAGGTGGGGTTGACGAGCTCGATCCAGTCGCCGGGCTCACCGCCATCCGATTCGACCTCGTTGATGCGCACGGGGTTGCCGCACGCGTTCAGCAGACCCTTGGTCGAGACGCCGAGGTCCACGAAGTCACCGACACCATCCGCGCAGCGGGCCCAGACACCCTTCGCGTGCGCGGGATAGGCGTTCTCGGCGACCGTCACGTTCTGCGCGTTCCGCAGGGTGACGGTGTCGCCGCCACCGAGCCCGAACACGAAGTTCGTCGGCTGGTCGAAGACGAACAGCGCACCGGGCGCCAGCGTCGTGCCGGAGGGCAGCGGCGTCGTCTCGGCCGCGTGGCCCACGGGGTCGCTGTCCATGACCGACCAACCCGAGAGGTCGACCGCAGCCGAGCCCATGTTGATGATCTCGATCCAGTCGGTGGTGTCGCCGTTCGACTCGATCTCGTTGATCTGCACATCGGGCAGCACACACGAGTTCGCGGCCCCGGGCGTCGGGTAGGCGAGCACGAACGGACCCACACCATCCGGGCAGCGAGCGAGCGTCGCAGCCGCGGCATCCCCATCGATCGCCGCGTGTGCCGACCACGGCTCCGAGTCGTCGATCAGCTCGCGCGACGCATCGTAGAGGCGGATGCGGTCGGCGCTGCCGATTCCGACGGCGGCCGTGAACAGGCTCGGGGCGCCACCGGATAGACCGCTCGTCGTCTCGTCGACCACGAGGTACTCACCGCCCCCGATCGAGGCGCCCACCGGGAACTGCCAGCGGTGGTCGTCGGAGTTGTCGCGGATCTCGTACCCCGAGATGTCGAGCGTCTCGGTGCCGGGGTTGTAGAACTCGACCCAGTCGGCGGGCTGCGAATCGATCTCGTTGATCAGGATCGAGCCGGGTTCGACGATCGTTGCGCAGTCGTTCGCGGCACCGGGCGTGGCGACGGTGGCGGGCGCCCACGCATCCGTCCCATCGGGGCAGCGCGCCCAGACGGCGAGCGGCGCGGTGTTCTCGTACGCGTACGCGTCGACCTCCGTGCCCGAAGCGTCGTACAGCACGACCTCGTCCATCTTGCCCAGGCCGAAGGGAAAGTCGGTGTCCTTGACGAGCAGGAGGAATCCGCCCGCCGCGATCGTCGTGCCCGTCGGCAGGGTGCCGAACTCGTCACGCTTGTCGTCCGAGACCCGCCAACCGGCCAGGTCGACGGCCTCGGCGCCGCGATTGAAGAGCTCGATGCGGTCGGAGTAGCCCGAGACCTCGTCGTAGTAGATCTCGTTGACGACGACATCGGATGCCGTGGGCTCCGGGTCCGTCGAGCCCGACGGCTCCGGCTCCGGGTCCACGACCACGAACGTGTTGACGGCGCCCTTCGTCGGCTCGCTCATCAGCGCCCATTCGTCGGCGTCGTTCACACCCCACGTCGTCGCGGCGTGAGCTGTCCACGCGTATTCGTCGACCAGAGCCTCAGAGGCATCGAACAGGCGCACAGAGTCGCCGCCACCCAGCCCGAAGTCGAAGTTGCCGACGTTGTCCTTCAGTTCGTCGAGCACGAGGAATGCTCCGGGTGCGACGGTCGTCCCGGTAGGGAACGTATAGACGTGCGTGTCGTCCGAGTCCTTGACGACGTAGCCATCCAGCATGATCGGTGCATCGCTCGGGTTGTAGAGCTCGATCCAGTCACCGGGAGCACCGCCCGAGGACTCGATCTCGTTGATGCGGATGCCGGGTTGATCGGCGACTGCGGCGGACGGAACGGCGACGATGACGGCACCGGCGGCGACGCCGAGTGCGCACACCATCGTGGCCGCGAGTCCGGAAAGCATGCGGGGCATGAGGCTCCTGATGAAGGCGAGAGGGGGTCCCGTCCACACCATCGACACCGCCTATACGGTCAGCGACCGCCCGCTGTCCTCCGGGTGAACGCTGGGTGACCCGCAGTCGCGCGGGGTGAACGAACCGGCACCCGCGTGGAGGGCGGCTGGTGTTAGCGTGAAGGCTCGGCCGAATGAGAGGGGATGCGCGATGCGAGAGCTCTTCGCCGCGTTCCTCGGCCTCGTTCTGCTTGCGTCGGGAGTCACCCCCGCACTGGATTCCGGTGCGACGATCGGTCTCGTCGTCATCATGATCGCGGCCGTCGCAACACTCGCGACACTCGCCCATCTGGTTCGCCTTGACGCATCCGGACCCGGCACGCACATCCGCCCGGACGGGTCGATCGGCATCGCCACGACACCGGCGCAGAGTGATCCGAATGCCGCGGGTCACTCCCGCCCTCGAGCCCCGGGACTCGCGGCCTCGGCCGCGTAGCCCTCGGTAGTACACCCCCGTCCCACGGGGTGCTTCGCCGACGTCTGTCGCGGCCATACGCCGCCTACCCAGACTCGACGATCGGAACCTCCGTGGACCTTTTCGCCCTGCCCCCGCTCGCCGCCACTCTCGACGCCGTGTACGCGGCGATGATGTGGCTGACCGACCTCCTCCAACCCGTCGCGGGCGACACAGCTGCCGCCGCCGCGATCGTGCTCCTGACCTTGATCGTGCGCACGGCGCTGATCCCGGTGGGCATCTCGCAGGCGAAAGCCGAGCAGACGCGGGCCCGTCTCGCCCCGCGCCTGCGCCAGATTCAGAAGCGCTACACAACTGACCGAGAGCGCCAACAGCGCGAGATGATGAAGCTCTACGCCGACGAGAACACCTCGCCCTTCGCCGGTTTTCTGCCGGTGCTGGCGCAGGCTCCCGTGGTGGGCATCATCTACGCGCTGTTCCTCCGCGCCTCGATCGCGGGCCATCCGAACGCTCTCCTGACGGAGCAGCTCGCGGGTGTGCCGCTCGGAACATCGGTCTTCGGATCGCTCGGCACATTCGATCCCTCAACCGGGGTCGTGTTCGGGATCCTGATCGCGATCGTGTGCGTGGTGGCCGAGATCACGCGCCGCGCGTTTCGCCCGCGCGTCGCAGCGGCGGAAGCTGCGGACGCGGATGCTTCACCCCTGACATCCGTCGGCGCGCAACGCGTGATCGGGCTGCTGCAGTACGCGACAGCCGTCGTGCTGCTGTTCGTACCCCTCGCCGCGGCGCTATACCTGACGATGACGGTCGCCTGGACGCTGGTTCAGCGCCTGTTCCTGCGCCGCCGCTATCCGCTGCCGCAGGTGTAGCCGCGGCGTCCGTCGTCGAGCCCGCCGGTTCTCGTCGAGCCCGCCGGTTCTCGTCGAGCCCGCCGGTTGCACACCGCGCACAACCGCCGGACTCGCCAGCAACCGGCGGACTCGGCGCGAGAGCGTCGCGCTCAGGATGTCGCGGACCCGGCTCCTCAGAGGTCTTCGGGCGACAGGTCGCCCTCTCCCTCGTCGCCGAGGTCGGCGATGAGAGGGCTCTCGCCCTGGGACTCCGGCTGGTCGAGCCCGGCACGAACATCCGTCGCGGGAATGTCGTCGTCATCCGCCGGGATCTCTGCAGGGTCGGCGCCCGTCGCGGTCGCGGGTTCCGCGAGCGGAGCCCCGGTCTCGATGAGCCGGCCATCCCATTCCGCCTGTGCCGGATCGGCGTCCGGGTTCGGAGCCATCGAGGTGTCGTTGTCGCTGAGCGGCTGATGGGGCACCGAGGTGCCCGCGTCATCCGTCATGCCGTTGTTCGTCATGTCTTCTTCCTTCTCTTCTCGAGTCCGGCGACGCTTGCTACGCGAATTCGTCCGCTTCGGGACCGACGTCGTCCAGCTCGGGCGCGTTCGGGTCCTCCTGCCCCATACCCGCGGCATCGATCGCCGGGGCGGCCTCGCCATCCCGCGGTCCGGTCGTCTCTGGGTCTGCGATCTGCTGTTCTTCCGCGGGGTCTCGCGTGTCCGACATGTCGGTTCCTTCCGATAGGCGAACACCGAGCGTCGCATCGGAGCGGATGCCTCGCGCCCGGGTTGACGCGAGCCCGGTTCCGCAGTACCCGGTGCCGCACCTTGTACCGCGGGCCCCCGCCCCCGCGAGTGCGCAGCTTGCGCGCGAATACACGGCCTCCGCACGGCGCCGAAGTCGTGCACTGGGGGCTATCCCGTACGCTCGGCGGCAAACACGCCGTGGCCGGGTGCACAACGTGCTGCCC
This sequence comes from uncultured Actinomycetota bacterium, assembly GCA_963740165.1. Classification (GTDB taxonomy): domain Bacteria; phylum Actinomycetota; class Actinomycetes; order Actinomycetales; family Microbacteriaceae; genus Microbacterium. The sequence continues at coordinate 110,109 of CAVUDC010000008.1, read as the reverse complement.
CCGAGTCATCGATAGTGTGCGGGCATGGAAACCGAATCCCAGATGGGCACCACGCGCTACCGCGTCTACATGATCATCGGCGTCATCGCGGCCCTCGGCTTCATCGCCACCGGAATCTGGGGCATCGTCGGCAGCAACGAACCCCTCTTGGGGTGGATCATGCTCGTCGCGGGCGCCGCTATCGGCGTGCTCTCGGTCGTGCGACTCCGCTCGGCCTGAGCGCTCAGCGCCCGACGACGTACACGTTGTCGAACAGGCGCGTTCCGTTGTCGGGGATCGGCGCGCCGTCGACCACGAGACCGTAGGTTCCCGCGGGACCCGAGACTTTCATCCCGCCGGCCCCGCACCCGATGACCCAGTCCTGGTCATTGGGATAGACCAACAGGGACACGCCTTCCCCGTTCGCGCGCCGTCCCACCCAGAAGCCGACGCCGTCGTTCTCGCCGGCAAACCGAGCCGAAGACGGCTCAATACCATTGTCCCGAGCCAGGATCACGGCCCGCATCTCGTCACTCGCCTCGACGTCGCGATCCAGTATCGAATATGACGTCCCCATCCACGAGCAGCCGCTCAGCAAGAGCATCGCCGCCAGCGACGCGAGGACTACGCGCGGAGTTCGTCTCATCCATCGACTCCAACACATCGCGCACCCAGAGCAAGCACGCCACTTCGCTGAGCGCCCGGTAGCCTGGGCAGCGCCCTTCCGGCATCCGCGACGACGAAAGGCGAACGGTGAACATCACGCTCCTCCGCCGATTCGTGGCGCTGACCGCTGAAGACCTGCACGCCCCACGCACGGCGCAGGCGCTCGGCATCCCGCTCGCATCGCTGTACACGTCGATCGACAAGCTCGAGGCAGAGGTCGGGCATCCGATCGTCACCCGCAGCAAGTCCGGATGGACGCTCACACCCGCCGGCAAGCTCCTCCTTGTCGAGGCGAAGCAGCAGATCGCGCACGCCCCCGCGCCCGCGGCCAAGACGGGCGGGCCCGCGGGCGGCAAAGCGAAGGCATCGAAGGGCAAGGGCCGCGCGCCGGTCGTCAAGGGCGAGCCGAAGCCGTTCAAGAAGCGACAGGGTCGTTAGTCAGGACGCCGGTTCGAGCCATCCGGATGCCGCGGGCGCTGCTGTCTTTACAGCTCGGTGACCCGGCCCGACTCGACCCGCCAGTGCCGATCGGTCTGCACGGTATCGAGCATCCGACGGTCGTGCGTCACCAGCAGCAGCGTGCCCACGTATGACTCCAACGCCTTTTCGAGCTGCTCGATCGCCGGCAGGTCGAGGTGGTTGGTCGGCTCATCGAGCACGAGCAGGTTGATGCCCTGCGCCTGCAGCAGCGCCAGGGCAGCCCGCGTGCGCTCGCCCGGTGAGAGCTCATCCACCGCCCGGTTCACGTGATCGGCCTTCAGCCCGAATTTCGCGAGCAGGGTGCGGACCTCTCCCGACGCAAGGGAGGGCACGAGTCCCTCGAACACATCCGCGAGCGCCCGGGTGCCGGTGAGAAGCGAACGCGCTTGGTCGATCTCGCCGACCTGCACGTTCGCGCCCACGCTCGCGGAGCCTTCGTCGGGTGCCTGCCGCCCCAGCAACGCCCGAAGCAGGGTGGACTTGCCGGCGCCGTTGGGCCCGGTGATCCCGACCCGCTCCCCCGCGTTGACCTGCAACGACACCGGCCCGAGGGTGTAGGTTCCCTGCCGGAACACCGCAGAGTTCAGCGTCGAGACGACGGTACTGGAGCGCGGTGCAGCGCCGATCGTGAATTCGAGCTGCCATTCTTTGCGCGGCTCATCGACTTCGTCGAGCTGCGCGATCCGGCTCTCCATCTGGCGCACCTTCTGCGCCTGCTTCTCGCTGGACTCGGTGGCGGCCTTACGTCGGATCTTGTCGTTGTCCGGTGACTTCTTCATCGCGTTGCGAACGCCTTGGCTCGACCACTCCCGCTGCGTGCGAGCGCGCGACACGAGGTCTGCCTTCTTGTCGGCAAACTCGTCATACTTCTCGCGCGCATGGCGTCGCACCGTCTCGCGCTCCCCGAGATAGGCGTCATACCCACCTCCGAAGACGCGGTTGGATGCCTGGGCGAGGTCGAGCTCGAGCACGCGCGTCACGGAACGAGCGAGAAACTCGCGGTCGTGGCTGACCAGCACGACTCCCCCACGCAGCCCCCGAACGAATGCCTCCAGTCGTTCCAGACCGTCGAGGTCGAGGTCGTTCGTGGGTTCGTCGAGTAACACGATGTCGAAGCGAGAGAGCAGCAGGGCGGCGAGCCCGACGCGGGCCGCCTGCCCGCCCGACAGGGATGTCATGAGGGCCTGACCGACGGATGTCTCGCCGGGATCGAGGCGCAGGTCGAGCCCCAGATCGGCAAGCACGATGGGGATCCGTTCGTCGAGATCGGCCGCGCCGCTCGCCAACCAACGGTCGAGCGCCGCCGAGTAGACATCCGCCGGATCCGCGTCGGTGCCGGTCGCGGGAGCGGGGTCTCCCAGAGCGGATGCCGCGGCATCCATCGCCGCCGTGGCCTGCGCGCACCCCGTGCGGCGGCCGATGTACTCGGCGATCGTCTCGCCCTCGACCCGCTCGTGCTCCTGCGGCAGCCAGCCGACGAAAGCGTCGGCGGGAGCCAGCGAGACCGTGCCGGCCTGGGGCTCGTCGATGCCCGCCAGCAGCCGCAGCAGGGTGGACTTGCCCGCGCCGTTCGCGCCGACGACGCCGACCACGTCGCCGGGCGCGACGGTCAGGTCGAGGTTGTCGAAGAGCGTGCGGTGGCCGTACCCGCCGGCCAATCCGCGCGCGACGAGTGTTGCGGTCATGGTTCGATTTTGCCACCCGGGCGGGACCCACCCTCACCGCGAGGGTCCCGCTGGGACGCTACGCCGAAAGCCGTGGGTAGTCCGTGTAGCCCTCGGCGCCCGCACCGTAGAACGTGGCCGGGTTCGGCTCGTTCTCGGGGTGACCACCCTGCCACCGCTCGACGAGGTCGGGGTTGGCGATGGCCAACCGCCCGACGGCGACCGCATCGGCGGAACCCTGCGCGACGAACTCGATGGCCTCATCCTTCGTCGTGAGCTTTCCGAACCCGCTGTTCGCAACGAATGTGCCCCCGAAGTCGGCACGCAGCGCCTGCACGAGATCACCGGCCGGCTCGGCGTGCAGAACGCTCAGGTATGCGAGACCCAGGGGCGCGAGGCCCCTCACGACAGCCTCGTACGTGGCCTTCACGTCGTCGGCATCCGTCTCGAATACGTCCTGGATGTTGTGGGCCGGCGACAGTCGGATTCCCACCCGCCCAGCGCCAACAGCATCCGCGATCGCCGAAGTCACCTCGACGACGAACTTCGCACGCGCCTCGGGCGATCCGCCATACGCGTCCGTGCGCTGGTTCGAGACCGGCGAGAGGAACTGGTGCAGCAGATATCCGTTTGCCCCGTGCACCTCGACGCCGTCCAGACCTGCGTCGATCGCACGAACCGCGGCGGCGACGATCTCGTCGCGGACCTGTGCGAGTTCATCGGTCGTCAGCGCGTGCGGCACCGGGTAGGGCTTCTTCCCGAGGGGCGTACGCACCTCGCCCTCGATCGCGATCGCACTGGGCGCGACGATCCGCGAGGTCCCGGTGATGTCTGTGTGTGAGACGCGGCCGCCGTGCATGAGCTGCATCACGATCAGCCCGCCCTCGGCGCGCACGGCATCCGCGACGGCACGCCATCCCGCGGCCTGCCCCTCGGTGACGATCCCCGGCTGGCCGGGGTATGCCCGCGACTCCGCCGTCGGGTAGACGCCCTCCGTGATGATCATGCCGAGCCCGGCCCGCTGCGCGTAGTGTTCGGCAACGAGAGCTCCAGGCACGCCATCCTCGCCGGAACGGGTGCGGGTGAGCGGCGCCATCACGACACGGTTTGCCAACGCGAGATCGCCGGCGGTCAGCGGGGAGAACAGATTCACAGGTGGAGCCCTTCGACAAGAAGCCGGGTCACGATGTGCGAACCGACCTGACCGGCAACGAGGCATCCGGTCGTGATATTCCCCGCCCGCGATGCCCGTTTGCGTCCAAGACGCAACCCCCAACGCGGTCGAGTACACCCGCGTACCGTCGATGACATGACACGGGACGATCTGGACGGCTGGGTGCGCATTCGCGGCGCCCGCGAGCACAATCTGAAGGATGTCGAGATCGACATCCCCCGCGACTGCATGGTCGTCTTCACCGGTGTCTCGGGGTCGGGAAAGTCGTCGCTGGCGTTCGGCACGCTCTACGCCGAGGCTCAGCGACGCTACTTCGAGTCCGTCGCGCCGTACGCCCGTCGGTTGCTCAACCAGGTCGGCGCCCCGGACGTGGACGAGATCACCGGGCTCCCGCCCGCCGTCGCCCTGCAGCAGCGCCGGGGCGCGCCGAGCTCCCGCTCCACCGTCGGCACGATCACCACGCTGTCGAACCTGCTCCGCATGCTCTATTCACGCGCCGGCACGTATCCCGCCGGAGCGTCGCACCTCTCCGCCGAGGCCTTCTCGCCCAACACCGCGTCGGGCGCGTGCCCGCGCTGCCACGGCCTGGGCACGGTGCACGACGTCACGGAAGAACTTCTGGTTCCCGACGACACCCTGAGCATTCGCGAGGGCGCGATCGCCGCGTGGCCCGGCGCCTGGCAGGGCGCGAACCTGCGCAGCATCGTGCGCGGACTCGACATCGACATCCAGAAGCCGTGGCGAAAGCTCCCCCGCAAAGATCGCGACTGGTTGCTGTACACCGACGAACAGCCGTCCGTCTTCATCGAGCCCGAAGAGGGCCGCGTCGATCACGGCTACTACGGCAAGTTCTGGAGCGCACGGGCGCACGTCATGCACGTGCTGGGGCAATCGCAGAGCGAGCGGATGCGCGAGAAGGCCATGCGCTTCGTTCGCAGTATGCCGTGCCCGGAATGTGAGGGCAGCGGCTTGCGTCAGGACGCGCGAGCCGTGACGTTCAACGGACTGTCCATCGGTGAGATGAACGCCGTTCCTCTGGCTCAGCTCGCGACACAGCTCCGAGCGGGCGCGGACGCGGCGGTCGCCGCTGGAGACGGGGAGGCGGCCGAGCGGATTGCGACCGATGTCATCTCGCGGGTCGAGGTTCTCCTCGATCTCGGCCTCGGTTACCTGAGCCTCGGCCGCAACTCCACAACGCTCTCGCCCGGCGAGGCACAGCGCCTGCGCATCGCGACGCAACTGCGCTCGGGACTCTTCGGCGTCGTGTACGTGCTCGACGAGCCCTCCGCGGGTCTGCATCCCGCCGACGCGCAGCCTCTCCTGCGCGTCTTGGAGCGGCTCAAGGACTCGGGAAACTCGCTGTTCGTCGTCGAACACGACCTCGACGTCATCCGTCGCGCCGACTGGGTGGTCGACATCGGGCCCGCTGCCGGGGAGGGCGGCGGACACGTGGTCTACTCTGGTCCGGTCGAGGGTCTCCGTGAGGTCGACGCATCCGTCACCGGTCGCTACCTGTTCGATTCGTCGGCGCGCGAAGATCGCGCGGCCCGCTCACCGAGGGGATGGCTGCACCTGCGCGGTGTGTCGCTGCACAACCTGCGCGAGGTGAACGCGGACATCCCCCTCGGCGTGATGACGGCGGTCACGGGAGTGTCCGGGTCGGGCAAGTCCACACTCGTCACGCGGGTGCTCGCGCAGGTGGTCCGCGATCATCTCGGGGGCGAACCCGACGAGTCAGACGACGCGATCTTCGACATCGAGGTCGAGGATGCGACGGGTGTCGACACCTTCGACCGCTTGGTCGTCGTCGACCAGCGACCCATCGGCCGCACGCCCCGATCGAACCTCGCGACCTACACCGGCATGTTCGACGTCGTGCGCAAGCTCTTCGCGGCGACCGACGAGGCCCGATCGCGCGGCTACAACGCGGGGCGGTTCTCGTTCAACGTCGCGGGCGGCCGATGCGAGACCTGCCAGGGCGAGGGCTTCGTCTCGGTCGAGCTGATGTTCCTACCCGGGACATATGCTCCCTGCCACACGTGTCACGGCGCGCGCTACAACGCCGAGACACTCGAGGTCACGTATCGCGACAGGTCGATTGCGGATGTTCTCGGGATGACGGTCGCGGATGCCGCGGAGTTCTTCTCGGACTCAGCTCCCGCCGCGCGCAGCCTCGAGATGCTGCGCCAGGTCGGCCTCGGCTATCTGCGCCTCGGTCAGCCCGCGACCGAGCTGAGCGGCGGCGAGGCGCAGCGTATCAAGCTGGCGACCGAGTTGCAGCGCGCGCACCGCGGTCACGCGCTGTACCTGCTCGACGAACCGACCTCGGGCCTGCACCCGGCCGACGTCGAACTCTTGCTCGGGCAACTTCAGCAACTCGTCGACGCGGGCAACTCCGTCGTGCTGGTCGAGCACGATCAGTCAGCGATCACGTCCAGCGATTGGGTCATCGACATGGGGCCGGGCGGCGGAGACGCGGGCGGCACCGTCGTTGCAACCGGCACGCCCAGCGAGATCGCACGGGGCGACGGCGCAACGGCCTCACACCTGGCGGAGTGGATGGCCCGAATTCGCCGGGTCTGACCGGCCTGGCCGGGCCCGATCCGGAGGAGCGCTTCAGTCCCAGTCGAGGTAATCCTCGATGGCCCAGGACGTCGCGCCCACGTGGGTGGCGGGGAACAGATGTCCACCGCCCTCGATCGGGACGACACTCACGAGACCCGGGGCGGATGCCTGCAGCGCCTCGCCGTTCGCCGGAGGGGTCACGTCATCCTCGGTGCCCTGCACGACGAGCACCGGCAGTCCGTCGGCGAGCGGCGGGGCCACATCCGCCGCCTCGACGCCGAGCAGCAGCACGCCATTGACCCGAGCGTGGTGATCGAGCGAGACGCGACGCGCGACCGACCCGCCGAACGCGTGACCGCCGACCCAGGCGTCCTCGATGCCGAGGTGGTCCATCACGTCGACCACGTCCTGGGCGAGGTCACGCGCCGCCCCGCCCATGGCATCCGTCTTCTCGGCGGAGTCGCGCAGGCCGATCCGGACGACGCGGAAGTCTTCCTGCGCCACCGAGTGGGCCAGCGAACCCAGCGCGTCGATGTCCGACCCGCGATCGGCGATCAGCGCGAGTGCCGGCCCGTCTCCCTCTACGGCGAAGGGAATCGCGCGGCCGTCGGGTTCGAAGATCTGGGTCTGGGTCATCGTCGTGGCTCCTCTGTTTCCAGCTACCCAGGGTATCGCCGAGCGCGACGACGAACCGCCAGCCGGGCGGCTACGGACCCGTCGTTCGTCCGCGTCAGCGTTGGTGACGGATGCCGAAAAGGTAGTACGCGGCGGGGCCGATCCAGTTGACCAGGATCACCGGGATCCAGACCGGCTTGGGGCCGAGCACCTCGTCCGCGTCCCGCCGGGCAAGATCCCAGAACGCCAGGAACGCGAACACCACCTGAAGGACGCCCACAACGGCCATCCCCACCTTGGCTCCCGCCGAAACCGCCTTGACCTCAGCGAGTACCTTGACGCCTTGGGAGAGGACTTCTTTGGTCTTGGCCGTGTCGATTTTGGCCATGTCGATCTCCTTCGATGGCGCGGTTCGTGGGGGTAGGTCCCACCGTAGTCCGCGGGTCGCCGTCGCACTGGGGCTTGACTTACCTGCGGATCGCGGTATGCGCGCCGCCTGACAAACCGGACACCATGCCAGCAGACATCGACGAGTGGGAAGCGTCCGTCGCAGACGTGTGGGAAGAGTCCGACTCCCTCAGCCGCGATGAGGCTGTCGCGGCCATGCAGGAGTTGGCTGACGCGTGCCCGGCGGGCGACGGCCGGGGCGCTTTCGAACTCGCGGTGCAGTACGGATCGACCCTGCGCAATTTCGGCCGACTCGACGAAGCCATCGCCGTCTTGAGCGCCGCCCCCACCCACGAATCGACGGGCTCGGCACCTCGTGTCGTGTTGGCTCTGGCGCTTCATAGCGCAGGCCGCAAAGACGAACCGCTCCGGGTGGCCGTCGAGGCGCAAATCGACGCGATGCCGCAATATCAGCGCTCGATGCGCAACTATGCCGCCGCGCTAACCGAGCCAGCGACTCCAGCCGACCCGAGTGCCCCATAGGGCGGCATTCCACGACGTCCTCGCCGTGCTTGGGGGCATCACGGCACGGCGATGAAATCGCGCAACCACTCATCGACTTCGCGCATCACCGCGACATCGATCATTCCCGCAATGTCGAACAACCGTTCTCGTGCGACAGTGCGGGGCTGCTCGGTCATGGCATAGGTCGCGCCGGGCAAGTTCAGGTTCCGCCCAGTAAGCATCACGTGGTTCGGCCAGCCACGGTCACGCGTCGTGCACGGAACGATGATGGCGAGGGTATCCGCCTGCTCCAGGTAGAGGTCGCTCGCAATCACCAGCACGGGCCTGCGGCCGGACTGCTCGCGTCCACGGACCGGGTCGAGTTCTGCCCAGACCACCATGCCTCGGCGAAGCTCAGACATCATCGTGCAGCGCGCCTACGGCGAGATCCCACGACGCGAATTCATCCCAGTACTCGGCATCAGCACCGCGAAACGCTCGCCCGAACGACTCCATGCGGCGGCGACGCTCATAGGCATCAAGCAAGCTCTCGATCAGCCCAGCAGCTGGAAGCCCGCGCTCTTTGGCGTCACGGTTGATGCGATCTCTGAGCTCGGTGGACACCTTGATGGTCGTCATACTCATGCACCGAGTATACCAATCGGTATTCGAATGAAGCTACCGAACGAGGCTCCGGTCGGCGCCTTCGCTTCGGAAGCGTCTGTTCTCCAGGAGAGCTACCGTGACAGTACGCAACGAATAGGGTCGGTCGCAGCGTGGACGCGAAAGGGGCCCTGTGGATCAGATCGAGAACTTCGTCTATCAGAGGCTTCTTTGGCACGCCAAGGCCGCGACGGACCTCCAGATCAAGTGCGAACCAGCTATGGATGTACTCACCGGCATTCGCACCGCATGCGCGACGATGTGTGTTTCGACGAGCGGAGCGAACTGGGCGGGCGTGAAAAACGCTGAGTACCTGGTCGGCTTGTCGGCATCGTTCTTGAGGACTCAGCTCACCATCGTCGATCTCGCCAAACAGTCGGAAGTTCAGGATGGGGCCACGCTCGTTCGCAAGAACCTTGAAACCGTTGCGCGAATCTTGGAACTCGAGAAAGCGACTGATCCAACGACCCTCTTTCAGCGGCCTCCGAACGTCGGAGCGCTTCGAGGAAACGCGAAGAGGCTGTACGGGGCTTACTCGGAAATTGCTCATTCTGCGCATCCGCGTACGTCTCAACTCCTGGGCGGGGCAGAGGACGGACGGGTTGGACTCGTCTCGCTTCACCCGAAGTACACAGAGCACACGTTGGTTCTCATCACGAATGCGTTCGCCGTATTCGGGGAGTTCTACGTGTGGGCTGACGCGACGTTCCCAAAAATCGTTTCTCAGTATCCGAAGGGCGAGATTGATCAAGTGATGGCGATCGCGATGCAGGCATATCAAGATACCGCCGCCCACCTCGACGCACTTCGTGCACCACAGCAGGAATAGCACCAGGCGGCTTGGGTATCACTCTCAGTTCTTGAAGCGGAACTCTACGGGGCTACGTCACGGAAAGGCATCACGCTGATAGGGTCCGTCGTGGCAGCAACGTCCGCGTGGGTTTGCATTCGCCGGCCACCCACCGAGCTCGTGTTCGATACACCCCGTGTACCAGCGCTCAAGCGAACGTACACAATGAGCAGGGAGCGATGTGCCTACCAAGAAAGGAGAGGACCCCGGAGGCTTCACCGCTCAAGTCGGGAGAGGCCAGGTCCGGGGACTACTCAACTAGCATATGCCCCATGCGCTTGTTGTTCAAGGAGGCCCATTCGATCGACCGGGCGATCTCGTCAGACCGAATGGCGACATATCTGAGCGAGTCCGGGGGAAACCGTCGACTCGCCCGGGAACTCTACGTTTGGGACCGGGACCTCTCGGTCGCACTTTTCGCCGACATAGCGATCCTCGAGGTGGCATTGAGAAATGCTATTCATCGAGAGGCGAGCTCCATGCACGGGGTTCGCTGGTTCGAAACAGGCGGGATGCCGCTCGATGGACGATCGCTCAACGCGCTCGGCCGAGCGTGGGAGGATCTTCCCGGCTATATCAGGCAAAATGCGCAAGCGCCAGAGTTCTCCGGTCGTCTTATCGCGCGACTTATGTTCGGGTTCTGGAAGGATCTGTTCGACGCCGGAGGCCATGCGGGGAAGGAACCCCGTCGGGTACACGTCGATTACGAGGACAACTGGCGACAGACGCTACATCGAGTCTTTCCCGGCGGCAAGGCTGTCGCACGGAACCTAGGCGTCCAATACTCTCGCGTGTGGGCGCTACGCCAAATCACGGAAGTTCATGCTCTGCGTAACCGCGTCGGACACCACGAGCCACTCGTGCGAGGCTTCCCTCTCCCGGGGCAACAACAGCAACGTTTGAGCGCGAAACAGGGACACGAAGCATGGTGGAACTCGACCGTCTGACGATCGCGCGAAGAGACATCCACCACTCGCGGAGCGGCTGGGTGAAGTCGAGAGCAGACAGAGGCGGCTGCGGACTCAGACCCTGGTGGATCGGGCCCGGCAAGTCGCTGGCTTGAAGGGCTACGTCAGCAACATCCCCGCGATCCGGCTCGACGGGCGCGAGGTCGTGGCCGCGTACACGAGCTGTTCCAGGTCGAACGATCGTTCCGGATGGCGAAAACTGACCTCCAAGCCAGGCCGATGTTCCACCATCAGCACGACTCGATCCAAGCCCACCTCACGATCGTGTTCACCGCCCTCGCCATCTCACGCCACCTGCAAGACACCACAGGGGTCAGCATCCGTCGACTCGTCCGCACCCTCCGGCCCCTCCGAGACGTCACCGTCCGCATCGCCGGGAACGACATCACCGCAACAACACCGCCCGGACCCGACGCCGCGGCGATCCTCGACACGATCGCCGCCGACACAGGGCACTAAAGTGGCACGAGTCAGGTCTAAGACTTGCCCGCATGCTCGACAGAGACCTCGCCACATGGCTGGAACGGTCGTCGAATGTGCCAATGCTCCTAGAGTCGCGTCCCAACGGCAGACGCTCGAAGCTCCGCTCTCCTCGAATCCGAATATCGCGACCCATAAGATAGCGATCTACGGCTCGCCGCAGGCTCAGTTGTTGAAGCGGAACTCCACGACATCGCCATCCTGCATGACGTAATCCTTGCCCTCGAGCCGCGCCTTGCCCTTCGCGCGGGCCTCCAGCACCGAACCGGTCTCGACCAGGTCGTCGAACGAAATGACCTCGGCCTTGATGAAGCCCTTCTCGAAGTCCGTGTGGATCACACCCGCCGCCTGCGGGGCCTTCCAGCCCTTGCCGATCGTCCAGGCACGCGACTCCTTCGGACCCGCCGTCAGGTACGTCTGCAGGCCGAGCGTGTCGAAGCCGATGCGGGCGAGCTGGGCGATGCCGGACTCTTCCTGACCCGTCGAGGCCAGCAGCTCCGCAGCGTCCTCGGGGTCGAGGCCGATCAGCTCGGACTCGATCTTCGCGTCGAGGAAGACGGCCCGTGCCGGCGCGACCAGGGCTTCCAGCTCGGCGAGGCGTGCAGCATCCGTCAGCACGGCTTCGTCGACGTTGAAGACGTAGATATACGGCTTCGAGGTCATCAGCCCGAGCTCTTTGATAGCGGCGAGGTCGAGAGCCGCGTGCGACAGCAGGACTCCGCGCTCGAGCGCATCCTTCGCCGCGACCGCCGCTTCGAGCACGGCGGGGTCGGCCTTCTTGCCCTTGACCTCTTTCTCGAGGCGCGGGATCGCCTTCTCGAGGGTCTGCAGGTCGGCCAGCATGAGCTCGGCGTTGATGGTCTCGAGATCGTTCTTCGGGTTGACCGCGCCCTCGACGTGCACGACGTCGTCGTCGGTGAATCCGCGGACGACCTGGGCGATCGCATCCGCTTCACGAATGTTCGCGAGGAACTGGTTGCCGAGCCCCTCCCCCTCGCTGGCGCCGCGGACGATGCCCGCGATGTCGACGAACGAGACCGTGGCGGGCAGGATGCGCTCGCTGCCGAAGATCTCGGCGAGCTTCGTCAGGCGCTTATCCGGCAGGCTCACGACCCCGACGTTCGGCTCGATCGTCGCGAACGGATAGTTCGCCGCGAGCACGTCGTTCTGGGTCAGTGCGTTGAAGAGGGTGGACTTGCCGACGTTGGGCAGGCCGACGATGCCGATAGTGAGAGCCACGGGCATCGAGTCTACGGCGGCGGGCCGGGCGATTCCTCCGAGCTCATGCGCTCAGCCGCGCAGGACGGTCCGGAATGCGTGCGTCACGTACGGCATGTCGATCGAGCCGTCGGCCTCGGGCGATGGATGCTGCGCGACATGCTCGGCCACCTCGCGCTCGATGCGCGCGCGCTCGGCGGGCTCGGCCGTGATGACATAGCTCCGCGACCGGACCATGTCGAGCGCGGCCTCGGGCGACATCCGCCGCGTCCAGGTCCATTCACGGCGCTCGAGGGTCTCGAACGGCTCGGCCACACGCGGGCCCCCGTCTGCGATGAGCTGCTCGGCGTTGCTGCCGTGCATGATCTCGGTCAGGCGCGCGACCCACGGCACGTTCTCGTCGCGGATGTTCCACACGAGGCCGAGCACGCCGCCGGGCGCGAGGACCCGTCCGATCTCGCGCGACCCTGCTTCGGGATCGACCCAGTGCCACGCCTGGCCGAGAACGACGGCGTCGATGGATGCGTCCGGCAGAGGCATCCGTTCCGCCTGCCCCTCGACGGTCCGCACATCAGGAAGCCCGGCGCGCAGCTGGTCGAGCATCGCGGCGTCGGGATCGACGGCGACCACGTCAGCCGCGAGCGCGAGCACGGCGCGTGTGAGCTTGCCGGTGCCGGCACCGACGTCGGCGACCCGCAGCGGGGTGCGGGTAGCGACGGGTGCGAGCATCCATTGCACCGCCGCAGCCGGGTACTCGGGGCGACCGGCCTCGTATGTAGCGGCTGCGCGACCGAACGACGTGGACATCTGCTCGCGATCGCTCATGCGCCGAGCCTACGTCGGGCGTCTGCAGCTCGGCCCGCGCCGGGTCGTCGCCACGGCCCGTAAATCGGAAAGGAATATCGCCTGCCGTGGCAGCCATATCGGCGCTCAGGGGGCCTTCCGCGCCCGAGATTCCTTTCAGATTTGCGCCAAGACCCCGAAACCCACCGGCAGCACGGCGCGGCAGGCACGACTCGGGCGAACATCTCGGAGGAGGAACCGAGCCCCGAGCCCCTCAGCGCGCCCCACGAGCACTCACCAGCCCCGTCGCACCTCCGCGATGTTCGGGGGGTGGCCCGGCAGCGCGACACGCCGGGCCTCCTCGCCGAACCCGGCGCGCCTCCGCCCACTCCGGCGCCGCCCGCGCGAGGGTGGGGACGTGCCCCTGGATTTCACCGCCATCGACTTCGAGACGGCCAATTCCAGTCCCGCGTCCGCGTGCGCCGTCGGTCTGGTCCGGGTTCGCGCCGGCCGCGTCGTCGCGAAAGCCGGGTGGTTGATCCGCCCACCCACGGGATACGACGAGTTCAACCCGTTCAACACGCGCATCCACGGCATCCGGGTCGAGGATGTCGCGGGCTCTGCCGAGTGGACGCACCAACTCGACGCGCTCTGCGCATTCGCCGGCGCCGACGTGCTCGTCGCCCACAACGCCGGGTTCGACATGAACGTCCTCCGCCGCGCGTGCGCCGCCACGGGCGACGATTGCCCTCCGTACCGCTACCTCTGCACGCTGCAACTCGCGCGCAAGTCGTACGTGCTCGACTCGTACCGACTGCCGATCGCCGCAGCCGAAGCAGGCTTTGCCGACTTCGCCCACCACAACGCCACGGCGGACGCCGAAGCGTGCGCACACATCGTCATCGACACCGCGCGGCGGCACGGAGCGACGGATGTCTCGCACCTGGCCGAACTCGCGGGCATCAAGGTGGGCCGGCTCGTGCCGTCGGCACCGGCGCCCGTTTCGGCCGGCCCGACCTTCGCCCCGATCGCGCTCGAGGCCGCCGTCGCCTGAGGCCCGCGCCCGAGGCCGCCGTCGCCTGAGGCCCGCGCCCGAGGCCGCCGTCGCCGGAGGCCGCCGCATGAGGCCCCTGCCTGAGACCACCGCCCGACTCCTTTGCTCGTCCCTCGAGCCCGGGGCGCGCGGCGCTCCGTGCGATGTCGCACCCCCCTGCCACCATGAGCGCATGGACATTCTGATCCTTCCTCTCCTGCTCGCGACGCTCGTCGTCGGCGCTTTCATCGGCTGGCTCGCGCGCGGTGCTCGGGCACAGACCGACATGGCTGCACTCCGCGCCCGCACGACGGGAGCCGAGTCCCTCGTCGCCGGGCTGCGCGAGCAGCTCCAGCTTCAGCGAGGCGCCGATGCAGAGCGTGCCGAGCGTGAGCGGCGCGACCAGGCGGTGCTGCGCGCTCTCGCGCCCGTGCAGGAGTCGCTCGATCGGATGCAGCGGCAGGTCGTCGACCTCGAGCGCGAGCGTGGGGCCCAGTACGGTGCGATCGCCGCGCAGCTGCGGCAATCGGTGGAGTCCGACGAGCAGCTGCGTCGCACCACCGAATCACTCGCCGGCGCCTTGCGTTCGAACGGCACGCGGGGTGTCTGGGGCGAGACGGCGCTCCGCCGCGTGGTCGAGGCCGCGGGGCTCACGCGTCACGTCGACTTCACGATCCAGACCTCCGTGACGACGGATGCCGGAACCGGCCGACCCGACATGGTCATCCGGCTGCCCGGAGGCGCGTCGGTACCCGTCGACGCGAAGGTTCCGCTCGATGCGTACCTCGAGGCATCCGCCATTCCCGTTACCGCGACGGGCGAGCAGGCCGAGCGTCGCCAGTCCCTGCTGCAGCGGCATGTGCGAGCGGTTCGCGCACACGTGGACGCACTGGCAAAAAAGGCGTATTGGACGGGTGTCGAGTCGAGCCCCGAGTTCGTGATCTGTTTCATTCCGAACGAGTCGCTGCTCGCGACCGCGCTCGACGAAGACCCGACCCTGCTCGACTACGCCTTCTCGCGACGGGTCGCGCTCGCGTCCCCGGTCAACCTGTGGGCCGTGCTCAAGACGGTCGCTTTCTCATGGACGCAGCAGGATGTCTCGGCCGAGGCCAAGCGGCTGTTCGAGCTCGGGTCGACCCTGTATCAGCGGCTCGGCGCCCTCGCCGGGCATGCCGACTCGCTGCGCCGCGCGATCGAACGCACGGTCGAGAGCTACAACCGGTTCGCGGGTTCGCTCGAGACGCGGGTCCTGGCGACCGCGCGCCAGTTCCCGGGTATCGACGACACCCGGCTGCTACCCGAGGCCACCTCGATCACGACAACCCCTCGATCCTTGACCTCAGCGGAGCTGATCGACTCTGACGAAGACGGCGACTCCGAAAGCGCCGATCTTGCCGATCAGGCCGAAGACGACGGCGAACCCACGAACACCGCCGCACCGGTCGCGCTCGCCGACCTCGGCGAGCTGCGTGATCGGCTTACGAGCCCCCGCCGGGAATGAGGCTCATGAGGGCGACAACCGTGCCCGAAACGACGACGAATGCGCCGACAAGCCACCAGGCGCTGACCTCGTGTCCCTCTTCGCGACGCACGCGCAGCAACACGTCCTGGCGACGGGCGGGGTCGATCGCATCAGCGACGACGGCCTGGGCGCCGGTCTGCGGGTGAGCAACGCTCGACGATGCTGGACCCGACGCTGAGGCGGGAACCGCCTTCGAATTGGGCGCCGCTGGGGAGCCCTGAACTGCCGTGAAACCCTGTGCAGTCATGCAAAACCGTCCCGTGTGTGCTGTGGATGGATGGACCACCGTCAACGCTGACTGGCACACCCCATCCTGCCAGACCGATCCGAAAAGGGCCCAGAGCCGCGGCCCACCGGAGCGGTCTGCGTTACAACCACTTCGACGTGAGGTGCTCCGACGTGATGCGGCGAAGCGTGCCCGAACGGCCGCGCAACACGACGCTCTCGCTGTAGATGAAGTCGCCCTCGCGCCGCACACCCGCCACCAACTGACCGTCGGTCACGCCCGTTGCGACGAAGATCGTGTTGTCTCCGGTCACGAGCTCGTCGGCCTCATAGACGTAGCCGTCCGTCTTCAGTCCGGCATCCGCGCCCTTCTGCTTTTCGAGGTCATCGCGGGGCCACAACCGACCCTGGATGTGTCCGCCGAGTGCCTTGATGGCACAGGCCGTGACGATGCCCTCCGGGCTGCCGCCGACCCCGACGCACATGTCGGTGCGGGCGTTGTGTCGCGCCGCATTGATCCCGCCGGCAACATCACCGTCGGACATCAGGCGCGTTCCGGCCCCGGCCTCACGGATGTCGGCGATGAGCTGTTCGTGGCGCGGCCGGTTCAGCACCGACACCACCATCTCGTCGATCGGCTTCCCGAGCGCCTTCGAGAGCAGACGGATGTTCTCACCGACCGGAAGACGGATGTCGACCACACCCACGCCCGCGGGCCCCGTCACCAGCTTGTCCATATAGAACACCGACGACGCGTCGAGCATCGTGCCGCGGTCCGAGACGGCGATGACCGAGAGCGCGTTCTGACGACCGGCGGCGGTGAGCGAGGTGCCGTCGATCGGGTCGACCGCGACGTCGCACTGGGGACCTCGGCCGTTGCCGACCTTCTCGCCGTTGAACAGCATGGGCGCTTCGTCCTTCTCGCCCTCGCCGATCACGATGACGCCATCGAAGTTCACGGTCGTGAAGAAGGCCCGCATTGCGTCAACGGCAGCGGCGTCCGCGGCGAGTTTGTCTCCGCGGCCGATGAACGGCACCGCTCGAATCGATGCCGCCTCCGTCGCGCGAACGAGTTCGAGGGCGAGATTTCGATCGGGATGAAGGGGGCTCATGTCGCCGGTGATGCTGACCATGCCGCCAGCCTAACGCCGGCATCGCAGAATACGTCGGGCTTTCGACGGCCCGAACCGCGAAGGAATCGCCCTTCTTTACAGTCACGCAAACCCCGGGGCCGAGCACGCCGATAGCACCGGCCCAGACCCAATACGCGGCCCGATCCGTGGCGCCATCTCCGGGACAGAGAGGCGGGCTTCGCTAGAGTGATAACGCACCCTCCCGATCTGTGAGAGCCGCACCCTCCCGATTCCTAAGGAGCACCTCGATGCCCGTCGCCACCCCCGAGCAGTACGCCGACATGCTGGATCGAGCCAAGGCTGGAGGCTTCGCCTATCCCGCCATCAATGTCTCGAGTTCGCAGACGATCAACTCCGTTCTGCAGGGCCTGACCGAGGCGGGCTCGGACGGCATCCTCCAGGTCACCACGGGCGGTGCCGATTACTTCGCCGGCCAGACCGTCAAGGCCCGCGCCACGGGTGCGCTCGCATTCGCCCGGTTCGTTCACGAGGTCGCCAAGAGCTACCCGATCACGGTCGCCCTGCACACCGACCACTGCCCGAAGGAAGCCCTTCCCGGCTTCGTTCTTCCGCTGATCGAGGCGTCGGAAGAAGAGGTCAAGGCCGGACGCAACCCGATCTTCCAGTCCCACATGTGGGATGGATCGGCCGTGCCCCTCGACGAGAACATCGAGATCGCCGCAGAGCTCCTCCCCCGCATGAAGAACATCAACGCGATCCTCGAGGTCGAGATCGGTGTCGTCGGCGGCGAAGAGGATGGCGTGAAGCACGAAGGGTCCAACGACGCGCTGTACACGACGGTCGCCGACGTGACCAAGGCTGTCGAGTCTCTCGGTCTCGGCGAGAACGGCCGCTACATCGCCGCCCTCACCTTCGGTAACGTGCACGGCGTCTACAAGCCCGGCAACGTCAAGCTCCGCCCTGAGCTGCTCGGTGAGATCCAGGCCGGCATCGCGGCGAAGTTCGGCACCGGAGCGAAGCCCCTCGACCTCGTCTTCCACGGCGGCTCGGGCTCGACGTCCGAAGAGATCGCCCTGGCGGTCTCGAACGGCGTGATCAAGATGAACATCGACACCGACACCCAGTACGCGTTCACGCGCTCGGTCGCGGGCTTCATGTTCAGCAACTACGACGGCGTCCTGAAGGTCGACGGCGAGGTCGGAAACAAGAAGGCCTACGACCCCCGCGCCTGGGGCAAGGTCGCCGAGTCGGCCATGGCCGCGCGTGTCGTCGAGGCAACGCAGCAGCTCGGATCCGCCGGCAAGTCACAGGGCTGATACCCCGCATCTCAACGACCGGATGCCCCGGGCCCGACTCCTCACGAGGACCGAGCCCGGGGCATCCGTCGTCCTACGCCGGCGCGCGGTACCCGTCGAGCAGTCCCGGCGCGCCCTCCGGCGCTGCAATGACCTCGATCTCATCGCCCTGGCCGCACGGCGCCGGACCGCACGACACGGAGGTAGGGGCCGAGGCGGCGTTCCGCGGAAAAGCGCTTGACCCATCCTCGTTCGTCAGGCCCGCCGAGCCAGCGGGCGAAGGTCTGGCATGGCGTGCGAGGCATCGTCACTTCGAGCACGAGTGCGTCACCGATACGCCACCGCTCGCCGATGCGCGCGGTGTTGACGTCGAGACCCTCGACCCGCAGGTTTTCGCCGAACCAGCCGGGCGGCAGCTCGCGGTCGAGCTCGCGCTCCCAGTACACGGCGTCCTCTTGGGCATATGCATAGACGGCCTTATCGAGTCCGCCGTGGTGTTTGCGGTTGGCCTGCACGTCGCCGCGGACGCCGTAGGGGCCGACCTTCGCGCCACGCGCGACGGGGCGCTTGTCGATGGCGGTCACGCCCGCGGTGCCGGCTTCGGGACGCAGCTGATGGACGACGCAGACGGCGAGCACACGAGGCATCCGCCCATCGTAGGCAACCCAATCCACCGCAGGACCCACTTCAGCGCTGCGGCGGCCTCAAACCGAGGAAAATTGGGACACCCCTCCAGTAGATGTCCCACTTTTCGGCTGTTTGCCGCCCGCTTAGCAAGGGAGAGTGGGACACACACACCAGAAAGTGGGACATGGAGTCGCCGAGGTGGCGTGACGAGCGGGGTCAGCCGACCGAAGAGACCAGCGCGTTCCAGATTGCCGGGTCGCTGAACAGCGGCACCATGAGCAGCACGCTGGCGGTGAGGGTGAATACGACTCCACCGACGAGCGGGATCCACCACGAGATGCGCCCGCGGCGGAGGTTCAACCACGTCAGTGTGGCGGTCAGGAGCCACCCGAGCCCCAGCACGAAGGCGGCGGCGAGGCCCCATCCGCGACCCCCGCCACTGAATTCTGCGTCGACACTCATGACGTCGAGCAATGTGTTGGCGTAGGTGGAGTACTCGGTGAAAGCCGGGATGGATGTGAGGACGTTGAAGAGTCCGTAGCCGAGCAGAGCGAACGTGATGATGCGATCGACCGTACGCGGACGTCGAACGGGACGAGAGGGACCGGATGCGTCCGGCGCCACGGGAGCGGGAGCCCCCGGCTGCAGCGCCGGAGGTGTCGTCGATGCCGAACCGTACGGCGGAGCGGGCGGAACAGGCGCCGTGGGAGTGTCCAGCGACTGCCCGGACGACAGCGCATGGGTGGCATCCGGTTGCTGGATACGAGCCCGCTGCTCTTCGGGCGTGGCGTACTCGCCGTACTCGGGACGTGCCGGACGGTCGGGCGCCGCACCCGTCACGCGGTGGTCCCCCTGCTGCTGAGTGCGCGCTCGTCGCGCTGCCCCGACGAATCGTGTCGGAGCTCCTTCGGGAGCGAGAAGATCAGGTCTTCTTCGGCCGTCTTCACCTGCTCGACATCGCGGTAGCCGGCGGTCGCCAGGTCAGCGAGCACCTGATCGACGAGGACTTCGGGAACGGATGCGCCGCTCGTGACGCCGACGGTCTCAACACCGTCGAACCACTCCTGACGCATCTCGTCGGCGTAATCGACGCGATACGCGGTCTTCGCGCCGTACTCGAGGGCAACCTCGACGAGGCGGACGCTGTTGGAAGAGTTGGCCGAACCGACCACGATGACGAGATCCGCGCCCTTTGCGACCTTCTTGATCGCGACCTGACGGTTCTGGGTGGCATAGCAGATGTCGTCCGAGGGCGGATCCTGCAATTGCGGGAAGCGCGTGCGCAGGCGGCGGACGGTTTCCATCGTCTCGTCGACCGAGAGGGTCGTCTGCGACAGCCATACGACCTTGGACGGGTCGCGCACTTCGATCGTGTCTGCTTCTTCGGGTGAACCGACCAGCGTCACGTGGTCGGGGGCCTCCCCCGCGGTGCCCTCGACCTCTTCGTGACCTTCGTGACCGATCAGCAGGATCTCGAAGTCGTCGCGGGCGAAGCGCACGGCCTCGCGGTGCACCTTCGTCACGAGGGGGCACGTGGCGTCGATCGCCTGCAGACCCCGGTCGGCGGCGGCCGACACGACCGCGGGCGAGACCCCGTGCGCGCTGAAGACGATGTGCGCCCCGGGCGGAACCTCATCGACCTCATCGACGAAGATCGCTCCGGCCGCCTCCAGCTCGGTGACGACGTGAACGTTGTGGACGATCTGTTTACGCACGTAAACCGGCGCCCCGAAGCGGTCGAGAGCCTTCTCGACGGCGATGACGGCTCTATCCACACCCGCGCAGTATCCACGGGGTGCAGCCAGCAGCACCCTCTTGTGTCCGTTGACCGGGATATCCTGAAGACGCCCTGCGCGTCCCGGTACTCGGGGCAGGGGCATGCGGACGACGGGGGTGCTCACTCCTCGATTCTACGGGGGCCTACCTGCGCCCCGGCCGGGAGGAGCCAGATGACGGACGCTTCGACGCCGCTCAGCGGAACCGCTTCGACTCAGGTCGGCGGAAAAGCCCCGGCCTCCGCGGGCCCAGCGTTCGCTCCGCCCGGCGGAACGGTGCACCCGCGCGACTCGAGCCCGGATCATCCGTGCTCCGTCTCGGCTCTCGGCACGGTCGTGCGCGACTATGTCGCCAAGCTCGGTTCGCCCTGGATCGAGGGCGAGGTCACCGAGTGGAACGTCCGTAACGTCGGCACCTTCGCCCGCCTGCGCGATCTCGAGGGCGATGCGGTCATCTCGCTCACGATCTGGTCGCGCGTGCGCGATCGACTGCCGAAGGACATCAAGCCGGGCGACCACATCATCGTCTGCGCCAAACCCGAGTACCGCCTCAAGTCGGGCGATCTGTCGTACAACGTCTCGTCCGCCCGGCACGTCGGCCTCGGTGACCTCCTCGAGAACCTCGAGCGCCTGCGGTCGAAGCTGCGCGCCGAGGGGCTGTTCGACCCCGACCGCAAACGTCGCCTGCCCTTCCTCCCCCATCTCGTCGGACTCATCACGGCCAAGAATTCGGATGCCGAGAAGGACGTACTTCGCAACGCCGAGCTGCGCTGGCCGCACGTGAACTTCCGCGTCGAGCACGCGACCGTACAGGGCGATCAGTGCGTCCCGTCCGTCCTCGCGGCGCTGCGCAAACTCGACGACGACCCGGCCGTCGACGTGATCGTGATCGCGCGTGGCGGCGGCGATTTCCAGGACCTCCTCGGTTTCAGCGACGAGCGCCTCCTGCGCGCGGTGGCTGAAGCGCGCACCCCGGTGGTGAGCGCGATCGGGCACGACGCCGATCGGCCGCTGCTCGACGAGGTGGCGGACCTGCGAGCATCCACCCCGACCGACGCAGCGAAACGGATCGTCCCCGACGTCGCCGAGCAGCTCGCCATCGTCCGCCAGGTCCGCGGTCGCCTGGCCGCTCGCGTCGCCCAGAAGTTGCAGCACGAGAGCGTGCACCTCGAGCAGCTGCGCTCACGACCGGTCCTCAGGCAGCCCGAACGGATGCTTCAGGATCGGGCGTCCTCGATCGAGCAGCACCTCGCGCGGGGGCGCGCGGCGACGACCAGGGCGCTCGCCCGCGGCACGACGGACGTCGCAGAGCTGCGCGCCGGGCTCCGTGCGCTGAGCCCGCAACACACCCTCGATCGGGGATACGCGATCGTCGAGGTCGCCGGTGAGATCGTCCGAGACGCGGCGAGTGCGCCTCAGGGCGCCGATGCCCGCGTGACCGTCGCCCGGGGGCGGTTCGCCGCCACCTCTCTCGGCGAGGTAGAGGCGTGATCGCGCGCCGTAGGATGGACGTATGACCGAGCAGGGAGCCGATATCAGCGCGCTCTCCTTCGAGCAGGCACGGGACGAGCTGCAACAGGTCGTCGCCCGCCTCGAACAAGGCTCTGCAACGCTCGAAGAATCGCTGCGGCTCTGGGAGCGCGGCGAAGCGCTCGCCCGCCGGTGCGAGGACTGGCTCCTCGGCGCGAAACAGCGTCTAGACGCCGCATCCGCTTCGACCGATGCGCCCGCAGCCGGCGGTGACGCGGGATGACGTCGGAGCGCAATCCGCAGCGTGTGGTCGCCGAGCTCGGTCGGCCCGAAACGCCCGACGAGACCGCGGCGCGCAAGGCGGAGTCGTCGCGGGTCTACCGGTCGAGCCAGACGTTTCGCAACCTGATCGCGGCGATCATCGTCACGGTCGTCGTCGTCTTCATCGTCATCTTCGGCGTCCCGCGCGGCGAACTGCCCGAGCGCGAGAGCATCGACCCGGCTCCGATTGCCGAGCAGGCGACGGAAAGCCTGGGCCGGAGCGTCATCGTACCCGCCGTTCCGTCCGACTGGCGCGTCAATGTCGCCGAAGTGTCATCCGACGGGGGGTCATCGTCCTGGTCGATCGCCTACGTGCCCGACGATGAGGGTTTCATCCGGTTCGCGCAAGCTTTCGACACGGACGAAGTGTGGGCACGCAGCGCCCTTGCCGGATCCTCCCCGACCGACTCGGTACAGATCGCCGGCATCGAGTGGGACGTCTTCGAACCGGCCGACCCGAGTCGCGCCGCGAACATCTCGTACGCACTCGGAACGCAAGCGGGCTCCGATTACGTGCTCCTGTACGGTGCGGTGAGCCCCGAACAGGCCGCCGAACTGGCGACGATCGTGGCCTCAGATGTCGAACAACTCCAGGGAGCCAGTCGATGAGCGATAACCCGACGCCCGCACGCGCCTGGGCCGAGATGCTGCGCGGTAACGCGCGCTTCGTGGCCGGTGAGCCCCGACATCCGCGCCAGGATGTCGAACGACGACACCAGACGGCCGCCGCTCAGCGCCCGCGCGCCGCTCTCTTCGGATGCTCGGACTCGCGCCTCGCTGCCGAGATCATCTTCGACAAGGGTCTCGGTGACCTTTTCGTCGTGCGAAACGCGGGCCAGGTCATCTCGGACTCCGTCGTCGGGAGCCTGGAGTACGCTGTCGCGGTGCTCGAGGTGCCCCTGATCGTCGTTCTCGCTCACGACGAGTGCGGTGCCGTGCGCGCCGCGATCGACAGCACGGGCATCGATGCCCCGGCACTGCCCGCGCAGGTATGGCGCCAGATCGCCCCGATCGTTCCTGGCCGCACGCCGCGTTCTTGCCGCCGGTGCCGCCCAGGGCGTGACCCCCGCGACGATCGACACCGAGGCCGTCGGCCGCGAACACCTGCGCGCGACGGTCAGCGAGCTGCTGCGGACGTCCGAGCTGATCAGCGAGGCTGTTGCGGAGGGTCGCCTGGCGATCGTGGGGGCCAACTACCGACTTGCCGAGGGCACGGCTGTGCCCGACGTCCTACTGGGCGCCGCGATGGACGCGGACGCCTGAGACCCGGAGGAAACGAAGACGTGACTGATACCGCAGCCGGCACCGAAGGTGGCACCGAGTACCGCATCGAGCACGACACCATGGGCGAGGTGCGGGTTCCCGCGTCCGCGCTCTATGGCGCCCAGACGCAGCGAGCGGTGGAGAACTTCCCGATCTCGGGCGACAGCCTCGACCCCGCTCAGCTGATCGCGCTGGCGCGCATCAAGAAGGCCGCGGCTCTCGCCAACAAGCACCTCGGCACGCTCGACGGTGCGATCGCGGACGCCATCGCGGGCGCGGCGGATGAGGTCATCGGCGGCGGCGCGGCCGATCAGTTCCCGATCGATGTGTACCAGACGGGCAGTGGTACGTCGACGAACATGAACATGAACGAGGTGCTTGCAACGCTCGCCACCCGTTCGCTCGGCTCGCCCGTGCACCCCAACGATCACGTGAACGCCTCGCAGTCCTCCAACGACGTCTTCCCGACGTCGGTGCACGTCGCGGTCACGCAAGAACTCCTGCACGACCTGATCCCCGCGCTCGACTACCTCGCCGTCGCGCTCGAGGCAAAGGCCGAACTCTGGAAGGGCGCGGTCAAGTCGGGCCGCACGCACCTGATGGATGCCACGCCGGTCACTCTCGGCCAGGAGTTCGGCGGCTACGCCCGTCAGATCCGTCTCGGCATCGAGCGTGTGCACGCCGTCGTCCCCCACGTCGCCGAGGTTCCGCTCGGCGGCACCGCCGTCGGCACGGGTATCAACACCCCCGCCGGGTTCTCGCAGAAGGTCCTCGAGCTGCTCGTCGCCGAGACCGGGCTGCCGATCACCGAGGCGCTCGACCACTTCGAGGCTCAGGCCAACCGCGACTCGCTGGTCGAAGCATCCGGCGCGCTCCGCACGATCGCGGTGTCGCTGACGAAGATCAACAACGACCTGCGCTGGATGGGATCGGGGCCCAACACGGGCCTCGGCGAGCTGCACATCCCCGATCTGCAGCCCGGGTCCTCCATCATGCCCGGCAAGGTCAACCCGGTGATTCCCGAGGCAACGCTCATGGTGTGCGCGCGGGTCATCGGCAACGACGCGACGATCGCCTGGGCGGGCGCCTCGGGTGCTTTCGAGCTCAACGTCGCGATCCCCGTCATGGGCACGGCGCTGCTGGAATCGATCCGGCTTCTGGCGAACACGATGCGCGTGTTGGCGGACAAGACGATCGACGGCCTCGAGGCGAACCTCGACCGTGCCGCCGCGTTCGCCGGAATGTCGCCGTCGATCGTCACGCCGCTCAACAAGCTCATCGGATACGAGGCCGCGGCGAAGATCGCCAAGCACTCCGTTGCGAAGGGCATTACTGTCCGCGAAGCGGTCATCGACCTCGGCTACGTATCGCGCGGCGAGATCACGGAAGAGCAGCTGGATGACAAGCTCGACCTGCTCTCCATGACCCACCCCGGATGAGAGCTTCCTTACCCGTGCACACCGGAGTGCAGCGGGACCGGATAATGAGCGCATGACACGCGAGCGGCGGCCGATTCCGGCGAGGGCGCTGATCGTCGGCGCCATTCTGGCCGTCGCGGCGCTCGGTCTCACGATCGTCGGCGGGGTGACCTTTCTTGCTCAGCGGGATCGCACCCTCACCGACATCGACGAACGACTCATCTCGCAGATCGACGCGCTCAACCAGGTGGACGAGCTCCGCGTCGTCGTCGAGGGGGGTGCGGCCGCCGCCACGCAGGACACACCCGACGACTTCACAGATCTCTCGTCGTACCTGCGGGCCGCGGTTTCGCGTCTCATCCCCGGTCGGAACGAAGCGTCTATCGCCGTCATCGACGGCAGGATCGCATTCCGCAGCGCCAACGCCCTGAGTCAGCAGATCGCCGACGATCCGGAGTTCGTGGCCGGGGCCGTTGAACAGGCGCGGCCGGCCGACCAGGCGGTCATCGCGAGCGCCACGATCGACTCGACCGACCTGCGCTACATCGCCGTGCCCACGCCCGTGCCGGGCGATGACCGCGTGGGTGTCTACATCCGGGCCGTCGACGTCACGCGCGAACTCGAGCCCGTTACGCTGTCGCTCCTGACGTACACCGCCGCGGCGCTCGCAACGCTCGCCGCGATCGGCATCGTCGGATGGTTCGTCGCCGGACGCATCCTCTCCCCCATCCGCCGCATGCGCGAGACCGCCGATTCCATCACGCCGACCGACCTGCGAGCGCGCATCCCCGCCGACGGCAACGACGATATCTCGGACCTCAGCCGCACGGTGAACTCGATGCTGGACCGCCTCGAGGGGTCGATGGACAACCAGCGCCAGCTGCTCGATGATGTCCGGCACGAGCTCAAGACGCCGATCACGATCGTGCGCGGACACCTCGAGATGATGGATGTCGCCAACCCGGCGGATGTCGCGAGCACCCGTGACATCGGCATCGCCGAGCTCGATCGCATGACACGTCTCGTGGAGGACATCGACCTGCTCTCGTCCGCCGAGGGCGATCAGTTCGAGATCTCGCTGGTCGACGTCCGCGAGCTGACCGAGCGGATGGGTGACCTGGTGGGCGGGTTCCCGGGGCACAGCTGGAGCGTCGCGGGCATCGCGCGGGGCGTCATCGAGGGCGACTACGACCGCCTGCTGCAGGCCTGGCTCCAGCTCGCCGACAACGCCGCCAAGTACACGCCGCAGGGTTCCCCGATCGAAATCGGCAGCACCCTCGATATCGACACGGTGCATCTGTGGGTTCGGGATCATGGTCCGGGCATCCCGCCAGCGGCACGACGCCGGATCTTTCATCGCTTCGCGCGCGCAGATCACCGTACAGTGGGGGGATCGGGGTTGGGCCTCGCGATCGTCGATGCGATCGCGAAGGCACATCTGGGGACGTGCGCCGTTACTGACACCGATGGGGGCGGCGCGACTTTCACGATCACTCTGCCGATCACGCAGGGACGCAGCGAGCTGCTGCCGTCTCCCGTACGCGCCGGGGACGTGGTGTTGCAGAGGGAGGCAACGGGGTGACGCACATTCTGATCGCGGAGGACGAACCGCGTATTTCCGCATTCGTCAGTCGCGGGCTCGAGGCCGCCGGCTACACGACGACGATCGTCGAGAGCGGTGATTCGGCGCTCGAATTCGCGCTCGGTGGCGATGTCGACCTCGTATTGCTCGATGTCGGACTCCCCGGCATGGACGGGTTCGAGGTCCTTCGTCACCTGCGCGGCCAGGGGGCTAACGTGCCCGTCGTGATGTTGACGGCCCGCAGCAGCACCCGCGATACGGTTCAGGGTCTGGATGCCGGGGCGAACGACTACGTCGCCAAGCCCTTCAAGTTCGACGAACTCCTCGCCCGGGTCCGCTCCCGTCTGCGCGAGAGCGTCAACACCGGATCCATCGGCATCGTCCACGGCGACATCAGCCTCGATCCACTCACACGACGTGCTCGGGCCGGTGGCCGAGAGTTCGATCTGTCCGCCCGCGAGTTCGCCCTCGCCGAGCAGTTCCTGCGGCACCCGGGCCAGGTCCTGAGCCGCGAGCAGCTCCTCAGCCGCGTATGGGGGCTGGACTTCGATCCGGGCTCCAACGTCGTCGACGTGTACGTGCGGTACTTGCGCAGCAAGTTCGGCCCCGAGCACATCGCGACCGTGCGCGGCGCCGGCTACCGCTGGGAGTAAGTCCGCGGCCCGGATTCCCGTCGTCAAGCAAAGGAACGCGTCGACACAGGCGGGCTTTCGCGCTCCTCGGTCGTTGAGCGAACCGTAGGTGAGTCGAAACGACACCCCTCTCGGTCGTTGAGCGAGCCGCGGGCGAGACGAAATGAACCCCCGGTCAACACCCCGAAGATAAGACATTTTTCATCTCTGACCGGGCCGAATCACCCGTCTGAATGTCGGTGGCCCTCGGCAGAATAGAGGTATGGAAAGCCTCGTCGACACCCTGCGCGAACTGGTCGCGCACGTCGGCGAGGTCGTCGATACGGTGCACCGCGAGGGGCTCGTGGCCGCAGCATTCGATCATGATCAGGCGGTCGCGCTCGAACTTCTGGGTCGGATCGGACGCCGGGTCGATGGGCTGGCGATCGAGGCTGTTTCGGAGGTCACGGCGCGATCTGAGTCGGTGGTGCGGGAGGAGCGGCTGACGTCGCGACTCGGATGCCGCAGCGTGAGCGAACTCGTGCAGCGGACGACGCGCCTCGGCCCCCAGACCGCCAGTCGCTTCGAGCGCGCGGCACGGGCCACGCGGCAGGGACGCTCGGTCTTCTCGGGTGAACTCGAACCCGCCGCTCTTCCCGCGATGCGCGAGGCGCTGCTCGACGGTGAGGTCGGGCTCGACGGTGTTCTCGCGGTGGCCGAGCCGCTCTCGTCTTTGGTGTCCGGGGTCTCGCGTGAGGCGCTGTTGATTGCCGACCAGGTGCTCGCCGCCGAAGCGCGCGGCGAGGGACCCGACGGTGCACCGCCGCTCTGCGCGGATCTGCTCAAGGTGCAGGCCCGGGTGTGGGCGGTCGTGCTCGATCAAGACGGCGCCGAACCCCGCGAACACCAGGCGTTGCTCAAGCGCGCGGTCACTCTCGGCCCCGCGCGCGATGGGCTCGTGCCTATTCAGGGTCGACTGTTGCCCGAGGTCGCGGCGCAGCTGCAACGCATCTTCGACGCATCCCTCTCGCCGAAGGTCACGGGCGATGGCGTGCGATTCGTCGAAGCGGATGCGTCGGATGCTCCCGCGCCCCTCGATGACCGCCGCCGCCCACAGAAGCAGCACGACGCGCTCGCCGGTGCACGACACGTCGGGTGCGCCGGAACAATTCAGCGCGTGACCCTCGGCGGCAACGGCCGCATCCTGCGCCTCGGCACGGAAGAGCGCGTGTTCAACCGGTACCAGCGCCGCGCGATCGCGCTCCGCGACGGCGGATGCATCATCCCCGGATGCGGTGTCCCCGCCGGATGGTGCGAAATCCACCACGTCACGGGCCATGCCGAGGGCGGCGCGACGCACACCGACAACGGCGTACTCCTCTGTTGGTACCACCACAGATTCATCGACCGAAACGGCTGGTCGATCCGCATGAACAGAGGCGTGCCCGAAGTGCGCGCACCCTCCTGGATAGACGCCCGGATGCTGTGGCGCCCCGTCACCCGCTCCCCCACCCGCCTACGCGACCGGGTCGTCCGACAGACATGAAGCAGGCGATACCTCCTGCGGCTCTTCACGAACGAGGGTGTCACGCTGATCTGTATCCGTCGCCGATAACCCGTATCCGCGCGTCCACCCCTCGCCGCATGCAGCACGCCCACCAGGCCAGAAAGCCGCCCGGCCAGCACGGCCGGAAAACGATGAAGCCCCCGGCGCTTGGGGGGATGCGCCGGGGGCTGAGGCGCGTGATCTGGGGGACGTGCGCCTCGTTCGTCAGCCGCACCCGTCGGGATGGGATGGCTGGCATTTCGATGATCAGCCACGAACTGGGGGGATCTTTTGGCGGATCATCGTCCCGCTCTCGCGGGCATATTCAGATTTCTCTTCCACAAATATGACAAGCGGGAATGAGAGGAGGCGGGGAAGGCGATGAGAGTTCTCTCATGACATTGAATACATCCGCCTTCCCCACCTCCGTCTCGTCAGGCCAGTTCCCCCGCTTCGAGAAGGTCTGTCACGAGAGCCGCGATCTCTGAGCGCTCCGACCTCGACAGCGTGACGTGGCCGAACAGCCCGTGGCCCTTGAGCGTCTCGATAACCGACGCGACGCCGTCGTGGCGGCCGACGCGAAGGTTGTCGCGCTGCCCGACATCGTGCGTCAGCACCACCCGCGAGTTCTGACCCATGCGGCTGAGCACCGTCAGCAGCACGTTGCGTTCCAGCGACTGCGCCTCATCCACGATCACGAACGCGTCGTGCAGTGAGCGTCCGCGGATGTGCGTGAGCGGCATGACCTCGAGCAGCCCACGCTCGACGACCTCTTCCAGGACGTTGCCCGACACCACCGAACCGAGGGTGTCGAAGACCGCCTGACCCCAGGGGTTCATCTTCTCCGCCTGGTCACCGGGCAGGTAGCCGAGCTCCTGCCCGCCGACGGCGAACAGCGGACGGAAGACGATGATCTTCTTCTGCTGCTGTCGCTCCAGCACCGCTTCGAGGCCCGCGCACAGGGCCAAGGCCGACTTGCCGGTGCCGGCCCGGCCACCGAGCGAGACGATGCCCACCTCCGGGTCCAAGAGCAGGTCGATCGCGATCCGCTGCTCGGCCGAGCGTCCGTGCAGCCCGAACACGTCGCGGTCCCCGCGGACGAGGCGGAACTCCGACGGTCCCGTCATGCGCCCGAGTGCCGACCCTCGCTCCGAGTGGATGATCAGGCCGGTGTTGACCGGCAGACCCGTAACGGTCTCGTGACTACCGACCTCGCTCTCGTAGAGGTCGCTCAGTTCATCGCCCGACAGGTCGATCGAGGCGATTCCAGTCCACCCCGAGTCGACGGCCTGCTCGGCGAGGTACTCCTCCGCCTGGATGCCGAGCGATGCCGCCTTGACGCGCATGGGAAGATCCTTCGAAACGACCGTGACGTGCTGGCCGTCCTGCGCGAGATGCATCGCGATGGCGAGGATGCGGCTGTCGTTATCGGCGAGTCGCATGCCCGAGGGCAGGACGCTCGGGTCGGTGTTGTTGAGTTCGACACGCAGCGTGCCGTCCGCTCCGACCGGCACCGGGAAGTCCAGACGTCCGTGCTCGATCCGGAGTTCGTCGAGGTGACGGAGAGCCTGACGCGCGAAGTATCCGATCTCGGGGTCGTGCCGCTTGCCCTCGAGTTCGGTGATGACGACGACGGGAATCACGACATTGTGTTCGGCGAATCGGAAGTACGCCCGTGGATCGGAGAGCAGGACGGATGTATCGATCACATACGTGCGGAGAGCGGAATCCGACCCGATCGAGTCGGCACCCTCGTAGCTCGTGTCGTGCGTGATCGCCGCGCTGCTGGAAAGCGTGTCCTGCTGGCGTGCTGCCCCTGTGGTCACAACCTGCTCCCGACCCGGGTGAGTACCCGGCATCCGCAAGATCGGCCACCGTGAGGTAGCGAGTCGCACTCTGGTGGCCGACTCGACCGGGCTACTTGCCCGATGAGATGAACGTACGACCGCGACTCTCTCAGCCGCGAATCGACACGCCCCGCCGGAGGTTACGCCTGCGTTAATTCCGCGCGGCTACCAGGTGCGCGCGTGCGCGAA
Source organism: uncultured Actinomycetota bacterium (assembly GCA_963740165.1). Taxonomy (GTDB): domain Bacteria; phylum Actinomycetota; class Actinomycetes; order Actinomycetales; family Microbacteriaceae; genus Microbacterium. Next base: position 79,295 of record CAVUDC010000008.1, on the reverse strand, counting down.
GTCGGCGAGCGCGTCGCCGAGCATGACCATGCTGTCGGCGACGGTGCCGACGTGCGGTGCGATGCGCACGGCACCGCTGCGCGTCGTGCACGTGACGCCGTGGTTGGCGAGCGAGGCGGCGAGAGCCGCGACATCCTGCGTGGGCGGTGCGAGCGTGACGATTCCTGCGCGGTGCACCGCTTCGCGAGGCGTCAGGGTCGGGATGTCGTAGCGCTCCGCGAGGAAGAGGACCTCGCGTGTGCGGGAGGCGAGCGCCTCTTCGATGTGCTCGACGCCGGTATCCAGCACCTCGCGCAGCGATGCCGAGAGACGTGCGGCGGCGATGTGGTCGGGAACGCTGACAGTGAACGCGTTCGCGCCGGACGATACGGGGGGCACGTCATCGATCGGGAGTGCGACATCCGTTCCCGTCGCTCCCGAAAAGACGGGCGTGAGCTCCGCGAGCGCACGGTCGCTGAACCAGGCGAAACCCGTGCCGCGGCCGGCACGCAGCCATTTGTAGCCGTTGCCGCATACGACGTCGGCCGCTTGGTAGTCCGCGGCGACCATTCCGAAACCCTGCACGGCGTCGACGATCAGCAGGCGATCGCCGATGACATCGCGGATCCCGGCAAGATCCGCACGGTACCCCGTCCGGAAGTCGACGAGGCTCACCGCGACCGCGGCCGTGGAGGACGTGATCGCGTCGCGCACGACCTCGGGCGTGACATAGCCCGCCGGCGGATCGATCCACTGCGGATCGACGACGTGCAGAGCCTCGTGTGCGCGGGTAGCGGCGACGGTGAGGCTCGGGTACTCGCCCCGAGAGAGCACCAACCCACCGGTGACTCCGAAGACCGCCTGCATGATCCCGTGCGTCGTGGATGGTTGCAGGGTGACGTTGTCTACGTTGCCACCCAGCAACTCGGCAACCAGGGAACGAGCGGATGCGGCGTGCTCTACGACGTTGTCGATGCTCGATCGGCGACCCGTCGCGAGAAGTTCCAGGTCGGCGGTGTTCTCTTGACGCACCGCGGGCGACAACGGACCGAACGACGCCCAGTCCAGATAGCCGGGCTCGAGGTCGAACGACGCCCCGTAATCCTCGATGGTTGCCACCGACCTATTCTGCCACGCCGAAAGCGGCGCAGGTCAGCTACCGAATCGGCGCTCTCGCCGGGCGTAGTCGCGGATCGCACGCAAGAAGTCGACCTCGCGCAGATCGGGCCCCAACGCCTCGACGAAATAGAACTCGCTGTGAGCGCTCTGCCACAGCAGGAAGTCGCTGAGGCGCTGCTCTCCCGAGGTACGGATCACAAGGTCCGGGTCGGGCTGTCCGCCGGTGTACAGGTGCTCACCGATCTGCTCGGGCGTGAGGCTGGCGGCCAGCTCCTCCAACGACCCCCCACCCTCGTCGTGCTTGGCGATGATGCTCCGCACGGCGTCCACGATCTCGCTGCGTCCGCCGTAACCGACCGCCAGGTTGACATGCATCCCCGTGTTGCCGCGCGTGCGTTCGCTCGCCTCGTGCAGCACACGCGCCAGGCCCGGCGGCAGGTTCTCGGAGCGCCCCACGTGTTGCACACGCCAGTCCCGCTCGCGCGAGAGCTCATCTGCCAGCTCGGCGATGATGTCGAGCAGGTCCGCGAGTTCACGCGACTCACGCTTGGCGAGGTTGTCGTGCGAGAGCAGGTACAACGACACCACGCGTACCCCGACGTCGTCGCACCAGGTCAGAAATTCGCGCATCTTCGCCGCGCCGGCGCGATGACCGTGGGCAGCCGAGTCGTAGCCCAGTTGACGGGCCCACCGACGGTTTCCATCGATCATCATCGCCACGTGATGCGGCACCGGGTCGTCACGCGGCTCCGGCGCAGACGCCCCGTGTAGAGACGGTACAGCGGCCCACGCCCCTGGTTCGACCCGCCCGTGCTCACCCCCCTACGGTAACGCTTACGCTGGAGGCGTGAGCCGTCGCCCGCGATCCCACTCCCCCGAAGTCCCGTCGCTGCCTCTGATGGAGGCGGCCGCCGTCGACGCGCATATCGACATCCGGCCGACCTGGCGCGGCTGGATCCACGCGGCCACCTTCCCCCTCGCGATCGTCGCGGGCATCGTCCTGATCGTCCTCGCCGAGGGCACCACCGCGAAGTGGGCGTCAGCGATCTTCCTCGCCACGTCGATGCTGTTGTTCGGCACCTCGGCGCTGTATCACCGCTTCGATTGGAGCACCCGCGCGAAGGGTGTGCTGAAGCGGATCGACCACGCCAACATCTTCCTGCTCATCGCGGGAACCTACACGCCGATCTCGGTGCTCGCGCTTCCCCCCGCGAAGTCGACGCTGCTGCTGTCGCTGGTGTGGGGCGGAGCGCTCATCGGCATCCTGTTCCGAGTCTTCTGGGTCGGCGCGCCTCGCTGGCTCTACGTCGCCCTCTATCTCGTGCTGGGCTGGGCCGCCCTCATGTATATCGGTGACCTCTTCGCGGCCAACGCGATCATGATGACGCTGGTGCTCGTCGGCGGGCTGCTCTACACGGTCGGCGCTATCGTCTACGCGCTCAAGCGCCCCAACCCGTGGCCCGGGCATTTCGGATTCCACGAGATCTTCCATGTGTGCACGGTGCTCGCGTTCCTCTGCCACTGGACCGCGGCGCTGATCATCGCGCTGGACCCCGTCTACGGCTGACGCCCGACAGCCGCCGTACCCTCACACGCGGGGCGGGGCGTCCCCGTCTGCGCGATCGTGGACGTCGTCTGCGCCATCGACGAACTGATCGTCGGTGTCCGATGCCTCGACGGCCGCTGCAGCCTGCTGTTCGGCATCGAGTTCCGCGTCGATCTCGGCACGGTAGCGGGCACGACGGATGCGACGCTGCATGTCCCACACCAGCAGCACCACGGCGACGACCAAGACGGCGACGACCGCGAAGCCCAGGAATCCGGGTGTGACGAGTTCAGGATCCGGCTCAACGACCGGTGTCGGTGAGGGCGTAGCGATCGAGACGATCCACGAGAACGCGAGCATGGGGTCCTTCCGCACGGCGACCGATCCCGAGATGGCACGGGCGGCACCCGGCAACGCATAGCCTGGTACTACTAGCCTAACCAGTCCATGAGCCAGTCGCCGAGCCGGAAGAGAGGGGCCAGACGATGACGATCCAAGCCCGTCTCGACGAGCGGTACGGTCGCGGCCGGAACGGCCGGCGTCGATTGTTCGCCTGGATCACGGTCGGTGTGCTCGCCGTCGCCACGACGGGCGCGCTCGCGTGGTCGACGGTGTCGACGGCGGCATCGGATGTCGACGCAGATGTCCTGGGATTCTCGCTCGTGGATCAGTACACGGCGACCGTGTCTTTCCAGATCACCGGACAGGCAGATCGCGAAATCGCGTGTGCGATCGAAGCCCTCGACGAGGACTTCGGAATCGTCGGGTGGAAGGTCGTCGTGTACCCCCCGAGCGGCGAGGAAGCGCGGGCTTACGAGGTATCCGTCCCCACCGTCGGGCTCGCGACGACCGGTTTGGTGAACTCCTGCTGGCTCCCCTAGGCTGACCGGATCACAGCGTGCGCCCTGGCTCGATGCCGGGGCGTTCGGTATATGGGCGACGTGATGCCCTGAACCCTTACCGCTCCGGCACGAACACGAACCACAGAAGGAGAACGCCGTGTCCACCGACGCACCCGTGACCTTCCTCACGCAGGACGCCTACGACCGCCTCGCCGCAGAACTCGAGACGCTCGCGACGGACGGCCGCGAAGAGATCGCCAAGCGCATCGAATCTGCCCGCGAAGAGGGCGATCTCAAAGAGAACGGCGGATACCACGCAGCCAAAGACGAGCAGGGACGCATCGAGGCGCGCATCCGCAACCTGCAGCAGCTGCTGAAAACCGCGGTTGTCGGCGATGCCCCGACCTCGACCGGCACGGTCGTGCCGGGAACCGTCGTGACGGCGAAGGTCGCCGGGCGCGAACTGCGCTTCCTCCTGGCCAACCGCGAGCTGGCCTCGGACTCGTCCCTCGACGTCTACAGCGAGGCGAGCCCGATCGGCGCCGCCATTCTCGGCAAGAACGAGGGCGACACGACGAGCTATGCAACGCCCAACGGTCGCGAGATGACCGTCGAGATCATCAAGGTCGAGACCTACACCGGCCAGTAGCCCCCGGGAGCGTCATTTCGTCTCGGCCCTGCGGGCCTCGCTCAATGACCGGTCGTTGAGCGAGCGCAGCGAGACGAAACGCTACTCCGGGGTCAGTCCGGGACGACGACCGGGTGGAAGCCCGCGTCCTTCAGCGTCTGCAACGTCAGCGCCTTGTGCTCTTCGCCGCGCGTCTCGACGCTGATCTGCAGCACCACCTCGCTGATCTGAAGCCCTTGGCCGTGACGTGTGTGCAGCACCTCGATGACGTTGGCACCCGCCTGTGCGATCAGGTCCGAAACGCGCGACAGCTGTCCCGGACGGTCGGGCAGAGGAATCCGCATGCTCATGTAGCGTCCGGATGCCGCGAGCCCGTGTGCGACGACCCGCTGCAGCAGCAGGGGGTCGATGTTGCCCCCCGACAGAACCGAGACGGTCGGCCCGTGCGCCTCGACCTTGCCCGCGAGGATCGCGGCGACACCGACGGCTCCGGCGGGTTCGACGACGACCTTGGCCCGCTCGAGCAGCACCAGCATCGCCCGGGCGATGTCGTCGTCCGTCACCGTCACGATGTCGTCGACCAGCTCTTGGATCATCGCGAACGGGATGTCGCCGGGGCGGCTGACCAGGATGCCATCGGCGATCGTCGGGCGCGTCTCGACCTCGATCGGATAGCCGGCTCGCAGGGACTCCGGGTACGGAGCCGAGTTCTCGGCCTGGACCCCGATGATCCGTACGGTGCGACCCGCGGCGGCTGCCATCGCTTTGACCGCGCCGGCGACCCCGGCGATGAGGCCTCCTCCGCCGATGGCCAGCAGGATCGTGTCGACGTCGGGCATGTCCTGCACGACCTCGAGCCCCAGCGTTCCCTGGCCGACGATGATGTCCCGATGATTGAACGGCGGGATCAGGACGGCGCCCGTGCGCTCGGCGAACTCCGCCGCCAGTCGCAACGACGTGTCGACGGTCGGGCCTTCGAGGATCACGTCGGCGCCGTACCCGCGCGTCGCGAGCAGTTTGGGCACGGGGACGCCGAGAGGCATGAAGATCGTGGCGGGGATCCCCAGGGCCTGGGCGGCGAGCGCGACGCCCTGCGCGTGGTTGCCGGCGGACGCCGCGACGACACCGCGAGTACGCTCCTCGGGCGTGAGGCGGGAGAGGCGGTAGGCGGCACCGCGGATCTTGAATGACCCGGTGCGCTGCAGGTTCTCGAGCTTGAGATGGACGGGAACCCCGAGCACCTCAGAGAGGTGCTGCGAGTACTCAAGCGGGGTGTGGCTGACGACACCGCGCAGCCCCTCGGCGGCGCCTTCGTATTCCGAGAGCAGCGGCATGGTCAGCTCGCGCGGTTCGACGGAGGTCATGCCTGGGTCCCCTCGGGTCGGGTGGTCGGTCGAGTTCTGGGTCGCGTGTTCTTCGTTCGTGGCACGGTACTCCAAATCAGTTCGCCCGCCACCGCGCTATCCGGTCTCTCCCACCCTCGGGAGCCGATGTACACGGCGAAGACGTTGACGAACGCGGCGAGCGGCACGGCGAAGAGTGCCCCGGGAATACCTCCGACGAGCGCGCCGCCCGCAACCACGAGCACGACGCCGAGCGGGTGCACCTTGACGGCCGCGCCCATGAGGATCGGCTGCAGGACATGCCCCTCGAGTTGCTGCACGCCCAGAACGACGATCAACATCAGCACCGCGATGAACGGTCCGTTGTAGACCAGCGCCAGGAAGACGGCGACGGCTCCGGTGACGACGGCCCCCACGATCGGGATGAAAGCTCCCAAGAACACCAGAACGGCGACCGGGATGGCGAGGGGAACACCCAGCAGAGCGGCACCGAGCCCGATACCCACGGCATCGATGGAGGCGACGAGCAGCTGGGTGCGCGCGTAATTGACGACCGTGACCCACCCCGCGCGCGCGGCACCGTCAACGGGCTGTCGCGCGGCACGCGGGAACAGGCGCACGGTCCACCGCCAGATGCCCCCGCCGTCGGCGAGCGTGCAGAGCAGGATGAAGATCGCCAGAAGCGCGCCCACGGCGACGTGCCCGAGGGTGGAACCGACCGCGAGCGCTCCCGAGAGCAGCAGTTGGGCCTGCTCCTGGGTGAACGCCCAGACCTGTGCGAGCGCGTCGTCGATCTGCCCGGATGTCAGGTGCAGGGGCCCGTCGATGAGGTACTGGCGGAACTGCTCGATCGCCTCGACGGTGCGATCCTGCACGCTTGCCCACTGCAGCCCTACCTGCCATACGACGAGCCAGATGAGCCCCGAAACGATGGCGAGTGTGCTCAGCACCGAGATCACGATGGCGAGCCAGCGGGGCACGCCGCGGCGCAGCAACCAGGTGAAAGCGGGCCAGAGCAGGGCGGTGACGAGGATCGCGACCAACAGCGGGATCACGATGACCTTGAGCTGGATGACGAGCCACACGACGATCGCGACCGCGGCGGCGATGACGATCAGGCGCCAGGCGTATGCCGCGGCGAGGCGCAGCGCCTGTGGCACGGCGGGGCTGAGGTCGCTCGAAACAGTGCGCTCCCGAATCACGTCAACGAGTCGTCGGCGCAGAGATTCGGGGGTTTCGTTCACCCGGCAAGTCTAGGAGTCGAAACGAAGCCCGCGCTCTCTCATCGCATAGCATCCCCGCGGGGATGTCGTACGCCGGGGATAGGCTGGCGCCGATGAAACAGTCGCTGAGCGCGCGCGAGGCGCGGCGGATGGCGCTCGCCGCTCAGGGGTTCGGGCGCCGCGTCCCGGCGACCCCCGGCACGCGCCAGCTCAACGCGACTCTGGGACGGATGCACACGCTGCAGATCGACTCGGTCAATGTCTACGCGCGGTCGCACTACATGCCCCTGTTCTCGCGCCTGGGCCCCTACGACACGGCCCTGCTCGATCGTCTGCTGTTCGCCCGGCGCGCCCCGTATGTGGAGTTCTGGGCACACGTCGCCGCGTTCATTCCAGCGGCCGACTGGCAGCTCTTCCGGTTCCGGATGGAGGACCACCGCGCACGGTTCACGGCGCCGGGCACATGGTTCGCCGAAAATCTGCCCATCGTGGAGTGGGTGCGCGCCGAGCTCCGCGCCCGCGGCCCCCTCCGTCCGGCCGAGATCGAGCACGACTCGCGACGCGGCGCGCGTGGGCCGTGGTGGGACTGGGACGGCGTCAAACGGGCACTCGAGTATCTGTGGCTGATCGGGGAGGTGGCGGTCGCGGGTCGTCGCGGCTTCGAGCGCCGTTACGCCCTCGCCGCGGATGTCATTCCGGCGGAAGCGATCGAGCGCGAGATCGAGCGTCCCGATGCGATCCGAGAGCTCGTCGCTCGCGCAGCATCCGCGTACGGTGTCGCGACCGAGGCCGATCTGGACGACTACTGGCGGCTGCGCGACCGCAAAGCCGTCAAGCGCGCGACGGCCGAACTGGTCGAGGCAGGCGAGCTCGTGCCGGTCACCGTCGAGGGCTGGGACCGCGGCGGCAAACCGCTACCCGCGTGGGCACATCGCGACGCAGCGCTTCCCCGTCGCATCGACGCCGCGACCATCCTGACGCCGTTCGACCCCATGGTGTGGTTCCGTGATCGCGCACAGCGGATGTTCGGCTTCGACTACCGGATCGAGATCTACACACCCGCTCCCCGACGCCGCTACGGCTACTACTCGTTGCCGGTTCTGATCGACGACGAACTCGTCGGGCGCGTTGATCTGAAGGCCGACCGCGCGGGTTCGCGGTTGCTGGTGCAGTCGGCGTGGTGGGAGGACGGTCCGATCCGTCCCGACGCCGCGCCTCGCCTGGCCGAGGTCCTGCGGGATGCTGCTCGATGGCAGGCTCTCGACGGCATCTCAGTGGCGAACTGGGGTGACGCGACGGGCGCATTGGCCGATGTGCTGCGAGCACCCCGGCACGAAGCGGGCCCGGAAACGGTGTCTCTCGCGCCGGACGAGCCCCAGACGGACGAGCCGGACGCCGCGTCTGCCATCGAGCAGGGATCGGGCTCATGACCCCCCGTCGGCGTCTGGGCCGCGGCGCGATCATCGCGACTGCCGCGGCGGTCCTCGTCCTCATCGGTGCGGTGATAGCTCTCGTCGTGTGGTTCACGGCCCGCGGTGACTCGCCCGAGGCCGGCGCACAGCGGTACCTCGACGCGCTCGCCTCGGGTGACGCGGACGAGGTTCGTGCGACTCTCACCTCGTCGGCGCTCCCGGACGCCGCGACCCTGGAGGCATTCGGAGCGGCAACCGCCTACCTCTCCGACCCCGAGGTCGCCGGAGTGGAGACATCCGGGAACGACGCGGCGACAGTCTCGGCGGCATACTTCCTCACGGGTGGAATGCACGCCGTGACGTTCACGGTCCGGCTCGAGGACGGACAGTGGCTGGCCGACGCGGACGCGCTCGGCAGCATCGCGGCAACGACGACGATGGGTGACGCGGTGACGATCGGTGATGTCGTGCTCGAGGCATCCGCGCCCCTGGTCGCCCTCCCCGCCGTCTACGATGTCGTCGCGGCACCGGCCGGCATCCTGACGGGCGAGGCGGAGGTCGTCGTCGCTCCCGGGGCAACGGCGGACGTCACCGTTGAGGTTGCGCTCGCACCGGACGCGAGCGCGACGGCACAGCCCGCCGTGGATGCGTACCTCGAGGCGTGCACGGCATCGTCGGCGGATACTCCGGCCACGACGAGCCCCGCGTCGTGCGGCATCAGCATCCCCTGGGGCGCCGACCTGGCCAGAGCCGAGGGTTACGTATTTCGGATCGAGACGCTTCCTACTGTCACACTCGACGCCACCGGCGGCTTCATCGCGAGCGGCGGGTCGTACGTGGTGACGGTGTCGGGCCAGACCCGCGCGGGCGAACCCGCTTCTTTCACCTACCGCGACGATGCCTGGACGCTCCGCGGCGCCCTGACCTTCGAAGGCAGCGAGCTGATCCTCCAGGCCTGGTGAGCGCGAAACTTCACCTGTGTCCTTGTTTGCGCCTGAAAAGGGACATAAGTGAAGTTTCGCGCGTTTGCTAGAAGCTGCCGCCCATGGTGTGCAGGCGTTCGATCCGATCCGGGATCGGCGGATGCGTCGAGAAGAGACGCGCGAAGGCGTTCGGACGCAGCGGATCCGCCAGCCACAGGTGCGCCATCGACGTATTCGCCTTCGTCAACGGTTGAGCGTGCGCCTGCAGTTTTGCGAGCGCCGACGCCAGACCATCGGGGTTTCGCGTCGTGAGCGCGGCCGTCGCATCCGCGAGGTATTCACGTTGGCGTGAGATGGCCGCCTGCACGGCACCCGCGAGCAGGGGCGCAATCACGGCGGCGACAAGACCGAAGATCAGGAACACGATCTGCGCCTGGCCATTGCCGCCGCTGCGTCGGGCACCACCGAACAGCGTCAACCGCAGGAAGACGTCCGCGAGCAGCCCGATCGCGACGACCAGACCGAAGACGATCAACGAAACCCGGATGTCGTAGTTGCGGACGTGTCCGAGCTCGTGCGCGAGCACTCCCTCGAGCTCCTGATCGTCCATGATGTCGAGCAGGCCGGTCGTGACCGCGATCGCCGCCCGCTCGGGCGTCCGACCTGTCGCAAAAGCGTTCGGCGCAGCATCCTGCACGATATGAACCTTCGGCATCGGCGTACCCGTCGCGATGCACAGGTTCTCGACCATGTTCCAGAGGCGCGGGTTGTCCGCCTTCTGAATCTCCACCGCGCCCGCCAGCGCGAGCGCTTCACGGTCGGCGACGAAGTACTGCAGCGTGGCGTACCCGACCGCACCGATCACGACGAACGCGGTGATCCACCAATTGTTCGACGCGAGCCATCCTGCGAGCACACCGAGGCCCCCGATGATCAGGACGAACGCGATCATGATGAACCATGTGTTGCGCTTGTTGCGCGCGATCGCGGAGTACACGGCTGCCCCGCCCGATCAGGCCGTGATGGCTGTCACGTCAGAACTGAACGCGCGGCGGCTCGGAGATGGCGGCGCCGTTCTCGACCTCGAAGAACTCGCGTTCCTGAAAACCCAGGTTCCGGGCGAAGAGGTTGTTCGGGAAGATCTTGATCTTGGTGTTCAGCTCGCGCACGCCACCGTTGTAGAAGCGGCGGGATGCCTGGATCTTGTCTTCCGTGTCGACGATCGACTGCTGCAACTGGAGGAAGTTCTGACTCGCCTGCAGTTGCGGGTATGCCTCGGCAACGGCGAACAGGGACTTCAGCGCCTGCTGCATGTGCCCCTCGGCGACTCCCGCGTCCGCGGGGCCCTGCGCCTGGAGCGTCTCGGCCCGGGCCCGCGTCACGCTCTCGAAGACCCCTCGCTCGTGCGCGGCGTACCCCTTGACCGTGTCGATCAAGTTGGGCAGTAGATCAGCTCGCCGCTTGAGCTGCACGGTGATGTCGCTCCATGCCTCGTCGACGCGCACGTTCAGCTGCACGAGCGAGTTGTACGTCGCCCAGAGGTAGATGCCGACGATGGCGATCAGGGCGACGACAATCAGGACCGGAATGAGCCATTCCCACATGGGTGTCTCCAGAAAGCGAGGTAGTCAGACGCGAGTTGTCGTACGTTGGCCCATCCTACCGACGCATCCCGGCGAACCCCTGGGAACTATTCGCCCAATACCCGGTCGAGGTATGCGTTCGCGAAGCGCCGGTCGGGGTCGAGTCGGTCCCGGAGCGCCACGAAGTCCGTGAAGCGCGGATAGCGCTCGGCGAAGTCGGCGGCACCGAGCGCATGCATCTTTCCCCAGTGCGGCCGCCCGCCGTGCGCCAGCATGATCGGTTCGATCGCCGCGAAGTACTCCGTCGGGTCTTCCCGCCAGTAGCGGTGTACGGCGATGTATCCGCTCGCGCGTCCGTGCGCCGTGGACATCCACAGGTCGTCCGCCGCTGCCGCGCGCACCTCGATGGGAAACGACACGCGCAGGCCGGATGCGTCGATCGCGGCCTGCACGTCGCGGAATGCCGCGGCGAGATTCTCGAGCGGGACGGCGTACTCCATCTCGCGGAACCGGACGGTCCGGTCCTGCGTGAACACGCGCGTCGAGAGATCGGTGTACTCGCGGTCGCCCGTCAGGCGCGTCGCGAGCCGGTTGATCGGGGGCGCTACCGCGGGCACGAGAGACGCCGACCCGCAGGTCATGCGGTAAAGACCGTTGGCGAGCAGCGTCTCGTCCAGCCAACGCGAGGCGCGCGGCAGCGGCGAGCGAGGCGCGCTCTCGGGCAGACGCGTGTTCGTCTTGGTCAGGGCGACGTCGGTGTGCGGAAACCAGTAGAACTCGAAGTGATCGGATGTCTCGGTTCGCGCGGTCAGCTCCGCCACCACGTCATCGACCGGTTCGGGACGCTCGACCGCGCGCAGCACGAACGCGGGTACACATTGCAGCGTGACATCGACCAGGATGCCGAGGGCGCCGAGCCCGAGCGCCACCGCGGGCAGCATCTCGGCGTTCTCGTCGTCGCTCACGGTGAGCAGTTCGCCCGCTCCGGTCACGAGGGTCGCCGCCACGACCTGCGTCGAGATGCCCCCGAAGCGCAGTCCCGTGCCGTGCGTGCCGGTCGAGATCGCCCCCGCGATCGATTGGCGATCGATGTCGCCGAGGTTCGCCATCGCCAGCCCGAAGGGGGCGAGCAGTCGCGGCATCTGGTGCAGTCGCGTACCCGCGAGGACGCGAACGCGCGCCCGCTCACGATCGACCTCGACGATGCCGCTCAGCTCATCGAGGTCGAGCAGAACGCCCGGCGCGACGGCGATGCCCGTGAAGCTGTGGCCGGCGCCCACCGCCTTGATGCGCAGTCCCCGCGCGATCGCGGCCTGCACCGAGCGGACGACGGCCGCGGTGCCCGCGGGCCGCTCGACGCGCTGCGGACGGACGGCTGCGGTCCTGCCCCAGTTGCGCCAGGTGCCGCCGATGCGGGTCACAGGAACGCTCGCCCTTCGCCGCGGTAGGTCGGCAGGGCCTGGACGATTGCGTCGCCATCCACCAGCTGGACCTCGTCGATCCGCTCCAACTGCTCGCCGCTCTTGGAGGGCCGCAACCACACCCGATCACCGACGGCGAGCGCTCGCGCGCTTTCACCCTGCAGCGGCGTCTGCACCTCACCCGCGCCCTCGCGGTCGAGCGCGCGCAGGCCCGTGGGCCAGACGGGCAGCGGCTGGCGGGAAGCGAGCGGCGGTCCCGACGCGATCCATCCGCCGCCGAGGATCGTTGCGATATCGGGTGTCGGCGCGCCGCACCACGTCGTACGCGAAGGCGAGGGCCGGTGCCGGCGCGAAGGCGCGGTAGCGATCGAAGAGGTGTCCGGCGAGGAGCCCGCTGCCCGCGGTGACCTCGGTCACCGCGGCGTCGGCAGCGGTCAGTTCGAGCGATCCCGTGCCGCCGCCGTTTACGAACTCCAGGGGTGCGATATCGCAGAGCGCGGCGACGATCGCGCCCCGTCGCTCCCGCAACTCCGCGATCGACCGGCCCTGCATCCACCGGATGACCCCGTCGCCGCGGCCGTCGTGGTCGGGCTGGCCGGCGATCTGAGCTTCGTACATCATGAGCCCGACCAGGTCGAAGCCCGGCCGGATGGCGATGGCCTGAGCGAACTCCCGCACCTCGGCGACGGTGTGGAGGGGCGATCGACGCACGCCGATGTGCCCCAGCGCGGGCGCGCGCCACGACGCATCCGCGTCGATCGCGACGCGGATCCGGGGGCGCGTACCGGGAGCTGCGACGGCATCGACGAGATCGAGCTGCGTGGGATCGTCGACCATGAGGGTCACGCGGGACGCCAGCTGGTCGTCGGACGCGATTCGAGCAAGGCTCGCTCGGTCGGCGCTCGGATATCCCATGACGACGTCGTCGTGCGTCTCGGCGAGCCACAGTGCTTCCGCGAGCGTGAACGCCAGGATGCCCCGATAACCCGGAAGGCGCAGCACGGCGTCGATAACCTCACGGACGCGCACGGACTTGCTCGCCACGCGAATCGGGACTCCGCCGGCGCGAACGAGCATGTCGAGCGCGTTGTAGCGGAGCGCGCCGAGATCGAGGGCGCCCACCGGGGCCGGCAGGTGGGCTGTGGCGGCGGTGAGCCGTGGCCAGTACGCCGCCGGCCTCATCCAGGGCGTGGGATCGCCAACCGGGTCAGGGGGCGTGGGCGCCGTCAGATCGAGCACGCCCCCAGCCTAGAGCCGCGTGAAGTTCGGTTCCGCTCGGTCATCGCGACCGCTGAGCGAATTGCGGTGCCCTGTGTGTGTGAAAACTCTCATCTTCTCGGTGTGGTTTCGGCGTGATTTGGGGGCTTTTCGGGGCGTGGATGTCGGTGGTCATCCGTAGAGTTTCGAACATGCATTCGAACACTCGTGGGGTTGATGTCAAAGCTCGGGACTTCGCGGTCCGGTGCGCTGAGGCGATGCGTGTGGCCGAGCAAGGACAGGCCGCACTGGCCCGCATTTTCGCGGAGGCAGCCGCGGAGGGGATGCACCGGGTCGCGGAACTCGCCTCGCCCTCGTCGCGTGAGGCGGAACTGCCTTTTCGTTCATTGGCGGCGGAACTGGGGGCCGCAACGAACATGTCCGACCGGACGGTGCAACGCCGCATGAACGATGCCGCGGTGCTGGAGGAGTCGTTCCCAGCCACGTTCGACGCGTGGGATGAAGGACGGGTCAGCGGCGGGCATGTCGCGGTGATCATGGAACACGGCCTACCACTCACGGATCCTGACGCGCGGGCCGTGTTCGAACGTGAAGCGCTGGTCCGGGCTGAAGGGACAACGCCGGGACGCCTCGGGGCGTCGCTCGCGCGACTTGCGGAGTCCCTGCAGCCGCGCCCGCTCGCGGAACGGCACCAAGAGGCGCGCGCGTCGCGAGGTGCGTGTGTTCGGGACATCGGGGATGGGATGGCGGAGTTCAGCACCATCCAACCCGCTGTCCTCGCGCACGCGATGCACGACCGGATCACGCAGCAGGCCCAGGCGATCAAGAACGCCGACCCGACCGACAGTCGCACCCTGGATCAGATCCGTGCGGACCTCGTCGCGGACATGCTCCTCACCACCACGCCCACCGCGGACGGTGGTGCCGGGTTCTCGGACGGGTTTGGTGGTCTCGGGGCGATCCGCGGAATCGTGAACGTCACAGTGCCCGCGCTGGCGCTGGCCGGCGTGACGGACGAGCCCGCCGAACTGGTCGGGCGGTGCCCGATCGACCCGGCCACGGCCCGCCAGCTCGCAGGTCACGCGACGGGGTGGGATCGGGTTCTGGCTGACCCGATCACCGGGTGCGTGCTCGCCGTCGACCGCTACACACCGTCCGCGGACATGAAACGGTTCCTGCGGGCGAGGGATCAGCACTGCCGATTCCCTGGATGCCGGCAACCCGCCCACCGGTGCGACCGGGACCACACCCTCGACTACGCGCTCGGCGGCGAAACCGCCTGCTGCAACCTGGCCTGCTTGTGCAAACGACACCACACCCTGAAGGGCGAGACCGCCTGGACGGTCAGACAACTCGGCGGCGGAGTTCTCGAGTGGACGTCGCCGGGTGGCCATGTCTACATCGACAAACCACCACCCGCGCTGGTCATCTTCACCCCGAACACGGATCCACCCCCATTCTGACGGCGGCTCCGGTCACTGAGCCTGTCGAAGTGACCCGCTGCGCCGTCAGGGAGTGAGGGCTCCACGGCAGCTGCTCCAGGTCCCAGCAGTACCCCCGGTGGGGTTCGAACCCACACTTGGGCGATTTTAAGTCGCCTGCCTCTGCCGATTGGGCTACGGGGGCGTGACCTTGCGGCCGCTTACTGCACCGCGGTCCCCTCCAGTATCCCCGACCGCCGCGGCATCAGCTGAGCCCGAAGCATCCATCCCCTGCGTCTCTCGCGCCGTCTTCGCCCACGACCGCCGCCCCGACAGCTGGCGGAACAGCCCGACGGCGAGCACGGGGAACACGATCCACGAGTACGCCGTGTACGGAATGACGAGCACGAGGGCCACAAACGGCGAATACCAGCGGCCCCCGCGCAACGCGAGCGTAACCACGCCGGGCCCGAACGACAGAGTCATGAAGAAGATCAGGATCCACCAGTGCGAGGGCCGGTAGGGCACCCCGCTCAGGAAGGCGAAGACGATCGACACGACGAGCGCGAATCCCGTCAGCAACTGAAGCGCCGGCGTGAGCAGGTAGTAGACGCTGTCCACGCGGGCGACAAACGGCACCCGCAGACGCGGGACGCCGCGCAGCAGCGCGAGCGCCTGCCAACTGCCCTGCGCCCAGCGCACCCGCTGGCGGTAGAGGCGGCGGAGCGAGTTGAGTCCCTGCTGGTCGATGGCGACCGAGTTGTCCTGGACGCCCGCCCACCCGGCCTGAATGAGTCGCACGCCGAGGTCCTGATCCTCGGTCAGCCGATCGCGCCACGGGCCCGAACCGTCGTCGATACTCGCCAGCGCGGACAGGCGGTTGAACTGGCCGTTGCCGCCCATGTTCGCCGTTCCCCACCACGCACGACCGGCCTGGAAGACGAGCCCGAAGGACGAGAACTCCACGTCCTGCGCCCAGGTGAGCCATCCGCGCCGGTTGTAGATCCGGACGAGGGATTGCACTCCCCCGACGCCGCCGTCGCGGAAGTGCCGCGCGGCCGATCGCGGAGCATCGGGATCGAGTCGACCGTCGGCGTCCACCACGACGACGATCACATGGTCTTCGTCCCACATCGCGAGGGCGGGGTCCTCTCGAAGCTCCGAGCGGACATGCGCGTACGCCGCGTTCAGGGCGGCGGCCTTGCCCTCCCGGGCATGCGGGGCGCTGCGGGTCAGGACGTTCAAGCGCGGATCGTCTATCCCGGCCAGGATCTCGCCCGTGCGGTCGTCGGAGCCGTCGTTGATGACCAGAATCATCGCGTGTGTCGCGGCAACGTGTCGCAGGCGCGCGACGCTGTCGGCGATCGTAACCTCCTCGTTGAGCGCCGGAACGAGGAACACCCAGAGGAAGCGCTCCTCGCCGGCCCCGCCGGGATCACGGCGCACGTCACCGCGCACGCGACCCCGAAAACGCGCCGCGAGCACGAGCAGCGTCGTGACCGACACGAAGGACGACACGGTGATTGCCAGCACCAGCCAGAACAGCACCTGCACCCAAAGCGGCAGGCCCGCGAAGATGTCAAAGAACACGGACGGGCGCCCCGCTCACCAGGAGTCGCCCCACGGATGCACGAGGCCGAGCTCGATCGGATCCTCGCTGCCGGCCGCGCGCAGCACCGACAGCCGATCGAAACCCGGCGGCCCGAAAGGCTGCGGAGGACGGGTGTTGAAGATCACGTGCTCGAGTCCCCGCACGATGCGCTCGGCGGCCTTTCCGTCGCCGTAGGGATTGCGGCGAGTCGTCGCGAGAGCATAGGCACGATCGTCGTCGAGTAGCCGGGATGCAGCCGCGACGATCCGCGCCGTGTCGGTGCCGACCAACTGCACCGTGCCCGCCTCGACCCCCTCGTGCCGTTCCGTCGTCTCGCGGACGCAGATGACGGGGGTGCCGAGCGAGGGGGCCTCCTCCTGGATGCCACCGGAATCGGTTATGGCGATCGTGGCGCGCTTGAGCAGCTTCGCGAACTGCTCGTAGCCCATGGGCCCCACGAGCGAAACGTTCTCTTCGTTCGAGAGACGCGCGACCATGACAGCCGCGACATCCGGATTCGGATGCAGCGCGACGACGAACCGGACATCCCGGTGCGACATCGCGAGAATCCCGACGGCATCCGCAATCCGCTCGAGCGGCGCGCCCCAATTCTCGCGGCGATGCGCCGTCACGGCGACGACTCGGGGACCATCCGCGTCCTCGAGATCCGCGAGCTGGGGATATTCGTAGGGCACATCGAGGCTCGCCGCAATGTGCAGGGCGTCGATCGCGGTATTGCCGGTCACGAAGATGCGTGAACCGGCGATGTGCTCGCGGATCAGGTTCTCTTTGTTCCGCTCCGTCGGGGCCAGGTGCCACGCGGCGATCCGGCTGATCAGCTGACGGTTGAGCTCTTCGGGGAACGGCGACAGGGTGTCGTTCGTGCGCAAGCCCGCCTCGACGTGCACGACCGGTAGATGCAGATGGAACGACGCGAGAGCAGATGCCGCGGCACTCGTCGTGTCGCCGTGTACAAAAGCGGCGGCCGGGTAGCCGGTGGCGTACGGCGCCTCGGCGGGCGGGAGCGGCGGACCGAAACGGTCGTGAAGAAACGCCTCGAGCCGCACCAGCACGGCCGAGAACAGCGTGTTCAGCGTACGCGGGGCGGGCGGCAGATCGAACGTGGCGTCCGGGGTGATGCCGCCGATCGCCAGCACGTGCGCGACGAGCTCCGCGTGCTGCCCCGTCGACACGACGATCGGCTCGAAACGCGTGCTATCACGCACCGCCACGATGAGCGGCAGCATCTTGATCGCCTCGGGGCGCGTGCCGACGACGAATACGGCATGCAGCTTGTCGTGAGGCGTGGTCTCTTCCATGCGCCCACGTTATCGACTCGCGAGCCCGCGAGCCCGGAGGTCAGCGGGAAGCCGCCGCCTTCTTCGCGGGGGCGGACTTCGCACCCGTGGCAGTGTCGGCGGGCTTGTCCGCGGCGGGTGCCGGAGCATCCGTCTTCGGCGCAGCCTGAGCCGGACGCGGACGCGCCGCGAACTCCTCGAACACGTACCGCGGCGTCTGCACCGTCTCGAGGTTCACGAGGTCGCGGCCCAGCCAGAAGTTGTTCCACCAGCCGCCGAAGACGCGGAGCTTGCGCTCCCACGACGGGATCGCGAGCATGTGGTAACCACGGTGCGCAAGCCACGCGAGGAAGCCCTTGATGGCGATCTTGTTGGATTGGAACACACCGTTGTAGAGGCCGAGACCCGCAACAGCGCCCAGGTTCTTGTGGATGTAGTTCTCGGGAAGCTCGCCCCGCAGGACGGCGGTGAGGTTCTTCGCGAGAAGCTTGGCCTGGCGCACGGCGTGTTGAGCGTTCGGCACGCAGTAACCGCCCACACCCCCGCCCGTCAGGTCGGGAACGGCCGAGACATCACCGGCGGCCCAGGCCCCCTCGACGATCTCGTCATCGGTACCCACGCGCAGGTCGGGACGCGTACGGATGCGTCCGCGCTCTTCCACCGGCAGGTCGCCGCCGCGGACGACCTCGGGGTTCGCCATGACGCCCGCGGTCCAGATGATGATGTCGCTCGGGATGACCTCGCCGGTCGACAGTTCGACATTGCCGTCGACGGCACCCGTGACCTGCGTGTCGAGGTGCACGTACGCACCACGCTTGGCCAGGTCGGCAAGCACCCACTCACTGGACTTCAGCGAGACCTCGGGCATGATGCGCCCCATCGCCTCGATCAGGTGGAAGTGAGTCTCGTCGAAGGTCAGCTCGGGGTAGTTCTTCAGCAGCGCCGAAGCGAACGAGCGCAGCTCGGCGAACACCTCGATACCGGCGAAACCGCCGCCGACCACGACGACCGTGAGCAGACGCTCGCGCGCGGGGCCCGGGGGAAGTAGCGCGGCCTTGTCGAAGTTCGACATCAGCTTGTCGCGGATGGCGACGGCCTCTTCGATCGTCTTGAGCCCGATCGCGTTGTCGGCGATGCCCGGGATCGGGAACGTGCGCGACACGGCGCCGGCGGTGACGACGATCTGGTCGTACTGCTCCTGCCACGGCTCGCCGACGGCGGGCGTGATCGTGGCGGTCTTGTGCGCGTGGTCGATACCGGTCACCTTCGCCGTGACGACCTTGGTGCGCTTCAGATGACGACGGAGGGCGACGACGGAGTGACGCGCCTCGATGGATCCCGCAGCGACCTCCGGAAGGAAGGGCTGGTACGTCATGTACGGAAGGGGGTCGACGATCGTGACGGCGGCTTCACCCTTGCGTAGGTGCTTTTCGAGCTTCCACGCGGTGTAGAAGCCTGCATAGCCGCCGCCGACCACGAGAATCTTCGGAACGCTGTTCGTCGGCCCCGTGTCGGTGGGCCCAGTGTTGGTGGGGTCCGTGTTCGTGGACTCGGTGTTCGTCGCGGGCACGGTGTTAGTCACGTGAAGGGAACTCCTTGACAGTTCAACTGCTCGGCGTGCGTGAATCGCGCGCCGTTCTGACTCGCCGGGCAGCTGCAGTGACGCCGAGCGACACCAGGATACCAGCCATGGTTATCGCAAAAAGCGGGAGAGAGCCGAAGATCAGGGATTCATGCGACGGCAGCAGCGGCGAACGGGCCGGTGTCGCCGCATCCGCGGGCGGCAACGCCTCCACCTCGACGGGGACCGCGGTCTGATCGGGCGCCGGTCCCGAGTCCGCGCGGCGGTAGAGCCGAATCCACTCCTGGAGGCTCCCCATGGGGTTCTCGGTCACCGTGGCGACATTGGCCGAAACGGCGCCCGCCGCATCCACGATGCCGGCGCCGTAGAGCCGGGGATCCGTGCCCGCGGCCGGCTTGGCCGTCGTTATGATCCGGTTGATCACGTTGGCGACGTCGAGCTCGGGATGCGCCGAGCGCACGAGCGCGGCGATGCCGGCCACGATGGGCGCGGCGCCGCTCGTGCCGCCCCATTCGACGATGCGGCCGTCGGCCGACACACCCAGCAGTTTTTCGCTGGGCGCCGAGATTCCGATCGTGATGCCCTGCGTGGATGCCTCGACGCTGGCGTTGCCCTGCGGGTCGACGCCGCCGACTGTCAATACCCCGGGAATCGTCGCCGGAGCTCCGACACGCGTCGTGCCCGTTCCGCGATTGCCCGCCGCGACCACCACGACGACATCGTTGTCGAACGCGTACTCGAACGCGCTGTCCCAGAGCGGGTCCCACCCCAGCGTGTTCGTCGTGAAGGACAGGTTGATGACAGTCGCGCCGTTGTCGACCGCCCAATGGATCGCCTCGGAGACCTGCTCGACGAACGGAACGGGGGCGGATGATCCGAACCCGAGCGAGACAGACAGCAGTTCCGCGTCGGGGGCCACCCCGACCATCCCCTTGCCATCGGCCGTTCCGCGCGCTGCGGCGAGCGACGCAACCCACGACCCGTGATTGGAGTCCACGACCCCGACGGGCGTGCGACCGTCCGAGCTGCCGAGACCCGAGACATCCGTTCCACCCGCAACCGCACCCTGGAACTCGGGCGGACCCGAACCGATGCCCGTGTCGATGATCGCGATCGTCTGCCCCGCGCCCCGGGTCGTCTGCCAGGCAGTGCGGACGCCCAGCGAATCGAGCCAATACTCCGCCGCGCGCACTGGATCTGCCGTGTCGTCGGGAACAGGCGATGCCGCGGCCGGGGGGCCGAAGACGACAGGCGTTGCGGCGATAACCGTCGCGAGCAGCAACGCAAGAACACGTGAGGCCTTCACGAAACCGAACCCGGCGTCTCGCACTCGCACACGGCGGGCGACCAGCGCGAGCGCTCGAGTGCCCGGTCACCGATCGGGTTGACCCCCGGTCCCGCCGCGAGTGCGTGACCGGCAAGGGCATGCAGGCACTTCACGCGGACCGGCATTCCGCCCGCCGAGATGCCGGCGATCTCGTCGACCTCGCCATAGTTCGATCGGTCGACGAGGTAGGCGGCGTGCGCGCGGGCGTACTCGGCGGCGATGTCGTCTTCGACCAGCAGATCCTGCAGCTCAGCCATGACGTGCGTCGCTTCGAGCTCGCTCATCGCCGCCGTGGCGGCCGGATGCGTGAGGTAGTAGAACGTCGGGAACGGACTACCGTCGGGCAGACGCGGCAACGTGGCGACGACCGTCGGGTTTCCGCACACACAGCGCGCGGCGATGCCCAGGACTCCTCGAGCGGGCCGGCCCAGTTGCGCGCCGACGACCGCGAGTTCGGCCTCGGTGGGCGCGGCGAAGGGCGGTGTCGTCACCTCATTAGGGTATCCGCCGAACATGCAGAGAAAGGTCCGTCTCCTACGGGGCGGGACTCTCGCTGGACGGTTCGGGGTCGGGCACACCGATCGTCGGTCCCGTCACCGTCTGGGCGAGGCCAGCGGTCGTCACCGATGCCAGCAGCTGCGTCATCCAGTCGGTCGGCGTCTCGACCACGTCCGCGCTCACGGGCTTCTCCGTCGTCGGCTGCAGATCGGCGGGAAGATCGTTCACGACCAGGTAGGCGACCTCGCCGGGACGCATGTAATACAGCCGCTCGCGCGCCTGTGTCGTGATGTAGGCGGGATCACCCCAGCGTTCCTGCTGCTGTTGGAGCTGCTCGACCTCTTCTTGACCAGCGACGACGGATGCTTCGAGCGCGGCGATCGACTGCCGCTGCTGTACGAAGTTGCCGAAGGTGGGCACGAGCACGAACGCCGCCAGCACCACGAGGCTCATCATCACGACCATGAAACCCGAGAGGCGCACCCCGCCGAGCCAGCCCCGAACATCGACGCGGCGCGTAGCGGCGTGGCGCCCGGGCGGACGCGACGGGGAGGGCCGCGAAGCGGATGGACGGCGGGTCGAGCCGCGAGGAGCGGAAGGCCGGGAAGCGGAAGAGGGGGGAGCCGGTCGTTTCGCCATGTCTCCCCCCTCTTTCACTGCTGCTTCGGTGCGTTACCCCTGGTAGCGGGGGAAGGCCGAGCGACCCGCGAATACCGCGGCGTCGCCGAGCTCTTCTTCGATACGCAGAAGCTGATTGTATTTCGCGACGCGCTCGCTGCGGGCGGGCGCGCCGCTCTTGATCTGACCCGAGCCGGTCGCGACGGCGAGGTCGGCGATCGTGGTGTCTTCAGTCTCACCCGAGCGGTGCGAGAACATCGTCGTGTAGCCCGCGCGGTGCGCCATGTCGACGGCGTCGAGCGTCTCGGAGAGCGTTCCGATCTGGTTGACCTTGACCAGCAGCGAGTTGGCGACGCCGCGCTTGATGCCATCCGCCAGGCGGGTGGGGTTGGTCACGAACAGGTCGTCGCCGACGAGCTGGATCTTCGATCCGAGCTTCTCCGTGAGGTGCTTCCAGGCGTCCCAGTCATCCTCGGCGAGGGCGTCCTCGATCGTGATGATCGGGTAGGCGTTCGCGAGTTCGACGTAGTAGTCGGTGAGCTGCTCGGCTGTCCAGTTCTTGCCCTCGAAGACGTAGGCGCCGTCGCGGAAGAACTCGGTCGCGGCGACATCCATCCCGAGGGCGATGTCGGTTCCCGGCTTGAATCCGGCCTTCTCGATGGCCGTGATGAGGAAGTCGAGGCCCTCGCGGTTGCTCGGGAGGTCGGGGGCGAAGCCGCCCTCGTCGCCGAGGCCCGTGGCGTAGCCGGCCTTCAGCAGCTCGCCCTTGAGGACGTGGTACGTCTCGGTGCCCCAGCGGAGGGCCTCGGAGAACGTCTCGGCACCGATCGGCGCGAGGAAGAACTCCTGCATGTCGATGCCGTTGTCGGCGTGCGATCCGCCGTTGATGACGTTGAACAGGGGAACGGGCAGGACGTGCGCGTTCGGGCCACCGAGGTAGCGGAACAGGGGCAGGTCGGCCGAGTCGGCCGCGGCCTTCGCTACGGCGAGGCTGACGCCGAGGATGGCATTGGCGCCGACGCGGCTCTTGTTCTCGGTGCCGTCGGTGTCGATCATGATCTCGTCGACGATGCGCTGCTCGCTGGCTTCGATGCCTTCGAGGGCCGGGCCGAGCTCGTCGATCACGGCATCGACGGCCTTCAGAACGCCCTTGCCGCCGTAACGGCTCTTGTCGCCGTCGCGCAGTTCGTACGCTTCGAACGCTCCGGTGGATGCGCCGGAGGGAACAGCAGCCCGCTGAACGATTCCGTCATCGAGCAGCACCTCCACTTCGACTGTCGGGTTGCCTCGCGAATCGAGGATTTCGCGGGCGCCTACTGCCTCGATGAGTGCCACGTGTTTGACTCCTTGCTCGTGCACTGCGGGTGGTGTTCGGAGCGTCGTCGGTCCTCCGTCAGTCTAGCGAGGTGGTCGCTCCCGCACAGGGCGTGCGCTCGTCGTTCACGCCGCGTTACGGCGCCGATGCTCCCGTAAGGACCGCCAGGGCGAATCCGTCCCACCCCTTCAGCCCCACCGTCTGCAACGCCGTCGCCTCGAAACGCGCATCGGCACCCAGCATCTCGAGGGCAGCGCGCGTGCCGGCGACACGGGGGTCGGTCGTGTGCGGATCGACGATGTCGCCCTCGCGTCCGATGTTGTCGAGTACGACGACGGTGCCCGGTCGACCGAGCCGAGCCGCCCAGTCGAGGTAGATCGTGTTGGACTCTTTGTCCGCGTCGATGAAGACCAGATCGAACGGCTCGGTGGCCGATGACTCAGCTCCGACAAGCGTGGGCAATACCTCCGCGGCGCGCCCGACGAGGATCTCCACGCGCTGCCCCACGCCGGCTGCGTCGATGTTGACACGCGCCACTTTTGCATTGCGGGGCTCCGCCTCGATCGTGATCACGCGACCGTTCTCATCGAGCGCCCTGGCGAGCCAGATGGTCGAGTACCCGCCGAGCGTCCCGATCTCGAGCACGCGTCGCGCGCCCGCGATCCGTGCGAGCAGGTGCAGCAGCTTCCCGGCGACCGGTGCCACCTCGATCGCGGGAAGCCCCGCCGCGCTCTGAGCCGCCACCGTCGATTCGAGCGCCGCGTCGTGTCCGACCAGCGTGTCGACCAGGTAATCGTCGGCGCTTCGCCAGTTCGCGGGGGTGGATTCGGCCATCAGGTGTCGTGCTCGATGATGCCGGCGGCCTCGCGGTCATCGTCGACCCCACCCGGCGGATATTCGGCGAGTTCGGGCCGGTGACGCAGGAACAGGATGCTCGCGGTCAACCCGCCCCAGACGATCAGGATCGACAGGACCAGGAAGGCGATTGCCAGCGGGGTCATGACCGTGCTCCCTTCGCGCGGGCCGCCGCGTCGCCCGGCGCGGCGCGTCTGGCGCTCGCGGGCGGATACTCCGGCCACGCGGTGAACTCATCCGGCGAGCGCTTCCACCGCAGAACGGAGAGCACGACCGCGCCGACGACGAGCACGAGCACCGTGCCCCAGCCGAAGACGAGCAGGTACCAGGGCGGCATCCCCCCGTACCCCTCGGTGATCAGCACGACGATGCGCGAGATCAGCATGTAACCGAGCACGAGCGGCGCCAGCACGCTGACGAGCAGCAGCCAAACACGACCCACGCGGAAGGTTGAGAGGGAGTCGAGGTGGTAGCGCAGCTCGGGCCCCTTGCGCGCGACCCACAGCACGAGCACGGTCGTCAGGATCGCGGATGCCACGATGCCGATGTTGTTGGCCCACTGGTCGACGACATCCAGCGCGAGGAGCCCCGTTGTCGTCGAGAAGATCAGCATCGACAGAATGGCCGAGACGATACCGACGGAGAGCGCGGCGCGGCGGGTCGAGAGTCCGAATTTCTCCTGTACCGCAGCCGAGACGACCTGCAGCACCGACACGAGCGACGTGAACCCGGCGAGGGTCAACGACCCGAAGAACAGGCACCCGAAGATCGGCCCGCCCGGCATCTGCGACACGATCGCGGGGAACGTGATGAACGACAGGCCGACGCCCGTCAGCCCCTCGAGTTCGTCGATCGCTACGCCCTGGCTGAACGCGAAGAACCCGAGCGTCGCGAAGACACCGATGCCCGCGAGGATCTCGAAGGAGGAGTTGGAAAACGCCACCACGAGACCCGGAGTCGTGAGGTTCGAACGGCGCTTGCGGTACGAGGCGTAGGTGATCATGATGCCGAACGCGATCGACAGGGAGAAGAAGATCTGGCTGTACGCCGCGATCCAGACGTTCGGGTCGGCGAGCGCCGTCCAGTCGGGGGTGAAGAGTGCGTTGAGGCCCTCGGCTGCGCCGTCGAGGAAGAGCGCGCGCACGACCAGGATCAGGAACGCGATCACCAGGACGGGGAGCGCGATGACGTTCACGCGCTGCAGTCCTTTGGCCACACCGGCGGCGAGGACCACGATCGCCAGGATCCAGACGATGGCGAGCGGAATGAGCACGCCCGGCACGAATTCCGTGCTGAACCCGGGGTCACCCGTCTGAAGGTACTCCCCCGTGAAGAACGCGGCCGGGTCGTCGCCCCAGCGGAGGTCGAACGAGAAGACGAAGAAGCTCAGCGACCAGGCGATGACGACGGTGTAGTACAGGCCGATCACGAAGGCGATGGTCACCTGGAACCATCCGAGCGATTCCAGCCATCGGCCCGATCTGCCACCCAAACGACGGAACGCCGTGGGCGCGGCGCCGCGGAAGCGGTGGCCGATCGCGTAATCGAGGAACAGGATCGGGATGCCCGCCGTGAGCAGCGCGATCAGGTACGGCACGAGGAATGCACCCCCGCCGTTCTCGTACGCGACGCCGGGAAAGCGCCAGATGTTGCCGAGCCCGACGGCGGACCCGATTGCCGACAGGATGAACCCGACCTGACCGGTCCATTGTTCGCGAGGCCTGTCATCGGGTGTCGTCGCTCCGGCATCCGTTTGCTGGTCTTTCTCGAACCGCGCCATGTTGCTCCCGCGTTGTGAGTTTCGATCTCCGGAATTCGTGGTGAGCACGCTATCAGCCGCATCGCCGCCGTCGCGAGGGCTTGCGTCACACTCTGGCGGGCACCGCGCTCCGGCTTTCCACGGCGGCGACGACGACCGGCAACAGCGCCTCGGCAGTGCGTCTATAACCGAGTGCGCTCGGGTGGAAGCGATCGACACCGAACATCTCGTCGGGCTGCTCGAAGAACACCCTGCCGACCGCGCTGCGGAGCGACACCGCGGTCGCGCCGGATTTCTCGGCGATCGCGGCCTGAGCTGCGGCCAGTTGTCGGGACATCTGCGATCCCAGTATCCGCAGGGGTTGGGGCACGGGCCGGAGCGCCCCGAGGTCAGGGCAGGTGCCCACCACGACGGGAATGCCGCGTGCGCGCAGCCGCATGATCGCCGTGCGCAAATGTTCGGCCGACACCGATACGGGGATGCGGTGGGTCACATCGTTGCCGCCCACCACGATCACGGCGACATCGGCGACGTACCGCTCGGGCAGCCCGTCGATCTGCTCCGCGAGCGCGGACGATTCGGAGCCGACGATGGCCGCGGTCCGGAGCCGCACGGGTTGGCCGAGGCGCCCCGCCAGGCCCTTGGCGAGACGGGCGCCGAGCGTGTCCTTGCGGCGGTCCGCCCCGAGACCTGCCGCGATCGAATCGCCGAGGACGAGCAACTCGACCGGGCGACCCGGCAACTGCTTGCGCCACACGCGATCCGAGCGCGGCGCAAGTTCGCCGAGCGGCTTACCGATCCGCCGCCGGGCGACAGCCGCCTGGCGCGTCAGAAGCATCCGCGCACCAACCGCGACCCCGAAGCTCGCGACCGCCACGAGAGCGAGCGATCCACCGACCCTCAGGGCGACGCGGGAGCGGCTCATACCCGCGATCACACCCCGGCGAGGTGAACGCCGTCTGTCGCGCGAGCGACGCGTGCGTTCCGCGATCGCTCCCTGAGCCTGTCGAAGGGAGCAGACAGGCATAGACGGGCCGGCCGCGCCACTTCGACAGGCTCAGTGACCGGGGCGTCCGCGTCTGGACAGCGCGCCTATTTCAAGGGCTTGAGCTCGATCGTGGCTGCCGTCGCCCCGGTCGCGACCGTCGCGAGGGCGGTGTATCCATCGGACACCGCGCGCTCGAGGGTCGGCTTGAGGTTCTTGGTCCGACGCTCGAGCCGCACGCGCGCGCCCTCGGCGACGAACGACGCCTTGAGGGCGAGCAGCTCGGCGACCGGGACGTCTGCGTCGTGCACCAAGACGACCGCGGTCGCCGCGGCATCCTCTCCCGCCTCGACCAGATCGACGATGCGCTCGAACCCGATGGAGAATCCGACTGCCGGGACATCCGAGCCGAGGAACCGGCCGATCATCCCGTCGTAGCGTCCACCGCCGCCGAGCGAATAGCCGACGCTCGGGTGCGCGAGTTCGAAGATCGTGCCCGTGTAATACCCCATGCCCCGGACGAGGAAGGGGTCGAAGACGAGGGGAATCTCGGATGCATCCGATGCCGGTCGAGACGCTGCGACCGCCTCGCCGAGACCGACGAGGTAAGCGATGACCTCGTCCGGGATGCCCTCGGGCAGCGCCTTGCGGATCTGCCGCTCGCCGTAGGGGTTGTACTCGAGGGTCTGCGGACGGCGCAGGAATTCGTCGAAGGCGTCCACGGCCGCGGGCGTCGCGCCGCGCTCGCGGAGCTCGGCCGCCACACCGTCGGGGCCGATCTTGTCGAGCTTGTCGATGGTGATCAGAACGCCCGCACGCTCGGCATCCGCGAAGCCGA
Source organism: uncultured Actinomycetota bacterium (assembly GCA_963740165.1). Classification (GTDB taxonomy): domain Bacteria; phylum Actinomycetota; class Actinomycetes; order Actinomycetales; family Microbacteriaceae; genus Microbacterium. The sequence goes on along the minus strand of CAVUDC010000008.1, from coordinate 51,971 downwards.
AGCTCGCGAGCATCCCATCCAGCGCACGTCGGTCGTTGATACGAACGGTCGCTCCCGCGAGCCCCAGGGCGTCGAGGGTGTCAAGCGTCGCGGCGATCAGCTCGGCTTCGGCACGGGGCGTCGCATCGCCCAGCACGTCGATGTCGCACTGCACGAACTGGCGGTAGCGGCCCTTCTGCGGACGCTCCGCGCGCCACACGGGCGCGATCTGCACGGCACGGAACACGGCTGGCAGCTCGGCCCGGTGCGAAGCGTAGAAGCGGGCGAGCGGCACGGTCAGGTCGTAGCGGAGGCCCAGGTCGGCGAGCGCGGCGGGGTCGCCCGCGGCGGCACGGATGCCGTCGGCGTCGAGACCCCGGCGCAGGATGCTGAACGAGAGCTTCTCGTTGTCGCCGCCGATGCCCGCGTGTAGGCGCTCGTAGTCCTCGACGACGGGAGTCTCGATCTCGTCGAACCCGTGCGCGCGGTAGCGGTCGCGGATGACGGCGAGCACACGCTCGCGGCGGGCCTTTTCGGCGGGGAGGAAGTCGCGCATGCCGCGCGGCGGGTTCACGGATGCCACGGCCCTATCCTTTCATCCGCCCGGCCCGCCCTGTTCGCGCGCGCCCGCCCCAGACCCGCACGTCGATCCGCTCACCTGGCAGAAATTACGAGTTCGACGCCTCCAGACCCACCTTTTCTGCCAGGCGAGCAGGCCCAGGGCCGCGACGACGGCGGGCGGACGAAGGTCAGGCGGGGCCGGCAGCCTCGGCGGCGCGGATGTCGGACTCGAGCGTCCGCAAGCGCTCCCGCAGAGCTCGTTCGGCATCCCAACCCTGGGCCCGAGCCTGCACCACGAGGGCAAGTAGCGCGTCGCCGAGCTCGGCCTCGGAATCCGGGCCGGTCGTGACGGGCGCCACGACGGGGGCGGGCACCAGTCCCGACACCTTGCCCAACAGCTTCTGCGCCAACGCGAGCGACGGCATCCCCGAGGGCACGCCATCCAGCACACTCCGCCGCTCGCTCTTCTCGGCCGCCTTCGCGGCGTTCCAGAGCACCAGCACCTGCTCGGGCGTCTCGGCGACATCGTCACCGAAGACGTGCGGATGCCGACGCACCATCTTCTCGGTCAGCCCGTCGGCGACATCCGCGATGTCGAAGGGGTCATCCGCGTCGCGTGCCGCGATCTCGGCGTGGAACAGCACCTGCCACAGCAGATCGCCGAGTTCCTCACGCAATTCCGCGCGCGAGCCATCCTCGACCGCGTCGACCAGCTCGGCGCTCTCCTCGATCAGATACGGAACGAGATCGCGATGCGTGATCTGCTGGGTCCAGACGCACCGATCGCGGACCAGCCGCATCGTCTCGACTGCTGCCGCCAGCGCCTCGGCACGGCGCGCGGCGCCAGCGTCCTGACTCTCCATCGCCCCATCCTGCCCCACGCGCCGAACGTATGTCCGGCGCCGCGAAACGCTCAGGCAAGCTGGCCACCTGTGGGCGTCGACGCCGGCGGCACATCGATATCGTCCGACTCGACGTGCGCGAGGTGACGGAAGTGCCGTGCTCGCAGCGACACCAGGACCGCCGCGATGACCAGCGAGACCCCGGAGCCCGCGAGCACACCGAGGGTCGCCTCGTCGCGGACGAGCGGATCACCGGCGAACGCCAGCTCGGACAGCAGCAGCGACACGGTGAATCCGATGCCACCGAGCGCTCCGGCAGCCAGAAGATCCGCGAACGACAGGTGGGGCGTCGCTCCGCGATTGGCGAGGCGCAACGAGATCCAGCTGAACACCGAGATACCGATGATCTTTCCGACCGGAAGTGCGACGAGGATGCCCCAGAAGGCGGGCGAGAGCTGAGCGGGCGACACCATCGGGATGACGACGAGTGCGGCCGAGAACGCGAACAGGGGCAGCACGATGCCGTTGACCCAGGGCTCGAGTGTGTGCCGCGTGCGCAGGGCGGGGCCCTGCGCGAAGGCCAGGCCGAGCGCAACGCCGGCGATCGTGGCGTGCACGCCGGACAGATACACCGCGACCCACGTTGCGATGCCGAGCACCACCAGGATCACGGCGATCGGCACGCGTGCGCGGGTGTCGAGGCGGCGGCTCAGTAGGCCGAAGATCACGACGAGGACGGCGGAGAGGCCCAGCAGGGCGAAGTTGACATCGGTCGTGAAGAGCACCGCGATGAACAGGATGCCGACGATGTCGTCGAGAATCGCGAGAGCCAGGAGGAAGATCCGGATGCCGGAGGGCAATCCCTTGCCGAACACCGCGAGCACCCCGAGGGCGAAGGCGATGTCGGTGGCGGTCGGAATGGGCCATCCGCGCGACGCATCCGAACCCGCGGCGAACGCCAGATAGATCACGATCGGGATGAGCACGCCACCCGCGGCCGCGATCGCCGGTTGCAGCGCCTTCTTCGCCGAGTTGAGTTCGCCCGCCGTGAGTTCGAACTGCAGCTCGATCGCGACGACGAAGAAGAAGACCACCAACAGGCCATCCTGGATCCAGTGCCCGACCGACATCTCGAACACGCCCGGGATGCCCAGGTACGTCTCTTTGACGGCTTCTGCACCCGCACCGAGCGGGGAGTTGGCGATGATCAGCGCCGCGACGGCAGCCGTCAGAAGGATGATTGCGGGGAATCGTGCAGAACGAAGGAGGGCCACGGGGTCCTTTCGGGGTTGGGGGCCACGCGGTTTCACCCGCGATGTTCGGTGGGCGCGCTTTGACCACCGCCGACCAGACTTCCCGGCACACCAGTGGTCCACTCTAACGCTTGCCCCGACAATGTCCCCTGCACGCTGGCGGTACGCCGAAGCCCAGCGTGACGAACCGGTAACACTCCCGCACTACCCTGAAAACCATGCCCGAACCCACAACCACCGAAGCAATCGATCTCGTCGGGCGCTTCGACGCCGGTCAAGAATTGCCCCAGTCGATGCGTGCGGACGTGCGGATGCTGGGTGCCCTGCTCGGCCAGGTGCTCCGCGAGAGCGGCGCGCCCGGCCTGTACGACGACGTCGAGCGGTTGCGGGCCGCGACGATCCAGGCGTACACCGACCCCACGTCCGAGGCCTTCGAGCGTGCCGAGGCCACCGTCGAGTCCTTCACGGTCGAGCGCGCCGACGAGGTCGCTCGCGCGTTCACCTGCTACTTCCACCTGGTCAACCTCGCGGAAGAGCACCAGCGCGTGCGCGTGCTGCGGGAGCGCGACGGGCGTCCCGAGAAAGAGAACGCGACGGACTCGATCGCAGCGGCCTTCGCGCGCCTCGCGGAAGAGGTCGGCGAGGAGACCGCCCTCGACCGATTGCAGGGCCTGCGGTTCCACCCGGTCTTCACGGCGCATCCCACCGAGGCCCGCCGCCGCGCGATCTCCTCGACCGTGCGGCGCATCGCGACGCTGCTCGAGACCCTCGACTCTTCTCGGGATGGAGGTGCCGACGAGCGACGGGCGCGCCGCGGCATCCTCGAAGAAATCGACACGCTCTGGCGCACGGCGCCGCTGCGCGCCGAGAAGCCCTCGCCCACCGATGAGGTCCGCGCGATCATGGCGGTTTTCGACGAAACGCTCTACACCGCGGTGCCGCACGTGTACCGCCGCGTGGATGACGCACTCCAGGGTCCCGAGGCGGGTCGCCGCGCACCGATCGTGCGCCCGTTCGTGCGGGTCGGCTCGTGGGTCGGTGGAGACCGCGACGGCAACCCCTTCGTCACCGCGAAGGTCACCCGCAAGGCCGCCGCGATCGCCTCCGAGCACGTGCTGCTCGGCCTCGAGCGCACCGCATCGCGTGTCGGCCGGTCGCTGACGCTGGATGCCGACACCACTCCCCCGAGCCCGGCGCTCGTCGCCCTCTGGAATCGACTGCGCGCAGCGGACGAAGACGCCGCGGCCGATATCGCCAAGCGCTCGCCCAACGAGCCGCACCGACGCATCCTGCTGCTGCTCGCCCGCCGCATCGCCGCGACCCGCACCCGTGACGCCGACCTCGCATTCCGCGACCCTGACGAACTGCTCACCGACCTGCGGGTCGTGCAGGATTCGCTCGTCGCCGCTTCTGCGGAGCGCCACGCGTTCGGCGGACTGCAGCAGCTCATCTGGCAGGTCGAAACCTACGGGTTCCACCTGGCCGAGCTCGAGGTCCGGCAGCACTCGCAGGTGCACCGCACGGCTCTCGCCGAGCTCGAGGCCGGGGGCGCGCTGAGCGAGACGACCGAGGAGGTTCTCGAGGTCTTCCGTGCCGTCGCCTTCGTGCAAGAACGCTTCGGTCCGCGCGCGGCCGGACGGTACATCGTCTCGTTCACGCAGTCGGCGGAAGACCTCGTGAACGTGCGGCGCCTCGCCCGTTACGCTGTGGGACCGGACGCGAAGGCCCCGGTGCTCGACGTCATCCCGCTCTTCGAGACCTTCGCCGATCTGCAGGCGGCGCCGGGCATCCTCGCCGAGATCGTCACGCACCCAGAGTTCGCCGAACGACTCGAGAGCACCGGACGGCGCCTCGAGGTCATGCTTGGTTACTCGGATTCGTCGAAGGATGTCGGACCCGTCGCCGCCAATCTCGCTCTCTATGAGGCGCAGGCCGCGATCGCCGCATGGGCACGCGAAGAGGGCATCGAGTTGACCCTGTTCCACGGTCGCGGCGGCGCGCTCGGGCGCGGTGGCGGACCCGCCAACAGCGCGATTCTGGCCCAGCCGCCGCACTCGGTCGAGGGGCGCTTCAAGCTCACCGAGCAGGGAGAGGTCATCTTCGCCCGGTACGGCGACCCGGCGATCGCGATGCGGCACATCGACCAGGTCGCGGCGGCCACGCTACTGGCGTCTTCCCCGTCGATCGAGCGACGCAACGAAGAGGCAGCCTCGCGGTACGCGAGCGTCGCGGCGACGATGGACTCCGCATCCCGTGAGCGTTTCTTCTCGCTGGTCCGCGCACCCGGATTCGCGCCGTGGTTCGCAACCGTCACACCGCTCGAAGAGGTCGGTCTCTTGGCGCTCGGCTCACGCCCGGCCCGCCGCGGACTGTCGGTGGAATCGCTCGAGGACCTGCGAGCCATCCCCTGGGTGTTCGCGTGGACGCAAGCGCGCATCAACCTCGCCGGCTGGTTCGGCCTGGGCACCGCGCTCGATGCCGTCGGCGACGAGGCGCTGCTGCGCGAGGCGTACGACGAGTGGCCGCTGCTGCGCACGATGATCGATAACGTCGCGATGAGCCTCGCCAAGGCCGATCCGCGGATCGCCCGCCGCTACCTGGCGCTCGGTGACCGCGACGAACTGGCCGAACTCGTGCTGGACGAGATGGAATCGACGCGCAACTGGGTGATCCGCATCACCGGCGGCGGCGAACTCCTCTCGAACAAGCCCGTGCTCCAGCGCGCCGTGAAGATGCGCAGCCCGTACGTCGACGCGCTGTCGATGCTGCAGCTGCGTGCCCTGCGTGCCCTGCGCGCCTCGGCCGCGATCGGTTCCGGGGCGGATCCCGAACAGCAGCGTCTGCTTCTGCTCTCGGTCAGCGGCGTCGCGGCGGGCCTGCAGAACACCGGCTGAGCCTCGCCGTCGCGTGGCGGTCGGACGGATGTCGGAGGCCCGGCCTAGCGTGTTCGCATGATCAAGACACGAGAAGACGTCAGCGACCTCGCCGCCGAGATCTGCCCCGTCTGCGACGACACACGTGTACGGGTCGTGGAGGTCAGATGGTTCGTCCTCGAGCTCGACCGGGACGAAGAGCTGCGCGGCGAAGAAACCCGTCGCGGCAAGAACAGTGACGATGAGCTGTACGAAGATGAGCCCGCGCTCGAATTCCGCTGCATGTCCTGCGGTGCCAACTGGGCCTGACGAACGAGGGTCCGGCGTCAGTCGACGCGGCGGTCCTGCCGGTGGCGCGAGAGGCTGCGGCCGTAGCGCTCGGTGAGTTGGACCATCAGGTCGGGTGTCGCTCGGTCGAGGCCGAACACATATCCGGGAAAGTCGAGCTCTTTCTGAGCCGCCCAGATCTCGTCATGGCGGTCGGGTGGATACAGCCCGAGCGGGTGCCCCACTGCGATCCAGGCGATCGGTACGACGGTCTCGGGCGGGAGTGTCGTGCGCAGGTGCACGATCGCGCCGATCCGTACCTCGCAGCGGTCGCCGATCCGCGCACCGTTGAACACGCGTGTGCCCGTCGCGAGGAACACCTCGGAGCCGATGACCGCGCCGCTCACCGTCGCGCCCGGACCGATCAACGTGTGATCCCCGATGTGCACGGGGTCTGCCGATGTGGCCCGGATGACGGCGTTCTCCATCACGATGACGCAGGCGGCGAGCGTGATCGGGCCCCCTTCCGCCGTGATCACGGCGCCGTGCAAGACCTGACAGTCGGGGCCGATCTCGACATCGCCCGAGATGACGGCGGTTTCGGCGATGACTGCCGTCGGATCGATGCGGGGTCGTGCCCCGAGGTGCTCGAACAGCATGCGCACAACCTACTCCGCTCGCCTCCCCGCTCGCCTCCTCTGCTTGCGTTCCCGGGCACCCTCGCGGCCGGGAACGGGCACGCCCGCACCACGTGGGGCGTCGAAATCACGGTGGGGCGCGGGACACCACGCCCCACCGCGCCCCGGGCGCCCCAAGTCACGCAATGGACCGCACGAACGTGCGGTGCGGCGGCACGCCGGCAACTATCGCGCGGGAACGGTCAGGCGGAAGCCGCGGGCGCGGACTCGTGTGCCCCACCGGCCGCGGGGACCTCGGGCGTCGGCTCCGGCGTGGGCTCGGGGAACAGCGCCGTCAGCAACTGCTCTGTCCAGGCGATCAGCTCGTCGTCCGAGAGCGCGTCGTTGCCCGACCGTGCATCGCCCGACCGTGGCATCGGCACCACGAGCGCCTCGCCACCCGACATGAGCTTGGCGCCGGGGTAGAGCCGCTGCATCCGCACCCGCAACGAATCCGGCAGGTGCGCCGGGGCGACCCGCAGATTCGGACCCATGGCAACGACATCCGTCAGGCCGGAGCGGGCGGCGCGGCGGCGCAGGCGAGCGACGGCGACGATGCCCGTGACCTCGGCCGGGGGCTCGCCATAGCGGTCGCGGAGTTCTTCGACGACGAGGTCGATAGCGTCGGGGGCTGCGGTCGCCGTCGCCGCGGACGAGAGCTTCTGGTACGCCTCGAGGCGGAGGCGCTCACTGTCGATGTATGACTCGGGAATGCGCGCCCGCACCGGCAACTCGAGGCGGAGCTCGGCCGGCCCCTCGACGTCGTCGCCGCGGAACGTCGCCACGGCCTCGCCGATCATGCGCAGGTAGAGGTCGAAGCCCACGCCCGCGATGTGTCCCGCCTGCTCGGCACCGAGCAGGTTGCCGGCCCCACGCAGCTCGAGGTCCTTCAGCGCGACCTGCATGCCCGAACCGAGATCGTTGTTGACGGCGATCGTCTCGAGTCGATCGGCCGCCGTCTCGGACAGCGGCTTCATGTCGTCGTAGAGGAAGTAGGCGTACGCACGCTCGCGGGCACGGCCGACGCGTCCGCGCAGCTGGTGCAGTTGCGACAGGCCGTACTTATCGGCGCGATCGATCACGATCGTGTTGGCGTTCGAGATGTCGAGACCGGTCTCGATGATCGTCGTGCACACCAGCACATCGAACTTGCGCTCCCAGAAGTCATCGACGACCTGCTCGAGCGCGTGTTCGCCGAGCTGTCCATGGGCGACCGCGATGCGCGCCTCGGGCACAAGTTCGGCCAGGTGCGCGGCTACCCGTTGGATCGACGAGACCCGGTTATGCACGTAGAAGATCTGCCCCTCGCGCAGCAACTCGCGGCGGATCGCGGCGGTGATCTGCTTGTCGTTGCGGGGTCCGACGTACGACAGGATCGGATGCCTGTCCTCGGGCGGCGTCGCGAGCGTGGACATCTCGCGAATGCCGGTGACCGCCATCTCGAGTGTTCGCGGGATCGGTGTCGCACTCATCGCGAGGATGTCGACGTTGGTCTTGAGCTTCTTCAGCGCGTCCTTGTGCTCGACACCGAACCGCTGCTCTTCGTCGATGATGACGAGCCCGACATCCTTGAACGACACCTTTTCGGTCAGGATACGGTGGGTTCCGATCACCATGTCGACGGAGCCATCCTCGAGGCCCGCGATGATCTCTCGCGCCTCTTTGTCGGTCTGGAAGCGCGAGAGTGCTCGCACGCGCACGGGGAACCCGGCGAACCGCTCGGCGAACGTCTCGAGGTGCTGCTTGACCAGCAGCGTCGTTGGCACGAGCATCGCGACCTGCTTGCCGTCCTGAATCGCCTTGAACGCCGCGCGCACCGCAACCTCGGTCTTACCGAACCCGACATCGCCCGACAGCAGGCGGTCCATCGGGATGGGCCGCTCCATGTCGGCCTTGACCTCGTCGATCGTCTGCAACTGGTCGGGGGTCTCGGCGAACGGGAAAGCTTCTTCGAGCTCGCGCTGCCACGGGGTGTCGGGGCCGAAAGCGTGACCCTTGGCCGACATACGCGCCGAGTAGAGCTTGACGAGTTCGACGGCGATGTCGCGGACGGCCTTGCGGGCCTTGCCCTTGGCCGCTGCCCAGTCGCTACCGCCCATCTTCGACAGCGTCGGGGCCTCCCCCCCGACGTACTTCGACAGCAGGTCGAGCTGATCGGTCGGCACGAAGAGCTTGTCGCCGGGAAAGCCGCGCTTGCTCGGGGCGTATTCGACCACCAGATACTCACGCTTGGTCTTGACGGGGTTGCGCCCGCCGGACGAGACCTCGCGTTGCACGAGCTCCACGAAGCGACCTATGCCGTGCGTGGAATGAACCACGAAGTCGCCCGCCTTGAGCTGCAGCGGGTCGACGACGTTCCGCCGTCGCGATGCCAGTTTCTTGACCACGCGCGAGTCGGAACTGATCGTACGTCCGTAAAAGTCGGACTCGGTGAGCACAGCGATCTTCGCATCGGCGAACGAGAAGCCCGCCTCGATCGGTGCCTGCACAAGCTGAGCGACACCCGGTTCGGGTGGCTCGGCGACATCCTCGACGATCCGAGCGGCGAACCCCCGCTCCGACAGCACATCCCGCGCACGATCGACCAGGCCTGATCCTGCTGCGGCGACGACCACACTCCAACCATCCGCCAGCAACTCACCGACGTGAGCCGTGGCCCCGTCGATGTTGCCGTGGAACGAGGGGATGCCTGCTCCCGCGAATCGGACGACCGAGGTGCCCACGGGATCGAACACGCCATCCGCGACCGCATCCACGGCACCCGAATCGAACGCGCTCAGCGTCCACCACACTCCACCGCGCTCGGACGAGGCCTCGCGCAGACTCGGCAGAGTCAAAAAGTCACCCTTGCCGAGGTCGATCGGCGTGTCTGCGCCCGCCGTTGCGGCGCTCCAGGCTGCTTCGAGGAACTCGCGGTTCGTGTCCTGCAGTGTGATCGCGCGCGCGACCGCGCGTTCCGGATCGACGAGGGCCACCGCGGTGCCCGTCGGGAGATAGTCGACGAGCGGGACGATGCCGTCCGCCAGGACCGGCGTGAGTGACTCCATGCCCTCGACGGCGATGCCCTCGGACATCCGCTCGAGCATTCCCGCAAGCCCCGGCAGCTCGCCCTGCAGCAAACGGGCCCGTTCTCGGACCTCGGCCGTCAGCAGCAGCTCTCGGCTCGGCGGCAGGGCGATCGAGTCGATCGCGCCCGGAAGCGAACGCTGATCGGCGACCGCGAACGCGCGGATCTGATCGACCTCGTCGCCGAAGAACTCGATGCGGCAGGGATGATCGGCTATCGCCGGGAAGACATCCAGGATGCCTCCGCGCAGCGCGAACTCTCCGCGACGCGAAACCATGTCGACGCGCGTGTAGGCGAGTTCGACGAGTCGTTCGGCCAGCGACGTCAGGTCGTGGCCGCGTGTGCCGACCGCGAGTTCGACGGGTCGCACGCTCTCGAGGCCCGACGCGATCGGCTGAAGCGCGGCGCGCACCGACGCCGTCACGACGAGAGGCCGCGCCCCATCCCATTCGGCAACCCGGCGCAGCACCTCGAGCCGGGCACCGACGGTCTCGGGGCTCGGGCTCAGACGCTCGTGCGGCAGGGTCTCCCACGCGGGGAAAGACAGCACCAGGGCGTCGGGCAGATACGCCGCGAGCGAGGGGCCGAGCTGGTCCGCGCGACGTCCGGTGGGCGTGATGACGAGTAGCGCGGGCGGGCGACCCGACGCCGCGCGGCGCTCGACGAGGGCGGAGAGTACGGGGGCGACGAGCCCCTCGTTGAGCGAGAGATCGGCGTCGCGGGATGCCTCGTCGAGGCCCTCACGGAACGCTTCTGAGCGCGCCAGGGCGCGCGTGATTCCGTGAATTGACACATGACCAGTCTACGAGCCCCCACCGACACCGCGCCGTTCGCGACCCTAGGATGAGGGCATGAGCGACCAGACGCCGCCCACGGATGCGCCCTCCGCGAGGGACTACCCACTCCCCCCGACCGTACCGCCCGCCGCACCGCCGATCGAGCAGCCCGCCGCGAGTCCGGTAACGCCGCCGGTAGCGCCTCCCATCGCTCCCCCGGCACCCCCGTACCCGAACCCGCCCTCCGCGGGCGGATCGTATCCGGGCCCCCAGCATCCGTCGCTCCCCGGTCTGAACGCCGGCTACCCACCCGCCGGCATGTACCCGGGCTCGTATCCCGCCGCCGGCGCACCCGCCGCCGCGCCCGCGGCGAAGAAGCCGGGCGGCCTCGGGCTCGTCGCCCTACTGCTCGCTCTCGGGGCCGCTGTCGTCGCCCCGATCGTGGGTGCCGTCGCCGCATTCCAGGTCGGAACCGGCACTGCCTCGCGCTTCGAGTCGATGCCCAGCACGGCGTGGCCGGATCTGTCGTTTCTCTTCCCCGTTCGCGAGTGGGTGCTGCTCGGCGAGATCGCCTTCTGGGCCGGCACGGTGCTCGGCATCTGGGCGATCGTCCAGGGCATCGTCGCGATCGCGAAGCGTCGCGGGCTCGGAACCGGCATCGCCGCGATCGTCGTGGCCGTCGTCGCGATCTTCATCTTCGGCACGGTGGTCTACGCCGCGGGACTCGCGGGTGTCGCCACCGGCGCAACCATCGGCGCCTGACGCGCCATCCGCTTCTCGCCCCATCGTTTGTTGGGGCGTCCACACCCCGAGCTGGGGCGTCCACACCCCGAGTTGGGGCGTCAGCGTCACGCTGGGGCGCGGAATACGACGCCCCAACGGGATTCTGACGCCCCAAGGTCGAGCACGACCACGTGCATAGCGCATAACAACGACGCCCCAGGTCGAGCGCGGCTACCCACTCGGCACGTGAAGGCGACGCCCCAGGTCGAGCGCGGCTACTCGCGAGGCGCGTGAAAACGCTGCTGGGCGGCGAGCAACCCCTCACCGACGACGAGCTCGACAGCATCCGCGGCGTCCCCGATCAGGAGCGGCAGCTGCGCTCTCTCGGTTGCACCAAACGGGTCGAGAACCCAGTCCGCCGCCTCCTGGCGACCGGGGGGCCGTCCGATCCCCACGCGGACACGCGTGAACTCCGGGGTATCCAGCGCCTTTGCGACATCGCGCACGCCGTTGTGACCACCGTGGCCGCCGCCGATCTTGAGCTTGATCGTGTCGAACGGAATATCGAGCTCGTCGTGGACAACGATTACCCGATCGGCCTCGATTCCGAAGAAAGCCGCGAGGCTCGAGACCGGCCCGCCCGAGACGTTCATGAACGAGTTCGGCTTCGCCAGCACGATCTTCGCTGAGCCCGGGCTGAGCCACGTCTCGGCAACCCGCGCGTTGGACCGATGGGACTTGAATGTCGCACCGCGGCGCCGGGCGAGTTCATCGACGACCATCTGCCCGATGTTGTGGCGCGTGCTCTCATATCGCGGTCCCGGGTTGCCGAGCCCCACCACCAACCACGCGTCAGCCACGTCAACTCCCTCTGTCTATGCCCTTATGCACGGAGCCCGCCCCCACCGTATCGGCGAGAGCGGGCTCCGGTTTGCGCGGTTGCGCGAATGCTTATTCGGCGGACTCGTCCTTGGCTTCCTCGGACTCGATGGCCTGTGCCGCGGACACAGCCGCGTCCAGCTCGGCGATCTCATCCTCGGCCGCAAGGGTCGCAGACGGAACCGAGATCGCGACGATGAGCGTCTCCGGGTCGACGATGAGCGACGCACCCTTGGGCAGCTTCAGGTCGGCCGCGGTGATGTGCGTGCCATCCTCGAGTCCCTCGACGTCGACCTCGACACGCTGCGGGATGTGCGTGGCTTCGACCTCCAGCAGAACCGTATTGGCGTCCTGAGCGGCGATCGTTCCGGGGAACGGCTCGCCGATGACCGAGATGGGCACGTCGACCTGAATCTTCTCGCCCTTCTTGACCACGAGCAGGTCGATGTGCTCGATGATCTGGTGCACGGGGTCCTTCTGGACATCCTTGACCAGCGTCAGCTGATGAGTGCCCTCGACATCGAGTTCGAGCACTGCGTTGGCGCGACGCAGGAGCAGTGCGACCTGGTGGCCGGGCAGGGCGACGTGTACGGGCTCTTCGCCGTGGCCGTAGATGACGGCCGGGATCTTGCCTGCTGCGCGGAGGCGACGGGCGAAGCCCTTGCCGAAGCTGGTGCGAATCTCGGCGTGGACCTTGGTGTCGTCCGTGGTCGCAGCCTTGGTGTCTTTCGACATGTGAATCTCCTTGTGGGCACGCGACGGGGCGCGTCGCGTAGGTCTGGGGTTCTCGACTCATACGCCAACGCGGGAGGAGTGCCACCAGGGCCCACATCGCCACGTCGATCACGGATGCCTCGCGCAGCCGGACGACCGCACAACAACATCCCTCGCCGAGGGTAGACACCATGCTACCGGAGATGCCTGTAGCGTGATGACACCGACTTCTGTTCACGACCACCGGAGCTGATGATGATCGATGGCGTATTTTTCTCCCACGTAGTGGTGTGGTCGATTGGAGCCCTCACGGCCGTCGGCGCTGTGCTCACCGCCGGAGCCTTCTGGTCGATGGGCCGCTCTGGTTACCGCCAGGACTAGTCAGCCTCGGGCCACAGGGCGACGACGACCTTGCCCGACGCCTGCGAGTCTCGAGCGACCGAGAACGCGCTGACCGCATGCTCTGCTGAAATCTCGTGCGTGATGACGCTTTCGATGAGCGGTGTCGTCGCGAGCAACTCGACCGCCGCGTCGATCTCGTCGTGGAACCGGAATGTGCCGACGTAGGTCAGCTCCTTCGAGATGAACGGCGAGATGTTCAGCGGCCGCGGCTCGTTCGGCACCATGCCCACCTGCACGACCGTGCCGCCCGGCCGCGCGGCGACGAGAGCGGTCGAGATCGAGGGGGCAACCCCCGAGCACTCGAGCACGACATCGTAGTGATTGGGAAGCAGCTGATCGCGGCTGACGTCGATCGTGTGGGCGGCCCCCAGCATCCGCGCCCGCTCCAGGGGCCCCGCCAGAACGTCGGTCGCCGTCACCTCGGCGGCACCTGCGGCGACGGCTGCCGCGATCGCAAGCAATCCGATCGGGCCCGAGCCCGTGACGAGGACGCGCTTGCCGGTCACATCACCGGCCCTCGACACACCGTGCAGCGCGACGGCGAGGGGCTCGGCGAGCACTGCGCGTCGGACGGGGAGCGAGGGTGGCAGGATCCGCACCATCGCTCGGTCGACGATCAGCTGCTCAACCATGCCACCCTGCGTGTGCGGCCAGGTGGAGGCGCTGCCGAGGTACGCGCCGTTCGGCCACAGGTGGGGGGCATCCTCGAGTCCGGGTGTGGGGGTTCCGAAGGTGGCCGGATGCACCGTCACGGGCGTGCCCGCGGCCCACTGCCCCGTAGGGTCGTGCGCGATCCGACCCGACACCTCGTGCCCGGGGATGAGGGGTTCGCGCACGACGAAGGCGCCGTTCGCGCCCTCGAAGTAGTAGTGCAGGTCGGACCCGCAGATACCGACGTAGTCGATGCGGACGCGGACCTGGCCGGCACCGGGTTCGGGCACATCGATCTCTCGAACGGTCAGGGTCTCTTTGGCGTCGATAAATGCAGCACGCATGCGCGGGGCCTTTCTGGGGATGACGTTCACACGACGGCGGTCATGCCGCCATCGACGAAAATGTTCTGCCCCGAAACGAAGCTGGATGCGTCCGACGCAAGAAACAGCAGGGCCCCGTCGAGCTCGGCAAAGTCACCCCAGCGTTGGGCAGGCGTCCGCTGCGTGAGCCAGGCGGTGAAATCGGGGTCATCGACCAGCGCACGATTCATCTCGGTCGCGAAGTAGCCGGGTGAGAGCGCATTGACCTGAATTCCATGGCGCGCGAGGTCGGCGGCCATGCCCTTGGTCAACTGCGCAGCTCCGCCCTTCGACGCCGAGTAGGGCGCGATGGTCTGGCGGGCCAGGTGCGACTGCACCGAGGCGACGTTGACGATTTTGCCCGAACCGCGCGTGATCATCGCGGGCGCGACGAAGCGCGAAACGTAGAAGACCCCCGAGAGGTTGGCGGCGATGATGTCGTCCCAGTCGGCGATGCCGAACTCCTGAATAGGAGCACGCCGCTGCACCCCCGCATTGTTGACGAGGATGTCGGGGGTACCGATGCGCTCGATCAGATCGGCCACGGCGGACTCGACCGCCGCCGCGTCGGTCACATCGAACGTGACCGACGCGGCGGGGCGACCCGACAGGGTCTCTGCCTCGGCCCGCGTCGCTTCGACCGCCTCGGCGTCCCGACCGTGCACGATCACCCGGGCGCGCGCCCGCGCGAGCGCGAGAGCGAGGGATCTGCCGAGCCCGCGGGACGAGCCCGTGACCAGGGCGAGACGGTCGGTGACGTCGAAGAGGGCAGACATGGCGATTTCTCCTGTTTTCGGGGGACGAAGGCGACGCGGATGCCGCGGGCTAGAGCAGCGACCCGATGCCGTACACCACGAGCACGAGAGCGAAGGCGAAGACCGACTCGATCGTCTGCTGCACGGTCCAGGTTTTCAGGGTCGTCTTGACATCCATTCCCATGAGTCGCCCGACGAGCCAGAAGCCCGAGTCATTGACGTGCCCCGCGAAGACCGAGCCGGCCGCGGTGGCCAGAGTGATCGCCGCGACCTGGAGGGGGTTGAAGTCCCCCGCGATCACGGCCGGCGCCGCAAGCCCCGCGGCCGTGACGAGCGCCACGGTCGCCGAACCCTGTGCCAGGCGGATCACGACCGCGATGATGTAGGCCGCGAAGATGATGGGCAGCCCGAGGTCGGCGAGGGTATCGGCGAGCGCGTCGCCGATACCGGATGCACGCAGCACGCCACCGAACATTCCGCCGGCGCCCGTGATCAGGATGACGGAGGCCACGGGACCGAGCGCCGAGTCGACGATCTTCTCGATGGCCGTACCGTTCTCGCCCCGGCGGGTGCCGAGCACGATCATCGCGACGATCACGGTGATCAGCAGGGCGACGGCGGAGTTGCCGAGCAGGATCAGCAACTGGACCCAGGTGTTCTCGCCCGACACGGCGCCCGCGCTGATGAGGGTCGTGAGTCCGGTGTTGAGGAAGATGAGGAACATCGGCAGCAGCAGGATCATGATGATCGTGCTGGGCTTGGGCGGGTTGCTCGGCTGATCGGCGTCGATGTCACCGAAGATCGCCGGGACCGGCAGCTTGATGCGCGAAGCAACGAACTTTCCCCAGATGTAACCGGAGACGTACCAGACGGGGAACGCGATGACGAGGCCGACGAGCAGGACGATGCCGAGGTTGGCGCCGTACAGCTCGCTCGCGGTGACCGGGCCCGGGTGCGGCGGCAGGAAGACGTGCATGACCGAGAAGGCCGCTGCCGCGGGCAGACCGAACAGCAGGACGTTGTTGCTCGAGACGCGACGCGCGACGGCGAAGATGATCGGCAACATCATCACCAGGCCCGCGTCGAAGAACATCGGGAATCCGAGGATCAGCGAGGCGATTCCGAGAGCGAACGGCGCCCGCTTCTCGCCGAAGATCTCGACGAACTTGTCGGCGAGGGCTTTTGCCCCACCGGAGTGTTCGATGAGCCTGCCGAGCATGGCTCCGAGCCCGACGAGCAGTGCGACGGTCGCGAGGGTGGCCCCGAAGCCGCCCGTGAGTGTCGTGGCGATCGCAGAGATCGGCACACCCGCAACGAGCGCGGTGAGAAGCGAAACGACGATCAGCGTCAAGAAAGCGTGCACCTTGAAGACGATGATCATGACGAGGATCAGCGCGATCGCTCCGGCCGCGATAGCCAAGAGCGGTCCGGTGCCCAGCGTCTGGGTCCAATCTTCCATCTGGATCTCCATTGATTGTGAGGAATGAGCGCGCCCGGGTGGCCGGGCGCTCCCGCGTTAGGATTCGAACGCCCCGCTCGGGCCGTCATGACTCGTGCGGGACCTGTGAATCCTCACACAATGATCGTATCTTTCACAACCTGTAATCATATTTTTGAGCGGAGTCAGCGTGGCACAGGCATCGCACGGTCCCGTGCTCGACAGTCTCGGGCTGCGCATTTCGGCAGGCGGACTCGCCCCGGGAGCCGTGCTCACGCTCGCCGGACTCGAATCCGAATACGGCGTCTCGCGCACTGTCATCCGTGAGGCCGTGCGGGTGCTGGAAGCGATGGGCATGCTCGAGTCACGCCGCCGGGTGGGCGTGACGGTGCTCCCCGCCGAGCGCTGGAGCGCCCTCGACACCAGGCTGATCGGCTGGCAATTGGAGGGCCCGGGCCGCGACCAGCAGCTGGCGGTCGTCACCGAGCTGCGCGCCGCCATCGAGCCGGTCGCCGCCCGCCTGAGCGCTCAGCGGGCCAGCGATGTGCAAAGGGCGGAAATCCTTCGCCTCGCGCAGCGACTCGAGGAGCTCGGTGAAGCTGGGCTCGGGAACACTGACGAGTACCTCGCAAAAGACATCGCCTTTCACGACCTGATCCTCGATACGAGCGGAAATCTCATGCTCGCTGCCACCAAGTCGGCCATCGCCGCGGTGATCGCGGGCCGATCACACCTGGGGTTGACCCCAGACGTCCCCCACTCCGAGGCGCTCCACAACCACGTTCAGACCGCGGCCGCCATAGCCCGCGGCGACGCCGAGGCCGCCGAGCATCACACCCGCCGGTACGTCGACGCCGTGTTGCGCGAGGTCCGCACTACGCCCTGACGGCCGTCGCGACGCTCTCGCCGCGGAGCACCGCCAGCGCATCGGACACCGCCTGGGTTGCGGTCCGGACGATCGCCTCGCGCGTGTGTGCGCCGCTGTGCGGAGTCGAAACCACCCGAGGGTGCCCGACGAGCACGGAGGCGCTCGGCGGCTCGGTCTCGTAGACGTCGATCGCGACACCGTGTAAACGGCCGTCATCGAGCGCGGCCAGCGCCGCAGCCTCGTCGAGCAAGCCACCCCGCGCTGTGTTGACGACGATCGCGTCGGGCGGAAGCATCGCGAGCATCCGAGAATCGAACAGGTGTCGGGTCTCGGGCATCAGCGGAACATGCACGCTGATCACGTTGCTCGCACGGCAGAGGTCATCCAGATCCATCCGCTCCACACCCGCCTGGCGGAACGCCTCGTCAGGGAGGAGAGGGTCATATGCCACCACACGCATGCCAATGCCTCTGGCCCGCTCGGCCACGAGTCGTCCGATAGCGCCGAAGCCGGCGACACCGAACGTGCGTCCCGTCAGCTCGATCCCATCCCCTCGCGGCCACTCCCCCACACGAACTCCGCCATCCAGGCGCGGAATGCCGCGAGCAACGGCGAAGGCGAGGCCGATCGTCAACTCGGCGACCGCGAGGGAATTGGCTCCGGGCGTGCGGGTCACCACGATGCCGCGTCGCTCCGCCGCCTCGAGATCGATGTTGTTCGTACCCACGCCGTAACGCGAAATCACCCGCAACCGGTCCGCTGCGGCCAGAACCTCCGCCGTGTAGTCGTCGAGGCCAGCGATCACGGCGTCGACGCCACCGACGGCCTCGATCAGCTCGGGCGCCGTCATCGGTCGACCGGTCTCGTTGAAGATCACTTCGTCTGCAGCCTCGCGCAACGCGTCCAGAACGGGCGCGTCGCGGTTGCGACAGAGCGACGTCGGGGTGACAAGAACCTTCATCGAGTTTCTCCCTCCGCACCGGGCAGTGAGCGCGAGTACTGATCCAAATACCGCGCGAACTCTTCGTCGTACTGGGCGCGTCGCTCGAGCCGGGGTGTCACGACACGAACCTCTCCCTCATCGAGGGCCGGATGGCGATCCGACAATCCCGACGCGCGCAGGCCCATGCGAACGGCACCGAGGATCGAGCTGTGCTGGCGGGGCGAGACCTCCATCTCGGCGCCGAACACGTCGGCGGTGAGCTGTGTCCAGTAGAGAGACGACAGGACCCCGCCCGACAGCACGATGCGGCGCGGTGCGCCGTTCAGCGCCGTCAGCTCCTTGTAGCAGTGGTAGAGCGAATAGACCACGCCATCGAGCACCGACTGATAGATATCGGCGCGTGAGTGCTGCGGCTGCAGATCGACGATCCCGCCGCGGCGCTGATCTTGCCAACCCGGGCTTCGCTCACCGAACAGGAACGGCAAGAAGACGGGCAGGTCACGCCGATCCGCCGAGAGCAGCGGTTCGAGTTCGGCGTAGTCGGTGCTGAGCCCGAAGAGGCGCTCGCGAGCCCAATCGACGCAGTTGCCGCATCCGGACGTCGCCGCACCGCTCAGAGCGCCCACGGGCGATCGATACGACCACGTGCTGAGGGTCGGCGAGAGTGAGGGGTGCAGGGTCGAGAAGCGGAGAGCGCCGCTCGTTCCCATCGAGAACGTCATGTCGCCCGGCTCTGTCGCGAGGTCGCCGACCTGACTCAGCCCACCATCGGGCCCGGGCGTCAGCACCGGAATGCCCGGACGCAACCCCAGCAGCACGGCCGCCTCGTCGCGGAGCGGCGCGGTGTCGGTCGACGAGCGGAGCTCTGGCAGCAGCACCCCTCCCAGGCCCATCCGCTCGATCACCTCGTCGTCCCACTCCGCGGTGTGCGCGTTCAAAAGCCCCGTGCCCGACGCCAGCGAGGGGTTCGTCCAGACCTCACCCGTCAATCGCGCGAAGTTGAGACTCGACTGGTCGAGGGCGAGCAGTCCGTCGACGGACGTGCCGTTGTCGGCCAGATACCGGAGCTTGAACACGGGATACACCGCGTTGACCATGCATCCCGTGCGCTCGTAGAACCACCAGGTGAATTCCTGATCGGACCGCAGGCGCGCGCACAGATCTTGCGCCCCGGTGTACGGCCACTCCATGACGGGCGTGACGGCGGACAGGTCGGCGCGGCGGAGGGTGAGTCCGTGCCAGGTACCGCTCAGCACGATCAGGTCGATAGCGGCGCCTGCGGCGCTCTCACGCCCCAGCGCCATCATCTGGGTATAGATCGCATCGCCGTCGCGGACGGCAGAATCCGGACCGCTCACCTCGAAACGGCGGCTGCGCACAGCCACCGATCCCGTCTCGGTATCGAACAGCATCGTCTTGGCGGAGGTCGTACTGGCCTCGAGAGCGAGAATGATCATGGGTCCTGGTTCCGTCGTTGGAGGGGCGTCCACGGCACCCAGGCACGCGGCCGGGAGCCATCACACCCCCAATGATATGATTTTTGCGTCCATGCGCGACGACCGCGCCGAGCGGAAGCAGATGATGCCCACACCTTTTGCCGCCCTCGCGAACCATAAAATCGTTCCGGTCGTCACGACGGACTCAGCCGAACAGGGCCTCGAAATCGCGCTGGCGCTCGCCCGTGGCGGTCTGCCCGTCGCAGAGATCACGTTCCGGACGCCCGCGGCGGCAGACGTCATCCGAGCCATCCGCGACAGCGGTCCCCGCGCGCCCGACGAAGATGGCGTCGGGAGCGGCGCCGACGTCCTCGTCGGGGCCGGAACCATCGTGCGACCCGACCAGGTCGACGCGGCCGTTGCCGCGGGAGCGCACTTCGTCGTGTCGCCCGGCCTCTCCCGCGCCGTGGTCGAAAGATGCCACGAACACGGAATCCCGATCATCCCGGGTGCCGTGACCGCCACCGAAATTCAGGCGGCCATCGAACTCGGCGTGCAGACCGTGAAGTTCTTTCCCGCCGAGACATCCGGCGGTGCCGCCGCAATCCGTGCGTTGACCGCACCATTCGCCGAGGTCGGCTTCATGCCCACCGGCGGTGTCGGGCCCGCGAATCTCGGCGACTACCTGTCGATAGCGGGCGTTGTCGCCGCCGGCGGGTCATGGATGTTGCCCGCTGCCAGCATCACCCGCGGAGACACCGACGACATCACTCGCCTCACCCGCGAGGCCGTCGAACTCGCGGCGCGCTATGCGCCCGTGGGTCTACGCTAAGGCTGGCCCCGGAGACCACGGTCGAGTACCCGCGAAAAACGAGCACACCCTAGGCTGAAACAACACCCCGCTGACGGCAAGGAGCATGCGTGTCCTCTCACGAGAACCCGGCACAGACCAACATCTCGCACGATCGGGAGGACTCGCCCGGCTCGGCACCGGAGCACGAAGGTGCGCCTCGCCCGGAGAATGTCGACCGCGACACGGCGACGCCCGCCGGTCCCGGTGAGGGTGGCGCATCCGTCGCCAACATCGGCGTCGTCGGCCTCGCCGTCATGGGCTCGAACCTCGCCCGCAACCTCGCTCGCCGCGAGGGCAACACGGTCGCCATCTACAACCGCAGCCGCGACAAGACCGAGCACCTCGCCGAGCAGCACCCCGAGGCGGGCTTCGTTCCCACCTTCGACTACGCCGAATTCGCCGCCGCGCTCCAGAAGCCGCGCGTCGCACTGATCATGGTCAAGGCCGGCGGACCGACGGATGCCGTGATCGATGAGCTCGTCAACGTGTTCGAACCGGGCGACATCATCATCGATGGCGGCAACTCGCTGTTCACCGACACCATCCGACGCGAGCGCGCCGTCCGCGAGACCGGCATCAACTTCGTCGGGATGGGCGTCTCGGGCGGAGAAGAGGGCGCCCTCGAGGGTCCATCGCTCATGCCCGGCGGTTCGGACGAGTCGTGGGTCACCCTCGGGCCGATCCTGCGTTCGATCGCGGCGGTCGCCGAGGGCGAGCCGTGCGTCACGCACATCGGGCACGACGGCGCGGGACACTTCGTCAAGATGGTGCATAACGGCATCGAGTACGCCGACATGCAGCTGATCGCCGAGGCGTACGACCTGATCCGTCGCGGCACGGGCAAGACTCCCGCCGAGATCGCCGATGTCTTCGCCGAGTGGAACACGGGCGAGCTCGAGTCGTACCTGATCGAGATCACCTCCGAGGTGCTGCGCCAGGTCGACCTCGACACGGGCAAGCCGCTCGTCGACGTGATTCTCGACCAGGCCGGCGCCAAGGGCACCGGCGCCTGGACGGTGCAGACGGCACTCGATCTCGGAGTCCCCGTTTCGGGCATCGCCGAGGCCACATTCGCGCGTTCGCTCTCGTCACACCCCGAGCAGCGTTCCGTCGCCCGCGACCTGCCGGGTGCCGAAGAAGAACTCGACCTCGAAGACGAGGATGCTTTCATCGAGGACGTGCGCCTCGCGCTTTTCGCCTCGAAGATCGTCGCGTATTCGCAGGGGTTCGATGAGATCCGCGCCGGAGCCGCCGAGTACGACTGGAACATCGACCTCGGCGCCGTCTCGAAGATCTGGCGCGCAGGCTGCATCATCCGCGCCCAGTTCCTCAACCGGATCGCGGATGCCTACGCCGAAACCCCGGATCTGCCGGTTCTGCTCACGGCGCCGTACTTCGTCGACGCCCTCACCCGCTCACAGGGGGCGTGGCGCCGGATCGTCTCGGCGGCGGCAACCGCGGGCATCCCGGCTCCGGCCTTCTCATCGTCGCTGGCGTACTACGACGGGCTGCGTGCCGAGCGCCTGCCGGCTGCGCTCATCCAGGGTCAGCGCGACTTCTTCGGTGCGCACACCTACAAGCGCTCCGACAAGCCCGGAACGTTCCACACGCTGTGGTCGGGTGACCGCACCGAGGTCGAGGCGACCGACACGCACTGACCCGCGGGTCTGGCCCGACGCATCCGTGTCCCCCTTCCGCTCGCTATCAGCTCTGCTGACCGAGCGGAAGGGGGCACGTTTCGTTGGCCCCGGGCATCGGTCCGGACGTAGGGTCGAGCACATGCGAGCGCTCTTCATCGGCGGGACCGGAACCATCAGCGCGGCCTGTGTGCGGGCGGCGATCGACGCGGGGCACGACGTCAGCGTGCTCAATCGCGGCTCCGGGCGACGCCCGCTGCCACCGGAGGTGCACGAGATCGTCGCCGACATCCGCGACGAAGATGCCACGCGCGCGGCGCTCGACGGCGCTTCATTCGACGTCGTGGCGGACTTCCTGTCGTTCACCCCGGCGCACGTCGAGACGGCTCTGCGGCTCGTGGAGGGTCTCTGCGGCCAATACATCTTCATCAGCTCGGCGTCGGCGTACGACAAGCCGCCCAGGCATCTACCCGTGACGGAGTCCACGCCGCTGCGCAACCCGTTCTGGAAGTACTCGCGCGACAAGATCGCGTGCGAGGACGTTCTCGTCGGCGCCTACCGCGACCGCGGGCTGCCCGTCACCATCGTGCGCCCCTCGCACACCTACGACCACGCCCTTCTGCCGACGTCCGGCGGATGGACCGACATCGCCAGGATGCGCGAGGGAAAGCCGGTCGTCGTGCACGGCGACGGCACGAGCCTCTGGACCCTCACCCATAGCGATGACTTCGCCGTCGCATTCACCGGTCTACTCGGGGCACCCGAGGCGATCGGCGAGGCCTACACGATCACGGGCGACCACGCCCCGACGTGGAATCAGATCTACGGATGGCTCGGCGAGGCCGCCGGGGTGACGGAACCACGTCTGGTGCACGTCGCGTCGGAGACGATCGCGGCGTTCGTCCCGGATCTCGGGCCCGGCCTCGTGGGCGACAAGGCCCATTCAATGGTGTTCGACAACGCGAAGATCCGCGCCCTCGTGCCCGAGTTCCGCACGACGGTGCTGTTCGACGAGGGTGCGCGACGCATCCTCGCGCACTACGACGCGAATCCCGAGTTGCAGCGGGTCGACCCCGAGCTCGATGCGGCGTTCGACCGCATGGTCGCGCACGCCGAGGCCGCGGGCTCGTAGCGCGGCTGGACAACACTCCGGCGAGACGAGCGTGACTCGCCCCTCGTCGGGCCACCCGACGGCTGTCGGTTCGATCGGTCCGGAGATCTGTCCGGCGGGCGGTGGCGACACGGCGAGAGCTGCTCCCGCACGGACGTACATTCACAGCGAACGCATATCCGGCTCCATAGCAAGCACATAGATTCGGGTCGACAATGACCTCATGAGTTCCGCTGCTCCCGCCCTGCGCCGCCCCGACGGCACCGCTCTGCGTATTGCCGTCGTCGACGACGAGCAGATGCTCACCGATCTGCTTTCGATGGCCCTCCGCATGGAGGGGTGGGCGGTCAAGACCGCGGCGAGCGGCTACGAGGCACTGCAACTTGTGCGCGACTTCGAGCCCGACGCTCTCGTGCTCGACATCATGATGCCCGACCTCGACGGGATGGCCGTGCTGCAGCGCCTGCGGCAGTCGGGCGACAATGTGCCCGTGCTCTTCCTGACCGCGAAGGACGCGGTTGCCGACCGCGTCGCGGGGCTCACGGCGGGCGGCGACGACTACGTCACCAAGCCCTTCAGCCTCGAAGAGGTCGTCGCACGGCTCCGCGGACTCATGCGCCGAGCGGGTTCGGCCTTCGCCGACGAGGCCGAGCCGATCCTGCGCGTGGCCGACCTGTCGCTCAACGAAGACAGCCACGAGGTCGAGCGGGCCGGCGCCCAGATCGAGCTGACCGCGACCGAGTTCGAGCTGCTGCGCTTTCTCATGCGCAACCCCCGCCGCGTGGTTTCGAAGGCGCAGATCCTCGACCGCGTCTGGAACTACGACTTCGGCGGACGCTCGAGCGTCGTCGAGCTGTACATCTCGTACCTGCGGAAGAAGATCGACGCGGGACATCCGCCTCTCATCCATACCGTCCGCGGTGTCGGGTACATGATCAAGGCGCCCCAGTGACGAGCCCCTCCCCGAGAAAGGCGGAGGGGACCGAGGGGGATGCCTCCACTTCGGCGTCTTCGGGACCTTCGGGGACCTCCGCGTCCTCTCCCGCAGCCAGGCGTCCGCGGGCGCCGTGGACCCTGCAGCGGCGTCTGATCTTGACCGTCGTCGGGATCGTGTCGATCATCCTCGTCCTGGTATCTATTGTCACGAGCGTTGTGCTCGGCCGGGTGCTCGAGGGCAACGTCGACGCCCGACTCAGAACCCTCGGCACGAGCGCTCTGTCGCTCCCTGCGGGATTTCCGGGTAGCGGTGCCACGGCGTATCAGATCCTCGAGGCGGGCAGACAAGAGCCCGGGTTCTTGCTCGTATTGGCCGACTCGAACGGGACGTCGACGGGCGCGATGGTAGACGCCACGCCCGGCGTGAGCTACCTGAGCGAAGAACAGATCGAGCGGGTGCTCGTAACCGTGAGTATCTCCGGGCCCACGACCATCAACATCGGCGACGGCCTCGGCGACTACCGCGTGCTGGCGGTCGTCAACCGCGGCACGCGCGATATCGTCGGCGCTGTCGGGCTTCCCCTCGAAGAGGTTCAGGGCACGATCGCCAACCTCCTCACGGCGACCGCACTCCTCACCGCGGGCGGGCTGGTGCTTCTCGGCGTCGCAACCGCGTGGACCATCCGGCGCGGACTCAAGCCCCTCCGCGCCGTCGCAGAAACGGCATCCCGCGTTGCGAGACAGCCGCTCGATCAGGGCGAAGTCTCGATCTCGGAACGTGTGCCCGCGGCCCAGGCCGACGAACGCACCGAGATCGGCCGGGTGGGAGCGGCGCTGAACATGCTGCTCCATCACGTCGACGCGTCCCTCGACGCGCGGCAACGGAACGAAGAGCGGATGCGCCGATTCGTCGCCGACGCAAGCCACGAGTTGCGCACGCCCCTGGCATCGATCCGCGGTTACTCCGAACTGTCGCTGCGCGACCGCTCGCTGAGCGAAACCAGCGAGCAATCGCTGCAACGCATCCAGGCGCAGTCGCTGCGGATGACCGGGATCGTCGAGGATCTGCTGCTGCTCGCGCGCCTCGACGAGGGCCAGGAGCTCGTCTATGGCACCTCTGACCTGTCGCGGCTCGTCGTGGAGGCGGTCGGTGACGCACAGGTCGCGGCACCTGATCATGGGTGGAGCATCGACGTCGACGACGAGCCCGTGCAGATCGCGGGCGACACTGCACGCCTGCACCAGGTCGTGGCCAACCTGCTCGCGAACGCCCGCACCCACACCCCGGCCGGGACGCACGTGACCGCAAGCGTCACGCGCGAAGGATCCGATGCCGTCATCCGCGTGCACGACGACGGCCCGGGAATCGACCCGGCGCTGCAGGCCGAGCTGTTCCAGCGCTTCTCACGCGGCGACACCTCGCGCGCCCGCCAGACCGGCGGCTCCGGCCTCGGACTATCCATCGTGCGAGCGATCGTCGAGGCGCACGACGGCACGATCTCGATGCGGAGCGTCCCCGGTGACACCGAGTTCGAGGTGCGTCTGCCGGCGAAGCCGCGCGATCCCGAGGTCTGAGCTGCGGTCGATGGGCATGGCTGAAGAGGGTGAGAGAACTCTCATTCTCGGGTCTCGTTTTGTGCCGGGATTGCGCGGTTTTCGGGCTTCGGATGTCGGAGGTCGTCCATAGAGTATCGAACATGACTTCGAATCAGACCGTGGACGTGGGGGCGCTCGACGACGTCTCCCTCCTCGGTCTGGTCGAGGGAATCGTGGCACTGCGCAAGCAAGCCGCACAGGTGCACGCGGCCGAGGTTCGGTTGCTCGCGAAAGCGGGCGAGCTCGCGGCATCCCGTTCGGCGGTGTTGCGTTCCGACTCGCGGGAGCGTGAGATGCACCTCCGCTCGATCGCAGCAGAACTCGCGCTCGCGGTCCGCGCGTCCGACCGGACGGTTCAACGGCAGATCAACGACGCCGGGGTGCTCGCTGACGGGTTCACCCCGGTGCTCGAGGCGCTCGAAGAGGGGCGGATCTTCGTGGGCCACGCGCGCGTGATCGTCGACGCGGGTACCCCGATCCTGGACGCCGAGGCCCGCCTCGCTTTTGCCGTCGAGGCCGTGGCACGAGCCGAGAATCTCTCGCCGTCTCGCTTGCGCCCTGCCGTTGAGGCTCTCGCCGAACGCCTCCAACCCCGCACCGTCACCGACCGGCACCGAGATGCGCGCGCCGACCGTGCGGTCACCGTCACCGACCGGCCCGACGGGATGGGCGAACTCATCTACACCGGGCCCGCCACCCTCGTCCACGGCATCTACGACCGGTTGACGCAGCAGGCGCGCGCGGTCCGCACAGCGAGCGCCGCAGCCCAGCCGGGTGCGTCATTCGGGCCCGCCGCCGTGGCGGCGGATGGCACGGGTGCCGGTGCTGGTGCTGGTGCTGGTGCGGGTGCTGGTGCGGAAGATGATGGGGGTGACTCTGATTGCGGCCCGGAGTTGACCCCCGACCCGCGCACGATCGACCAACTCCGGGCCGACATCTTCGCCGACATGCTCCTCACCAGCGCACCGCAAGACGACCCCACCACCGACACCGCCACCGACCCGTCACTCGGCTTCGGCGGGCTCGGCGCCATCCGCGCGATCGTGCACGTCACCGTCCCCGCATTGGCACTTGCGGGTCTCAGCGACGAACCGGCCGAACTCGTCGGACGCGCCCCGATCGACATCGATACGGCCCGGTGCCTGGCCGGTCGCGCATCCGGGTGGGACCGGGTTCTCAGCGACCCCATCACCGGCGGAATACTCGCCGTCGACCGCTACACCCCGGGCGCCGACCTCAAACGCTTCCTCCGAGCCCGCGACGAACACTGCCGATTCCCCGGATGCCGCCAACCCGTCCACCGCTGCGACATCGACCACGGCCACGACTGGGCACTCGGCGGAACGACATGTGTTCACAATCTTCACCACCTCTGCCGCCGCCACCACACCCTCAAACACGCCACCCCCTGGCAGGTACGAAA
Source organism: uncultured Actinomycetota bacterium (assembly GCA_963740165.1). Classification (GTDB taxonomy): domain Bacteria; phylum Actinomycetota; class Actinomycetes; order Actinomycetales; family Microbacteriaceae; genus Microbacterium. The sequence goes on along the minus strand of CAVUDC010000008.1, from coordinate 24,949 downwards.
CCTCGGCGGCGGGGTCCTCGAATGGACCAGCCCCACCGGCCAGATCTACATCGACGACCCACCCTCCCGCGTCCACTTCACCCCCACCGGGCCCCCACCACCCTTCTAGAACCACCCCACCCGCGGCACGAGCACGCCCCGCGGCACGAGCACGCCCATGGCGTGAGCACGCGCCAACGCAGGGTCAGTACCCGGCGAATGCGTCCGTCGTGAGTGATCGAGCCTGAGCCAATGCGGGCGCCAACTCGGCGATCAGCTTCGGCGGGCCCGATACATACGCGTGACGAGACGAGAGGTCGGGCACGACCCTCGGTAGCCCCTCAGCATCGAGGCGGACACCCCGCGCCCACACCCAACTGGCCGCAAGATCACGTGGCTGGTCGCGGGTGAAGACGATGACCTCGATACCGGATGCCTCCAGCTCATCTCGGAACGCCAGCTCCGACGCTTCGGACGCGACGTAGATCAACACCGCATTCCGCTCGATCCCTCGGGCGCGGTCCTCACGCACCTGCGAGACGAAGGGCGTGATGCCGATGCCTGCCGCCACGAGCAGCACGGGCGCATTCGGGTTGCTCGGCATCAAGAAGTCGCCCCAGACACCCGTCGCCGAATATTCGGCACCCGGCGACGCGACCGCGAGCGCCTTCTTGAACGTGCTCTCCCCCGGCCCCGACCCCGCCCCCTGACCCGAAGCCACGCCCACGCCCACACCCGCACCCGGTTTGACCCGGTAAGCGACCCGCACAGTCGGCGCGTCACTCGGGGCCGACACGATACTGAACTCCCGGCGCGTGCCGCGGGCATCGGCTTTTGCGTGCGGCACATCGAGTTCCAGGTACTGACCGGCCACGAATCGCACCGGACGCCGCGCCTCGAACGTCAGCTGACGCACGGACGGCGTGATCATGCGCGCATCGGCCAAGCGCAGCCGCACAGCATGGTGGGCCACCCACACGAACGCGAGCAGGTTGCCGATGAGCAGCGCGCGCTCCTGGCCAAGCGTGAAGTATCCGACCGAAATCGGCCAGCCCGCGAGCACGCCGACCACGGCCGCGACCGTCATCTGCTGCCAACGCCGAGGCGGCAAACTCAGAGGCTCCGACAGCATGAACGCACCGAGGAAGAGGAAGGGCGACGACCACAGCGCGAACGGCAGTGTCTGCCCGGCGTCGAACTCGAAACCCGCGGCCTGCGACTGCACCGCGACGCGCAGCACGTACACCCCGACGGCGACCACGAAGAACGTCGCGACGATCCGCAACCGGTCGGTCCGCACCAGCACGAACAATCCCAGAACCAGCACGGGCGCGGCGAGCACGGGCGAACCGACCCACCACGCCGATGCACCGAGCCCGGAGATCGTCAGCACGGCGGCGCCCACCGCAGCGGGATTGAGGATGTGCCGGCCCCGCCACGCGATCAGGTACTTCGACGCGGCTGCGACCACACCGGCGAGGGCGATCCCGAGCAGTTCCAGCGGGTCGAGACTCGGGCGCAGAATGAAGACCAGGATGCCAGCGGTGATCTGCGCCGACTCGTGCCGGATCGGCAGCTTCAGCATCCGCTGCGCGAGCGCATTCGTTCCGACTGTGGCGACGAAGAGCACGGCGACCGTCACGACCAGCTCGAGCGGTGAGGGCACCACGAGCCCGAAGAACGACAGCACGAGCGCCACCAGGGTCAAGACGCCGAGCGCCATCAGCACAAGGCGATACATCGACAGGCGTCCGAGGTACCCGCGGATACGCGCCCAGCCCCCCACCACCATTGCGATCACGCGATTCTCCTCTGTCGATCGATCGTCGGCTCTGTCTATCGCGGGCAGGGGTGAATCCGCCCCGTACGCGAACTCACGCCACGCTAGAGGTCCGCGTGAACAGCTCCGCGGAGCATCCGTGCGACCATTCCACGCGCCCAGTGGTCAGCATCCGCACCCATTCCGCACCCCACCGGTGCGCGAGTTCGTCGCCGCCGTCGAAGAAGAGCGCGGTCGCCAGCGCGTCCGCGCGCATCCCAGTATCGGCGACGACCCACGTCGCGGCGACAACGCGGACCGGCACGCCGGTGCGCGCATCGAGCACGTGATGCAACCCGTCGCCCCAGGCACGACGGTTCGCCGCTGAGGCGCAGAGGGCTGCATCCGTCACCTCCCAGACGCCGATCGCACGTTTGGCATCGAACGGATGCTCCAGCCCGATGCGTTGCCTCACCCCGGTCACGAGCAGATCTCCGCTCGCGTCGATCACGGCCCGGCCGTCTGTCCAGGGTTCGAGCGTGCGCGCCACGACATCGACGAGACGCCCCTTACCGAGCGCGCCGACGTCGATCATCGCGGGCTCATCGAGCGCCAGGCGTTGGTCACGCCAGCGCACTCGCGTCGGCCAGTTCGTGGGTGCCGCGAGTGGCTCCCCCGGCCGAAGCGAATAGGAGGCGTCATACCCCAGGCGCTCGAGGGATGCGCCGACGAGAGGGTTCACGGCACCGGATGTCGCGAGCGATAGTTCTTCGAACGCGTCCAGCATCGCCGCACCATCCGGCGGCACGGGAACCGGCCCACCCCCGCGCGCGAGCAGCGAGACGAGCGAATCGGCACGAAACCGGGACCACGCGGAATCGAACGCCTCGATGACGCGATCCGCCGCAGCGCGGGCCTCGTCGGGCAACTCGGTGGCCGTGTCGATGCGCCAGCGCGTGCCGATCGCATCGAACTCCCACGTTGCCGCTAGCGGCACCGTGGGGCCCGGAGGCAGGACCACGGTCAGGCCGCCGCTTCGTCCTCGATCGCGTCGATCGCCTCGTTGAAGCCGCCGCTCGTGAGCGATGACCCGGCGACTCGATCGACCGAGATGTCGTCGATGTTCTCGCCCACGACCTCATCGTCGATGCCGCCGATGAACTCGGACTGGTACCGCTCGGATTCGGATGCCTGCGGATCGCCCGACACTTCGACCGCCGTGATGACGTCGTCCGCGAGGGTGATCGTGACCTCGATCGTCTCGACCGTTTCGGGGGTCTGGTACGAGCCCGTTGCCGTGTAGGTGCCGTCGACGTAAGCGGCACCCGAGGCGCCGGTCCCCGTCGAGGTGTCGGTCGACGACTCGGTGGACGACGAGGGCTCGGTGGTCGCGGCATCCGTCGTATCCGCTGCGGCAGTGCCGCAACCGGCGAGCGCCAATGTTCCGGCAAAACCGATCAGGGCAGCACCCACACGAATCGGTCGGGCACGAAGCGGGTGAGGGGCGAGGGCGTCGCGGATCATCAAGGGCTCCTTCGGCGATGGGCCGGCATTCTGTGCCGGTGATCCCGAGCGTAGAGCGCCGCTTCTCCGATCCTGTCGGAGCTTCCTATGAAGAATCTCTGAGGGCTGACCGCCGTGCGCTCAGGCCGCGCCGTCGAACATGCTCGTGACGGAGCCGTCCTCGAACACCTCGTGGATGGCGCGCGCCAGCATCGGCGCGATCGGCAGGATCGTCAGGCCCGGGAAGCGACGACTCTCGGACAGCGGGATGGTGTCGGTCACGACGACCTCGTCGATCGCGACGTCCTGCAGGCGCTCCGACGCGGGATCACTGAACACGGCGTGGGTCGCGGCCACGATGACACGCTCGGCGCCGGCGGCCTTCAGAGCCTGCGCGGCCTTCACGATCGTGCCACCGGTGTCGATCATGTCATCCACGAGTAGACAGACCCGCCCTGCGACTTCACCGACGATCTCGTGCACCGTGACTTTATTGGCGACCTTGGGGTCCCGGCGCTTGTGGATGATGGCCAGAGGCGCGCCCAGGCTGTCCGACCAGGTGTCGGCGACGCGGACGCGGCCCATGTCGGGCGAGACGACCGTGAGCTTGGCGCGGTCGGCCTGCGAGAGCGTCCGCTGGAAGTACTCGAGCAGCACGGGCTTGGCGAAGAGGTGATCGACGGGGCCGTCGAAGAACCCCTGGATCTGGGCCGCGTGCAGGTCGACCGACATGATGCGGTCGGCGCCGGCGGTGCGCAGCAGATCGGCGATCAAGCGGGCACTGATCGGCTCGCGTCCCCGACCTTTCTTGTCCTGACGGGAGTAGGGGTAATACGGAGCGACGACCGTGATGCGCTTCGCGGAGGCACGCTTGAGGGCATCGAGCATGATGAGCAACTCCATGAGCCACTCGTTCACGGGGTGACCGAACGACTGGATCACGAAGACATCGCACCCGCGGATCGAGACCTCGAAGCGGGTGTAGATCTCGCCGCTCGCGAAGGTGCGGTGCTCGGTCGGCGCCAGCTGGATGCCCAGTGCTTCGGCTACCTCGTCGGCGAGGGCGGGAGCGGAGCGTCCCGAGACGACGACCAGCCGCTTCTTCGTCTTAGCGACGAGTCCGGGCGCGATGTCCAGATCTCGATCGAGGTCAACCGTCTTCTTCTTGCGAGCCATTGGGGGCCTTCTCTGCGGCCTGAGCCGCGGCAGTGCCAGGTCGGTTGCGTACGACCCAGCCCTCGACGTTGCGTTGCGAGGCCACGGTGAGAGCCAGCGCGCCCGGCGGAACATCCTTCCGCACGACCGTACCGGCACCGGTGTAGGCCCCATCACCGATCCTAACCGGCGCGACGAACACGTTGTGCGCCCCGGTGCGGACGTGGTCGCCCACCTCGGTGCGGTGCTTCTCGACCCCGTCGTAGTTGGCGATGATCGTGCCAGCGCCGACGTTCGCGCCCACGCCGACCTCGGCATCGCCCAGGTACGACAGGTGCGGAACCTTGCTGCCGTTCCCGATCCGCGCGTTCTTCGTCTCCACGAAGGTGCCGATCTTGCCCTGCGCGCCGAGATAGGTGCCGGGACGCAGGTACGCGAACGGACCGACCGTCGCCCGGGCGCCGATGACCGCGAGCGTCGCATCGGTGCGCGTGACTGTGGCGTCCTCGCCGACCTCGCAGTCGACGAGGCTCGTGTCGGGGCCGACGATGGCGCCCTCGGCGATGCTGGTGGCGCGCAAGATGTGGGTATTCGGCAGCACCGTCACGTCGGGTGCGAGGGACGCGGTCACGTCGATCCAGGTCGTCGCGGGATCCTGCACGGTGACGCCCTCGAGCTGCCAGCGGCGAACCGTACGGGCATTCAGCTCGGCCGCGGCCGCCGACAGCTGAACGCGGTCGTTGATGCCGAGCGCCGCCGTCGGGTCAGGTGCGAGAGTCGCACCGATCGCCATCCCGGCGGTGTGGAACAACGCGACGACATCCGTCAGGTATCGCTCGCCCTGCGCGTTGTCGTCGTCCGAGGGCACCGATCTCGCGCCGCAGCGGCACCGACTCGAAGATGTAGACCCCGGCGTTGATTTCGGCGATCGCACGCTGCTCAGCCGAGGCATCCCGCTGCTCGACGATGCCGATGACGCCGCCGTCCGCGCCGCGGATGACGCGCCCATACCCCGTCGGGTCGTCGACGCGGGCGCTCAGAAGCGTGACGGCTGCCTCCGCCGCGCGGTGCCCGGCGACCAGCTCCGCGAGCGTCTCACCGTCGAGCAGCGGCACATCCGCGCTCAGGATCAGGATGTCTCCGCCGAACTCCGCCAGGTGCTCGAGCGCGACCTGCACGGCGCGACCGGTGCCCGGGATCTCGTCCTGATCGACGACGATCGCCTCGGGTGCGACATCCTGAACCGCGTCCGCGATCAGATCGCGTTCGTGCCGCACGACCACGAGCAGCCGATCGGGGTCGAGCGTCCCCGCCGTGTCGAGCACGTGCTGCAGAAGGGACCTGCCGCCGATGCGGTGCAGAACCTTCGGCGTCCGCGATTTCATCCGCGTGCCCTGCCCTGCGGCGAGGACGACGATGGCCAGACTCTGATCGCTCATGCTCCGCCGCCAGGATTCGAACCTAGACCTAACAGCTCCAAAGGCTGTCGTGCTGCCGTTACACCACGGCGGACCGCCCGCCGATGCGGACCCTTTCAGTCTGCCAGAGCCCGACGCGATCCCCCTCACACAACGACCCGCTCCCCTGGCAGAAAATGGGGTCTCAACGCACCTGAGGCCACAAGTAGTGCCAGGCGAGCACCCCCTCAACGCCTGCGACGCCGCACGCCCGATGCCATGATGGGGGGATGTCACGCGAGAGCGACGAAGTCGACCGGATCGTCGCGGCGTGGATGGCGCAGCGCCCCGACCTCGATTTCTCGCCCCTCGAGGTGCTGTCTCGCGTCGATCGGCTCTCACGCCACCTCGACCGCGCGCGGCGCGCGGCGTTCGGACGAAGCGAGCTCGTCGCCTGGGAGTGGGACGTGCTGTCGGCCCTGCGCCGCGCGGGTGAGCCGTTCCAGCTGAGCCCGAAGCAGCTGCTGCAGCAGACACTCGTCTCGAGCGGCACCATGACGAACCGCATCGACCGCCTGGTCGGGCGTCGACTCGTGCGCCGCGAAGCCGACCCGGGTGACGGGCGAAGCGTCCTCGTCACACTCACCGACGAGGGGCGCACGCGGGTCGACGCCGCGATCACCCGCCTGGTCGACGCCGAGTCGCACCTGCTCTCGGAACTCTCGCGCTCCGACCGCGAACGACTCGCCGGACTGCTGCGCAAGCTCAGCCTCGGGTTCGACGCCGAATGACCGCCCAACCGATCGGAGCGCCACGATGACCGAGGACCTCCCCTCCCCCGCCTCCGAGACGTCGCCGGCAGATGGGCATCGAGGATTCCGCGGATGGCTGCGGCACATCTTCGCGGGTCCCTCTGCGGTCTACGGTCTCATCCTGTATTCGGCTCTGATCGCGGGCGTGTCGGACGACTCCACCGACTCCGCCGAAGTGCTGCTCGTCTCGCTCTTCTCGCTCACCATTTTCTTCATCGCGCACGTATTCGCCCACACCCTGAGCGACCACGGCGAGCTGGGCTTTCGGAAGGCGTTCAGCGGCGGGATCGGGCACTCCGCGGGCATGCTCTACGCAGCGATCCCCTCAACGTTGGTGTTGATCCTGGGGGCGACGACGCGAATGGATGCCGAGGATGCCGTCGGCATCGCGCTCATCATCGCGAACATCGAGCTGGGCATCCTCGGATACTCCGCCTACGCGCAACGCGGTGCCGGACATTTCGTGCGCATCCTCGGAGCCGCCGGGACGGCTTTCCTCGGCTTCTTGATCACGGTGCTGAATTACGTCGTGCACTGAACGCCGCGCACTGAACACCTCGCCAGAGCGCGCCGACCCGTCGGCTACTCCAGTTGCTCCGACAGCTCCAGCCAGCGATGCTCGAGTTCGGTGTTCTCGTTCTCGAGCTTGCCGATCGCCGTCATCTTCTCGCCCAGCCCGGCGAAATCCGACTGGTCGTGGTCGGCGAGAGCCGTGCGCTTGGCGGTGATCTCGGCGTCGACCTTCGAGATGCGACGCTCGATCGCCGCGAGCTCCTTCTGGGCGGTGCGGAGCTCTCCCCCGCTGAGACCCGAACTGGCCTTCGTCGAGACGGGGCCGACGGATGACCGTGCGGCACTTCTCTGCTGCTGGGCGTGACGCAGTCGCAGGTACTCCTCGATACCGCCCGGCAGGTGACGCAGGCGATGATCGAGAATCGCGTACTGCTGGTCGGTCACGCGCTCGAGGAAGTACCGGTCGTGGCTGACCACGATGAGGGTGCCGGCCCACGAGTCGAGCAGGTCTTCGATCGCGGCGAGCATGTCGGTGTCGAGGTCGTTCGTCGGTTCGTCGAGAATCAGCACGTTCGGCTGGTCGAGCAAGATCAGCAGCAGCTGCAGGCGGCGCTTCTGACCGCCCGAGAGATCCTTCACCGGAGTCGAGAGCTGCTCGGATGCGAAGCCCATCCGTTCGAGCAGCTGACCCGGGGTGAGGTCTTGCGCCTTCGAGCCGGTGCCGATCGTGTAGCTCGTGCGAAGACCCGAGATGACGACGCGGACGGGATCGGCCAAGTGCGGCTCGAGCGAGTCCATCTGCTGCGTCAGGGTCGCAACCTTGACGGTCGTGCCACGTTTGACTCGACCTGTTGTGGGCCGGACGGTGTCGGCGATCAGCCCGAGCAACGTCGACTTGCCCGCACCGTTCACGCCGAGGATGCCGGTGCGCTCCCCCGGTGCGATGCGCCACTCGATGTCGTTCAACACCGGCACACCGTCGTACGCGACCGACACGTCGAGCAGGTCGACGACGTCCTTGCCCAGCCGCGTCACCGCGAGCGATTGTAGCGAGACCCGGTCGCGAATCTCGGGCACATCGGCGATCAGCTCGTTGGCCGCGTCGATGCGGAACTTCGGCTTCGTGCTGCGGGCGGGCGCGCCGCGGCGCAACCAAGCGAGCTCTTCTGCGGGCCAGATTCTGCCGACGAGCCTCGATCGTCGCCGCCTGGCGATCTCGCTCGACCCGCTGCAGGATGTACGCCGCGTAGCCACCCTCGAACGGGTCGACGATGCGATCGTGCACCTCCCAGGTGGTGTTGCAGACCTCATCGAGGAACGACCGGTCGTGCGTGACGACCAGCATCCCGCCGGAGTTCTGCGACCAGCGCCGCTTCAGATGTTCGGCGAGCCACGCGATGGCCTCGACATCGAGGTGGTTGGCGGGCTCATCCAGGGCCAGGACGTCCCAGTCGCCCGTGAGCAGGCGCGCGAGCGCGACCCGGCGGCGCTGACCACCGAGAGCGAGCCCAGCTTCGCTTCCCAGGGGAGGTCGCCGAGCAGACCCTGCAGGACGTCACGAATCAGGGGGGTTGCCCGCCCACTCGTGTTCGGGGATGTCACCGATCACGGCGCCACCGATGGTGTCGTCGTCATCGAGGGTGTCGCCCTGGTCGAGCACGCCGATGCGCACCCCGTTGCGCACGGTCACGCGACCACCGTGGGGTTCGAGGCGGCCCGCGAGCATGGCGAGCAGGCTCGACTTGCCGTCGCCGTTCCGGCCGACGATGCCGATGCGGTCGCCCTCGTTCACGCCGAGCGAGATCGAGTCGAACACTACTTTGGTGGGGAATTCGAGGTGCAGGGCCTCGGCCCCGAGAAGATGAGCCATCGCTTCTAGGCTATGCGACCCGGTGCGCGTGGATCACACGGTCCGCACAGGGCGGTCGGCGGCACCCGCTCGCGGCTCCGGGCACGCGCAGCGTCCGTTCCGGAGGGTATGGTCGCTCCGGAGGGCGAATCGTGCCCGATGCGTCCTCCCGAGCGAACGCGTCCTCCCGAGCGAACGCGACTCCCGCAGCACGAAGCGCCCGGGGCGGCGGCGCCGGGCGCTTCGTGCGCGGAAGATTCCGCGAGAACCTCAGACCAGGCCGTTCTCTTCCAAGAAGGCGGCCGCGATGTCGTCGGGCGACATCTGGTCTTCCGTGCTCTGCACGTTGAGGGCGACGAGCGCCTCGGCGGTCAGCGCCGCGCTGACGGCGTTGATGACGTCGGCGATCTCGTCGGCGACATCCGCGTTCACAACCGGCACGACGTTCGACGCCAGGAACAGGCCCTCGGGATCTTCGAGCACGACGAGATCCTGGGTCTGGATGCGCGGGTCGGCCGTGAAGACGTTGGCGACGTTGACCGTGCCGGCGACGAGGTTCTCGACGGTCGTGTCACCCGTGGGCGAGAAGGTCACGTCGACGCCGTAGACGTCGGCGAGTCCGGTCGGCCCGTAGGGGCGCTCGGCGAGCTCGGGCGGGCCACCGAGGGTCAGCGGCACCGTGACATTCGCCAGATCGGCGATCGTCGTCAGATCCCACTCCTCGGCGAACGCGGCGGTCACCGTGTAGGAGTCCTGGTCGCTCGCGCCCGATTGATCGAGCACGGTCAGGTTTTCGGGCATCGCGTCCTGCAGGGCGGCGTAGACGTCCTCGGGCGTGCGGGCTTCGGTGTCTTCGTCGAAGTACTGCAGCAGGTTTCCGCTGTACTCGGGGAAGAGCGTGATCGCGCCCGACTCGATCTCGGGCATATAGACGTCGCGCTGCCCGATGTTGAACTCACGCTCGACCTCGAAGCCGGCGCCCTCGAGCGCCTGAGCGTAAATCTCGGCGATGATCTCGTTCGAGTAGTAGGCCTGGCGATCCGATGACGATCGTGTCGCTCGCGGGCGCGCCGCCCGCGGATTCTTCGGCGAGCGGGTCGCTCGATGAGCAGCCTGCGAGCGCGAGCGCCGCGGTGGTGGCGATGGCCGCGCCGATGGCGAGCCTCTTGTGTGCTGTGAACATGGTGCTGTTCTTCTCTCTGTGAATGGAGCTAGGTGATGGAGCTAGGTGAATGGAGCTAGGTGAGTGGAGCTGTGTGGACAGAACGGGGAGCCTGCGCGCGCAGTCGGTAGCGCTCAGGCGGGCGAGCCCTGAACGGATGCGGTGACGCGCGTACCGGTCCGGCGCCGCGAGGTTCGGGCACCCGCACCGCTCACGCGCCCCGCGCCAACGCCCCGTGGCACGACGAGGCGCTCGGCGATCGCGAACAGGGCGTCGAGGATAAGGGCGAGCACGGCGACGAGAATCGCCCCGGCCAGCACCTGGTCGAAGCGGTTCAGGTTGATGCCCTGGATGATGTACTGCCCCAGGCCCCCGAGCCCCACGTACGCCGCAATCGTGACGGTCGCGACGATCTGCAGAGTTGCGGCACGCAGACCCGAAACGAGCAGCGGCAACCCGAGCGGCACCTCGATGCGCCAGAGAATCTGCCACTCGGTCATCCCTACGGCTCGCCCCGCATCGATCACTCGCCGGTCGATGGCCTCGAATCCCGCGTACGCCCCGGCCAGGATCGACGGAATACCCAGAAGCACGAACGTGATAACCGCAGCGGCCTGCGTCTGCAACACGCCCATGACGAGCACAAGCAAGATGAGCAGGCCGAACGAGGGGATGGCACGCGCAGCACCCGACAGCGACACGGCGATCTCGCGGCCCTTGCCCGTGTGGCCGATGGCCCAGCCGACGGGGACGGCGATTGCCGCGGCGATCAGAACGGACACGAAGGTGAAGCCGAGGTGTTGCGCCAGGGCCACGGGGATGCCGGTCGGCCCCGACCACCGTTCGGGTGCGAGCATCCACGCGATGGCATCCGCAAGAACGTTCATGCGGTCACCTCACTCGCGGCAATGGCGCGGCGAGCACGTCGAACCGAGCGCCGCGAGCCTGTGCGCTCCCAGGGCATCAATGCGCGGCCAGCGAGCACGAGCAGGTAGTCGATGACGAGCGCAATGACCACGACAGCGACGACCCCCGCGAGCACTTCGGGGATGATGCGACGCTGCAGCCCGTTCGTGAACAGGTAGCCGAGATTCTCGACGCCAACGAGGATCCCCACCGTGGCCAGCGAGATGGTGCTGACCGCCGTCACACGGAGCCCCGCGAGAATCACGGGACCCGCGAGCGGGAATTCGACGGCCCAGAAGCGGCGGAACGATCCGTACCCGACTGCGGTGGACGCTTGCCGGATGCCGGGATCGACCGACTGCAGGCCGTCCGACACCGCGCGCACCATGATCGCGACCGCGTAGATCGTGAGGGCGATGATGAGGTTCGTCTGGCTGATCACGCGGTACCCGAAAATCGCGGGCAGAAGCATGAGGAGCGCGAGCGAGGGGATCGTGTAGAGCAGGCCGGTGATCGTGATGAGTCCGCTCCGGAGCAGTCGGTACCGGAACGCCACCCATCCGAGCGGCACCGAGACGACGAATCCGATCAGGATCGCTATGACGCTTTGGCGCAGATGCTCGAGCGTCAGTCCGCCGATCACGTCGAGGTTGTCGAGAACCCAGGTCACGTGATCGACCGTCCTACCAGCGCGCCCTGCGTGCGGCCTTCGGCGTCGATCACCACCGTGCCGTGCGCCGTCTCTTTGAGACTCAGCGCGCGCTTGCCCTTGTCGGCGCCGATGAAGCTCGCCACGAAATCGTTCGCGGGGTCTTCGATGATCTCGTCGGGGCTGCCGACCTGCGCAACGGCCGCACCCTTTTCGAGGATGACAACCTGGTCGCCGAGCAAGAACGCCTCATCCACATCGTGGGTGACGAAGATGATCGTCTTGCCGAGCCCCTCCTGCAGGCGGATCAACTCGTTCTGCAGCTCGGCCCTCACGATGGGGTCGACCGCGCCGAAGGGCTCGTCCATCAGCAGAACGTTGGGGTCGGCCGCGAGGCCGCGCGCGACGCCGACGCGCTGCTGCTGCCCACCCGAAAGCTGGGCGGGGTAGCGATCGGCAAACGCCGGGTCGAGCCCGACCGTGTTCATGAGTTCGAGCGCCCGCTCGCGCGCCGCACGACGCGGAGTGCCCTGCAGCACGGGCACCGTGGCGATGTTGTCGGCGACGGTGATGTGCGGCAGCAATCCGGAGTTCTGCATGACGTAGCCGATGCTGCGCCGCAACTGAACGGCGTTCCGACTCAGGATGTCTTCGCCGTCGATCTCGATCGACCCGGCGGTGGGGTCGACCATCCGGTTGACCATGCGCAGCAGGGTGGTCTTGCCGCATCCGGACGACCCAACGAGCACGGTCGTCTTGTGGGCGGGCACGACCAACGAAAAGTCATCGACGGCCGCGGTGCCGTCCGGATACTCCTTGGAGACCGAGCGAAACTCGATCATCTTCGGGGCTCAGCCGTCACGGGACGACCGAGACATCCTTGCCGAAGGCGACATGCCCCGCGAAGTCGCGGCCAACGCGCTCGACGGCCCCGTCGTAGGGCTCGGGATAGCTCCACCCCACGTCGGCGATCTGCACGTCGTCGGACTGGAGCGACCAGTACTGGCACACGCCCTTCCACGGGCAGGTGTATGGCGTGGGGCTCTCGACGAGTAGCCCCTCGGTGAGGCTCGACTGCGGGAAATACCAGTTGCCTTCGATCCGAACCAGGTCTTCTTCGGGTGATTCTGCGACCACCAGGTCGCCTACGAGCGCGCGCATAATTCCTCCTGCCAGAGCGGACGGTCCGAGCCTAGCGGCCCCCGCCGACACGGGGGCCGGGCTTGCGCAACCACTTCGGAACCGGCTATGGGCTCGGGACTGGGCGTCCTCGCGCGTAGGCGTCAGGGGATGACGCGGGCGCCCGGCACGGGGCCGTGGGCGCTGAGGGCGACGTGGCCCGAGGCCGAGAGCGCGACGCACACATCGAGAGCCGCCTCGGCATCGGCGCAGAGGAACGCCGTGGTCGGGCCGGACCCCGAGACGATTCCCGCGAGGGCCCCCGCGCGCTCACCTTCCTCGATGCGCGCCTCGAGATCCGGGCGCAGATTCTGGGCCGCGACCTGAAGATCGTTGCGGAGCGCCGCCGCGAGCCGGATGGGATCGCCCGCGCGGAGCGCATGCAGCACGTCCGGGTCGACCACGGGCTGGCGAGCCGCTGGGGCGATGTCGGTCTGAGCTCGCTCGCGATGCGCATCGAGTTCGGCATATACCTGCGGGGTCGACAGGCCGCCGTCATCCGTCACGAAGACCCACTCGAATCGCCCGCGCGCGAGAGCGGGGCTCAGCTCGTCGCCCCGCCCCGTACCGATGGCCGTGCCGCCCTGCAGTGCGAAAGGAACATCGGCCCCGAGCCGTGCGGCCAGCCCCTGCAACTGCGTGGTCGTGAGTCGCGTGTCCCACAGCGCGTCACACGCGACGAGGGCCGCGGCCGCATCGGCCGAACCGCCGCCCATGCCACCCGCCACGGGCACACCCTTGCGGATCTCGAGATGCACACCACCGTCGTAACCCGTCTTGCTCGCGAGTAACCGTGCGGCGCGAAGCGCGAGGTTCCGATCGTCGAGTGGGACGCCGGAAGTATCGACGGGGCCGTGCACCGAAATCGAGAACTCATCGGATGCGGTGGCCCACACATCCTCGAACAGTGACACGGCCTGAAAGGCCGTCGCCAGCTCGTGGTAACCGTCGTCCATGACCCGGCCGACCTCGAGGAAGACGTTCACCTTGCCCGGCGCGCGCACGTGCACGCGCGCCGCGTCGGGCAGCAGGGGGCCGGCGGTGCTCACAGGTCAGACGACTCCGCCCAGAGGTTGACGTCGAGCGAGTCCGACAGGGCGTCGATCTGCTCGAGTTCCTCGGTATCGAAGGCCGGTCCCGACAGCGCCGCGATGTTCTCGTCGAGCTGCTCGGTGCGGGATGCCCCGATGAGGGCGGACGAGACGACGCCATCGCGCAGCACCCACTGCAGCGCGAGCTGTGCGAGGGTCTGACCGCGTTCCTGGGCGATGACGTCGAGGCCCCGGAGCTTCGCGACGGCGCCGTCCGAGAGGCGCCCGCTCGGCAGCGAACCGCGCTTCTGCGCGCGCTCGGCCGAACCGTCGCCCAGATACTTGGAGGTCAGCAGGCCCTGCGCGAGCGGCGTGAACGCGATCGCGCCCATCCCCTCCTGGCGGAGCACGCCCGTCAGGCCGTCCTCGATCCACCGGTTCAGAATCGAGTACGACGGCTGGTGGATGACGAGCGGCGTCCCGAGCGAGCGCGCCACCGCGACGGCTTCGGCCGTCCGCTCCGCGCTGTACGACGAAATGCCGACGTAAAGCGCCTTGCCCTGACGCACCAGGGTGTCGAGCGCACCCACGGTTTCCTCGATGGGCGTCACCGCATCCGCGCGGTGCGAATAAAAAATGTCGACGTAGTCGAGACCCATTCGCGTGAGCGACTCTTCGGCGGACGCGATCAGGTACTTGCGCGAACCGTGGTTGCCGTAGGGACCCGGCCACATGTCGTAGCCGGCCTTCGACGAGATGATGAGCTCATTGCGGTACGGCGCGAGGTCTTCCCGCATCATCCGTCCGAAGTTCGTCTCGGCGGTGCCGTACGGGGGGCCGTAGTTGTTCGCCAGATCGAAGTGCGTGATGCCACGGTCGAACGCGCCGCGCAGGAGCGCGCGCTGGTTGTCGAACGGGATGTTGTCGCCGAAGTTCCACCACAGGCCGAGAGAGATCGGCGGAAGGTACAGGCCGGAGGTGCCGACCTGGCGGTAATCGGTGTTGCTGTAACGGTCTTCCGCCGCCACGTAGGGGCGGTGGAGTTCGTATGCGGGAGGAAACCTGACGCTGTCGCTCATCCGTCCAGGCTAGCGATGCCCACGGATCCCGGCGCTGCTTTGCGCAAAGCGGCGGCGATGCGCTCGAACTCGTCGATGCCGAGCTCTTCGCCTCGTGCCGTCGGAGCAACGCCCGCCGCCGTGAGGATCGCCGAGGCATCCGCAGCGCTTCCCGCCGAGCACCGCGGCGAGCGCCTGACGGAGCATCTTGCGTCGCTGTTGGAATGCGGCATCGACGATGGCGAACACCGCGCGCCGGTCGTCGTCGCTTCCCCGCGGCTGCGCGTCGCGCTCGAAGGCGACGAGCACGGAGTCGACGTTCGGCACGGGCCAGAACACCTGACGCGACACCATTCCGGCCAGCCGCCATTTTCCGTACCAGGCCGCCTTGACGCTCGGCGCACCGTAGACCTTCGCCCCGGGGGGCGCCGCAAGCCGCTCCCCCACTTCCGACTGCACCATCACCACGCCGCGTTCGAGCCCCGAAAAGTGCTCGAGCAGGTGCAGCAGCACGGGCACCGAGACGTTGTAGGGCAGGTTGGCAACGAGCACGCGCGGGTCCCCGGGGAGCTCCGTCACCCGCAGGGCGTCGGCATCGACGACGGTGAGCGCGCCATCGGCTACCCCGTGTGCCGTCGCCGTTTCGGGCAGACGAGCCGCGAGACGATGATCGATCTCGACGGCGGTGACGGATGCCCCGGCCTCCAGGATCGCAAGCGTCAGAGACCCGAGCCCGGGTCCGACCTCGACGACCCGGTCGTGCTCTGTGACGCGGGCGATCTGCACGATCCGACGCACGGTATTGGCGTCGACGACGAAGTTCTGCCCGAGCTTCTTGGTGGGCGTCACGTCGAGCTCGGCCGCGAGTCGGCGGATCTCGGATGCGCCGAGGAGTGTCACCGACATGCGCCCAGCCTAGGCCGTGGGCTCCCGCGGATCGTCACACGATGTTCACATCGCGGCGGTCCGTTCTCGCACGGGAGCAGGTACGGTAGAGGACGAGTGGCTGGGGAAAGCCGCTCACGACGGGCATCTTTTGTCCGTAAGCGCCGATGACGTCGCTATCGCACTGGGGAAGAGCGAGACAGCTGGGGGACGTATGGCGATCGTCATTGAGACGCGCGCGCAGGAAAAGCAACGCAGGGGCGACGACGAGCGATCCCGCCACGGCGATCAGGCGCTCGCTCCGGTCTATCAGATCGCTCAGGCGCGAACACGCGCGGAGGTTCTTGCGCTTCAGGGCGCACCGACACCGGCACCGACACCGATATCCACGCCGGACCCCGTTTCGCTGCCCGAGGCGCTCGATCCGGGTCCGTCGTTGCCCGCGGCGGCGCCGTCCGCCCCCTCCGCTGACCGCGAGCCGGTCGATAGCCGGCTCGAGTTCGCCTCGCGCGCCGACCAACGCGCTCTGCGCACCAACGCATACGACCAGCACGCCGCGGCGCGCAGCGGCCCGACCCCGGTCATGACGCTCGTCGTCATCATCGCGACGATCGGCATCCTGCTCTACTCGACGTTCCTGCTCAGCCCCGCGCAGCGCGGTGATCCGATCCCGTACACGATGGTGATCATCGCCGAGTCGATTCTCGTCTTCCACGCCCTGCTGTCGATGTGGACGATTCTCTCCGGCGCTCGTGAGCCCCGCAGCTTCGCGTTCCACGACGCGGCGGCGCGGCTGCGCGGACCGGATGACCGGCTGGTGCTCGACGCACGCCCCGTCGACATCGACGTGCTCATCACCGCCTACGGCGAAGACCTCGGCGTCATCCGCCGCACGGTCACGGCAGCACTCGCTATCGAAGGCCGCCACCTGACATGGGTGCTCGATGACGGCCACTCCGACGAGGTGCGCGCGCTCGCCGCAGAGCTCGGCGCGCGCTACGTCCGCCGCCTCGAGTCCCACGGGGCGAAGGCCGGAAACATCAACCACGCGCTGACGCTCGCGAAGGGCGACTACTTCGTTGTGCTCGATGCCGACTTCGTTCCCTCGCCCCGCTTCCTGATCGAGACGCTGCCGTTCTTCATCGAAGAGAAGGTCGCGTTCGTGCAGACGCCTCAGGTGTACGGCAATCTCCACACGGTCATCGCGCGGGGTGCGGCGTACATGCAGAGCGTCTTCTACCGCTTCGTGCAGCCCGGTCGCAACCGATTCAACGCCGCGCTCTGCGTGGGCACGAACGTCATCTTCCGGCGGAGCGCGATCGACGAGATCGGCGGCCTCTACACAGACTCGAAGTCCGAGGACGTCTGGACCACGCTGACACTGCACGAGAACGGCTGGCGCTCGGTCTTCATTCCCGACGTGCTGGCGATCGGCGATGCCCCCGAGACGGTGGAGGCCTACAGCAAGCAGCAGCTGCGCTGGGCGACGGGCGGGTTCGAGATCCTGCTCCGGTACAACCCGTTCAGCCCGAAGCGCCGCTTGACGATGGATCAGCGCATCCAATACCTCGTCACAGCCAGCTTCTACCTGACCGGAATCTCGCCGCTGTTGCTCCTGCTCGTCCCGCCGCTCGAGATCTACTTCGATCTGCGCCCCGTCACCATGGAGCTGAGCGTCGCGACCTGGGCCCTGTACTACGCCGGTTTCTACGTGATGCAGGTCTTGTTGGCCTGGTTCGCCGTCGGTTCGTTCAAGTGGGAGACACTCACCCTCGCGACGGTCTCGTTCCCGATCTACACCAAGGCGCTCGCGAACGTCATCACGGGCAAGGATGTCGGTTGGCATGTGACGGGTTCGTCGACGAGACGTTCCCCGTTCAACTTCGTTCTGCCGCAGATGATGTTCTTCGTCTTCCTGGCCCTGACGACCGTCGTGGCAATCTGGCGAGACACACAGAACGAGACGTTCACGCTGGCCACCGCGTGGAACGCGACCAACACCCTCATCTTGGGCGCCTTCCTGATCGCGGTTTCCCGCGAGTCGCGCTGGATCAAGCGTCAGGAACCACGCGACCTCGCAAGCCTCGCACCCGTCTTGCCACCGATCGCGCGGACCGTCGTCTCACGTCCGAGCGGCGCAGCATCCGTCCGCCCGTCGGCCGTTGCACCGGCGCCGGGCTACGCCGAGCGCGCCAGACGACCGGGCGCGGATCTTCCGGTCCTGGTGCCGCCGGCTCTTCTGAGCCCGGCCGCGGCACCCGGGAAGACCACGCCGAGTTCCATGCCGTCAACGACCGCCGCGGTGCCCCGCACACGCGCCGAGGCCCGCCGAGCGCGCGCCGAAGCACAACTCGTCGGTGCCGGCATCGGTGCTGCAGCTGGAGCTGACCGATGACCTGGGGCAACAGGCTGCGCCTCGTCGCTGGACTGATCGTCACGTTCGCGATCGTCGCGGCCCTCACGCTGGTGTTCAACCAGCGCCAGCACCACGCGCAGAGCGCGAGCGCCATGCTCGTGTCGCAGCGTTATCCCGTCGGAACCGACTTCGGGGGCATCGTCATCGACCAGCTCGTCGAGGAAGGCGACAACGTCGTGGCGGGGCAGCCGCTCTTCACCGTGCGCAGCCTCGCCCTTCAACGTGATCTCGCCACCGCGGACGGTGACGCGGGCGCGGTCACCACGACCGCCGATATCGACGCGGAGGGCACAGCCACGCTCGTCTCCACCGTCGACGGCGTCGTCTCGTCCGTGGACGTTCCGCAGGGCGGATACGCGCAGGCGGGCGGCGTGCTCGCAACCGTCGACCGCGCCGGCAGCCTGTTCGTCGAGGCCCAGTTCGTCCTCACCGCGCGCGACTATGGCCGCATGGAGGTGGGGAGCAGCGTCGACCTCCGCCTACCGAATCAATCCACCCTCACCGGTGAGGTGACCGCCATCCAGGTCACCACGGTCGACGGTCAAGCTCTCTCGACGCTCCGGATCGAAAGCGACGACCTCACGGGCGCGTTGACGACGGGGCCGTTCCAGCCCGGTACTCCCGTCGAGGCGACCGTCGAGCTGCGCGACGACGGTCCGCTCGCCGGCATCACGGATGCCGTCAGCGACCTGCTGCGAAAAGTCGGCCTGTGACGCACGCGCTTCGCCGCGGCGGGCTCGCCGCGGCGAAGATCGGCGTGCTCGTGGCGGTGCTCGTAGCGGGACTGACTGCGTGTTCTCTTGTTTCTCCCGACAATGCATCCTCCGGCGAGGCGAACGGCGAAGCGGGCGCCAGTGCTGCCGGTTGGGGGCCACTCCCCGAACGCGAGCTGGCCACGGGCGTCACGATGCGTCTCGCCGACGGCGACGTCCCTCCGACGAACCGCTGGTACTCCGGCCTCGTGTTCGGTGACGAACCGACGGCCGTCTACCCGTACCCGCTCGCCTTCCGCGCCACGGGCTCGACGTTCTCGCTCGAACTGCCGGATGTCGCGGTCACCGCGACGACGATCGCGGCATCCGCCGGCGAAGGTCTGGCAATCGCGACCGAGGGTACGTCTTTCGTGGCCACGCGGTACGACCCGGTGTCGGTGACACTGGAGTACGGGGATGACGGCGGAGCGGTCGGCGAGGTCACCATCGCCGAAGGATGGCCTGTCGTGGGGTTTACCGCGGCGCGCGACACGGCCCTCTCCGCACCGACACCACTCGTCGCTGAGAGCGCGGGCACCTGGAGCGTGACGGCGAACGGACGAACCTATGGCGTGTTTGCGCCCACGGCCGAGGTGGACGGCTCGAGCGTGCGTCTTCGCGGCGGCGACAGCGCGCAATGGTTCGCGGTACCCGCGGACTCGACCATCGAGGCATGGGCGGACGCGCTGGGTGAGCCGATCGCCGGGGTCGAGACATCCTTCACCCTCGAGGACGAGACCGTCACCACCCGGATGATCTACGCCGACGAGGGATCGACGATCCTGGTGCCCTCGCCCGGACACCACGTCGACGATTCGTGCGGCCTCGGCACCTTCGACACGGCGTACGGAACGGCCATAGCCTGCGCAACCGCCGAACTCAGCCAGAGCGTGCCGCGACTGACACCCACCGCGTCCTTCGATCTGGGCGGCGCCGACGCGGAGGCGCGCGCAGAGATCGTCGTCGCCCTCCGCGAAGACCTGGCCGCTACGCCCCCGCTCCCCTCCGATACCTACGGCGGCGGCAAGGCCCTGGCGCGGATAGGCTCCCTCGCCTTGCTCGCGCAGAGCCTCGGCGAAGAGGACCTGGCTCGAGAGGGCGCAGACCGCCTCTGGACTGAAATGGCGGAGTGGATGGACCCGGCGGGCTGCGACGTGCGCGAAACGCGCTGCTTCGTATACGACCCGACGCTGCGCACCGTCGTCGGGTTGACGCCCTCGTTCGGCTCGGAGCAGGCCAACGATCACCACTTCCACTACGGATACTTCCTGTCGGCGGCTGCGGCGCTTGGCACGCTCGAGCCGGACCGGATCGAGACCCTGCGCCCGGTGATCTCGGCGCTCGCCGCGGACATCGCCGCGGGCGACGACGCCGCCCTGCCCTCCCTGCGACACTTCGACCCGTACCGCGGGCACTCGTGGGCTTCCGGGCTCGCGCCGTTCGCCGACGGGAACAACCAGGAGTCGTCCTCCGAGGCTGTCATGGCCTGGAACGCTCTCGGGCTCTGGGCTGAGGTGACGGGCGATGACGCTCTGCGGGATCAGGCGACGTGGATGCTGTCGGCCGAAGCTTTTGCCGCGCGAACCCTGTGGCTCGAACCCGACCTGTCCGGCATCCCCGGCGCCGCCGACTTTGCGCACGGCATGGTGTCGCTTACGTGGGGTGGCAAGCGCGACTATGCGACGTGGTTCAGCGCCGAGCCATCCGCGATCCTCGGAATTCAGCTGATCCCGGTGTCACCGATCGGGTACGCGTATCTCGGCGAGAATCCCGGGCGCGTCGATCTCAACGTCGCCGAGGCGGGCGGCGCGGAGGCCTTCGACGGCCCCCTGGGCGACTACGTGCTCGCCTACGCCGCACTGGGCACGGGCGACGCGGCGGCCGAGGCAGCCGAGGCTCTCGCCGCGCTCCCGGACTCCGCTATCGATGCCGGCAACGCGCGCTCCCTCCTGCTGGCGTGGCTGGCGGCGATCCCCGGCTGAGGGAGGAATCGCCCTGGTGGTGATGCGTCCTGCCCATCGCCCGCGGGGGTAATGTGTCGGTCGTGAGCACCGGAGCCATCCCCACGCAAGCGTTCTCGATGAAGAGCCCGTTCGGGCGCAGGGCGGTGGCGCTGTCGATAGCAGCGGCCGTCGGCGGCTTTCTCTTCGGCTTCGACTCCTCGGTCATCAACGGCGCTGTCGCCTCGATCGAGAACCAGTTCGGCCTCAACGATGTCGTGACGGGCTTCGTCGTCGCGATCGCTCTCCTGGGCTGCGCTTTGGGCGCGGTGTTGGCGGGCGTCCTGAGCGACCGCTGGGGTCGCCTGCGGGTCATGATGGTCGGCGCCGTGCTGTTCTTCGCGAGCGCGATCGGCTCGGGACTCGCCTTCAGCGCGATCGACCTCACCGTCTGGCGTTTCATCGGCGGCCTGGGCATCGGCATCGCCTCCGTCGTCGCGCCCGCCTACATCGCCGAGGTCGCTCCTCGGCAGATCCGTGGCACGCTGGGTTCCCTCCAGCAGTTGGCGATCACGCTCGGCATCTTCGGCGCCCTGCTCTCCAACGCCGTTCTCGCGGGAGTTGCGGGTGGCGCCTCGTCACAGTTGTGGTTCGGGCTCGAGGCGTGGCGGTGGATGCTGCTCGTAGAAGCCATCCCGGCGCTCGTCTACGGTGTGCTGGCGTTCACGATGCCGGAGTCCCCCCGCTTCCTCATCGCGAAGGGCCGCTACGACGAGGCGCGCGCGGTGTACGCACGACTGGTGCCCGAGGCCGACCTCGAGCAGACCATGCGCGAGCTCGACCAGAAGATCCAGGAAGACAAGAAGTCGCGGGGCGTATCGCTCCGCGGCAAGGCGCTCGGTCTCCAGCCGATCGTCTGGACCGGCATCATCCTGTCGGTCTTCCAACAGTTCGTCGGCATCAATGTGATCTTCTACTACTCGACGACGCTGTGGTTGGCCGTGGGCTTCACCGAACAGAACTCGCTGCTGATCGGTGTGATCACGTCCGTCACCAACGTCGCGGTGACGATCGTGGCGATCGTCCTGGTCGACCGCGTCGGGCGCAAGCCGATCCTGATGACCGGGTCGGTGCTGATGGCGGTCTCGCTCGGGACGATGGCCCTCGCGTTCGCCTTCGCCGAGACGGTGGATGGAGAAGTGTCGCTTCCCGGCGCGTGGGGACCGATCGCCCTGGTCGCCGCGAACCTCTTCGTGATCGGGTTCGGTGCTTCGTGGGGCCCGCTCGTGTGGGTGCTCCTCGGTGAGATCTTCCCCAGTCGCATCCGTGGCAAGGCGCTCGGCGTCGCGGCGGGTGCGCAGTGGATCGCGAACTTCCTCATCACGGTGAGCTTCCCGGCGATGTCCGGATGGTCGCTGCCGATCACGTACCTGATGTACGCGGTTTTCGCGGCACTGTCGTTCTTCTACGTTCTGTTGCGCATCCCCGAAACCAAGGGCATGGAGCTCGAGCAGACCGAGACCCTCTTCACCGCGGCGGCCGACGATCGCGCGGCCGCGAAGGCTGCCCGCGCGCGCTGACGTTTCGACTCGGTCGCTACGCGTCCTCACTCAACGACCGGCCCAGCCTCGGTCGCTACGCGTCCTCGCTCAACGACCGGCCCAGCCTCGGTCGTTGAGCGAGCGCAGCGAGACGAAACGACGAGTCAGAATTCGCCGTACACAGCGAGGGTGTTCGACGCGAGCTGCGCACAGAGCTCGTCGACCTCGAGCCCCGAGCTCGGCAGCCATGAACCGAACCGTGACCGGAATCAGGTACGGCGCGTTCGGGCGGCCTCGATGCGGTACGGGGGTCAGGAACGGAGCATCCGTCTCGACCAGGATCCGCTCGCGCGGGGTGACCGCAAGGGCGTCGCGCAGGTTCTGGGCGTTCTTGAACGTGACATTGCCCGCAAACGAGAGGTAGTAGCCACGATCGGCGGCGATCCGCGCCATGACGTCGTCGCCCGAGAAGCAGTGGAACACCGTGCGCTCCGGTGCACCGACCCGCTCGAGGGTCTCGAGCACGGCGTCGTGGGCGTCGCGATCATGGATCTGCATCGCGATGTCGTGTTTCTTCGCGAGCGCGATATGCGCCTCGAAACTCTCGAACTGCGCGGGCAGCCCGTCTTCCTCGGTACGCAAGAAGTCCAGGCCCGTCTCGCCGATAGCGCGCACGCGCGGTTGCGCCGCCAGCTCGTCGATCACGCCGATCGCCTCGTCGAGCCGGCCGGCCGCCGCGTACGCGGGAGCCTCGTTCGGGTGGATCGCGACGGCGGCGAGCACGCGCGGATGGCATGCTGCGGCCCAGGCCGACCAGCGGCTGGACTCGATATCGCCTCCGGCTTGCACGACGCCGATCACGCCGACGGCTACGGCGCGCTCGAGCTGTTCGTCGAGGCTCATGCCCTCGCCGTCCTGGATCTCGAGGTGGCAGTGGTTGTCGTAGACCGCGACGTTCAGCGGTTCGGGGAGCATCCGGGTACCGGATGTCGCGGCGCCCCTCTCTGCGTACGCTCTCGTACGTACTGTGACGGGTCGCTCACACGCTCTGCTCGACGCGCGGAAACAGGGGCGCGAGACCATTGACGCTCGCGCCGGGACGGAGGATGCCCCAGGTTCCCGCTTCGCGGATCCGCTGGTCGCGCAGACGTCCGATGCTCTCGGCCGCGCCGAGCGCGATCCAGAGCTTCTCGGTGGACTCAGGAGTGACGGGCGAGAGCAGCACAGCGAGCGCGCGCAGGCCCTCGGCGGCCGTGTACAGCACGGTGCCGAGGCGCTCGCGTTGGGCGTCGTCCTTGGCGAGAGCCCACGGCTGGTTCTCGGTGATGTAGAGGTTGAGCGCGTCGACGATCGTCCAGATCGCGGCGATCGCCTCGTCGATGCGGAACCGCTCGATCGCGGCGTCGGCGGTGGCCGCGGCATCCGCGACGATCTTCTGCACGGCGAGATCGCCCTCGGTGTACTCGCCCGCGGGCGGCACGACGCCGGCGAAGTACTTCTCGATCATCGCGATCGAGCGCGAGGCGAGGTTGCCGAAGCCGTTGGCGAGCTCGGCCTGGTACCGCGCCGACAGGTCTTCCCACGAGAACGACCCGTCCTGACCGAACGCGATCGCCGAGAGGAAGTAGAACCGATAGGCATCCGAGCCGAACACATCCGTGATCTCGGTGGGCGCGATGCCCGTGAGCTTCGACTTCGACATCTTCTCGCCGCCGACGAGCAGCCAGCCGTGTGCGAACACGCCGCGCGGCACGTCGAGCCCGGCGGCCATCAACATGGCGGGCCAGATCACGGCGTGGAAGCGCAGGATGTCTTTTCCGACCACGTGGTACGCCGGCCAGCGGCGCTCGAACGTCTCGGGATCCGCGCCGTAACCGACCGCCGTTGCGTAATTCAGCAGCGCGTCGACCCACACATAGATGACGTGCGAGGCATCCCACGGCACCTCGATGCCCCAGTCGAACGTGGAACGCGAGATCGAGAGGTCCTTCAGCCCACTGCGAACGAACGAGATGACCTCGTTGCGCGCCGACTCGGGGCGCACGAAGTCGGGCTCGTCGCGGTAGAGCTCGAGCAGCCGGTCGGCGAACTCGCTGAGCTTGAAGAAGTAGTTCTTCTCTGCAGCAGCTCGCAGCGGCTTGGAGTGGATGACGCAGACCTTGAGCCCCTCGAACGGGCCGGTGCCGTCGACGATCTCGGACTCGGGCTTGAATTCCTCACACCCGACGCAGTACAGCGCCTCGTACTCGCCCGCGTAGATGTAGCCGCGATCGTAGATCGCCTGCAGGAATGTCTGCACACGGGTCTCGTGGCGCTCCTGCGTCGTGCGGATGAAGTCGTCGTTCTCGATGTCGAGAGTCTCGAGCAGGGGGAACCACGACTCGGTGACGAGCTTGTCGACCCACTCCTGCGGGGTGGCGTTGTTCGCCGCCGCCGCGCGGATCATCTTCTGACCGTGCTCGT